>NZ_JAUOQO010000001.1:0-426456 GCF_030547725.1 Staphylococcus pasteuri | reverse complement strand
GATGATTCACTTAACGAAGTGCTCGTACTATCAGAAAGTGACGTACTCGTGCTAGTCGAACCACTCAATGACGTACTTGTACTATCCGAAGTAGAGGCACTATCACTAGATGAGTCGCTCAATGACGTACTAGAACTGTCAGAAAGTGACGTGCTCGTACTAGATGATTCACTTAGAGAAGTGCTTGTACTATCAGAAAGTGATGTACTCGTGCTAGTCGAACCACTCAATGAAGTACTTGTACTATCCGAAGTAGAGGCACTGTCACTAGATGATTCACTCAATGACGTACTAGAACTGTCAGAAAGTGACGTGCTCGTACTAGTCGAACCACTTAGAGAAGTGCTTGTACTATCAGAAAGTGACGTACTCGTGCTAGCAGAACTGCTTAATGAAGTACTTGTACTATCTGAAGTAGAGGCACTATCACTAGAAGACTCACTCAATGACGTACTAGAACTATCAGAAAGCGACGTACTCGTACTAGTTGAACCACTTAGAGAAGTGCTAGAACTGTCAGAAAGTGACGTACTCGTGCTAGTCGAACTGCTTAATGAAATACTTGTACTATCTGAAGTAGAGGCACTATCACTAGAAGACTCACTCAATGACGTACTAGAACTATCAGAAAGTGACGTACTCGTACTAGTTGAACCACTTAGAGAAGTGCTAGAACTGTCAGAAAGCGACGTACTCGTGCTAGTAGAATCACTTAGTGAAGTGCTTGTGCTAACCGAAGTAGAAGTACTTGTGCTAGATGAACCACTTAGCGACGTACTAGAACTGTCAGAAAGCGACGTACTCGTACTAGATGAATCGCTTAATGAAGTACTTGTACTATCCGAAGTAGAGGCACTATCACTAGATGAGTCGCTCAATGATGTACTAGAACTGTCAGAAAGTGATGTACTCGTACTAGTCGAACCGCTCAATGAAGTGCTTGTACTGTCAGAAAGTGACGTGCTCGTACTAGTAGAATCACTTTGCGATGTACTAGTGCTCGTACTAGTAGAAGTACTTGTGCTAGCTGATCCACTCAATGAAGTACTCGTACTGTCAGAAAGTGAAGTACTTGTACTAGCAGAATCACTTAACGAAGTACTTGTACTATCTGAAATAGAAGTGCTATCACTAGATGAATTGCTCAATGACGTACTAGAACTATCAGAAAACGACGTACTCGTGCTTGTCGAACCACTTAGAGAAGTGCTCGTACTAACCGAAGTAGAAGTGCTCACGCTAGATGAGTCGCTCAATGACGTACTAGAACTGTCAGAAAGTGACGTACTCGTACTAGATGAACCACTCAATGATGTACTAGTACTACCTGAAGTAGAAGTACTTACACTATTAGATAATGAAGAACTTATGCTAGATGATTCACTCATTGATTCGTTCGTACTAGTAGAAAGCGACGTTTGTGTACTAGCTGAGTCACTCATAGAAGTACTAGAACTGTCAGAAAGCGAAGTACTCGTGCTAGATGAATCGCTCAATGACGTACTTGCGCTATCAGAAAGCGAAGTACTTGTACTAGCAGAATCACTTAGAGAAGTACTTGTGCTATCAGAAGTCGACGTACTTGTACTAGATGATTCACTTGTCGATGTGCTTGCACTGTCTGAAAGTGACGTAGAAGTACTCATGCTAGATGAATCACTCACAGACGTACTCGTACTAGCAGAAATAGACGTACTAGTAGAATTCCTTACAGACGTACTTGCACTATCAGATGTCGAAGTGCTTGTACTAGCAGAATCACTCAATGACGTACTAGAACTATCAGAGAGTGACGTAGAAGTACTAGTAGAATCACTTAGAGAAGTACTTGTGCTATCAGAAGTCGACGTACTTGTACTAGATGAGTCACTCGTAGACGTGCTTGCACTGTCAGAAAGCGACGTAGAAGTACTCATACTAGATGAATCACTTACAGACGTGCTCGTGCTGTCAGAGACAGAAGTACTAGCAGAATCACTTAGAGAAGTACTTGTACTATCGGACGTCGATGTACTTGTACTAGTAGAGTCACTTGTCGACGTGCTTGCACTATCAGAGAGTGATATTGATGTACTAGTCGAATCACTTAGTGAAGCACTTGTACTATCAGACGTAGAAGTACTTGTACTAGTAGAGTCACTTGTAGAAGTGCTTGCACTATCAGAAAGCGAAGTAGATGTACTAGTACTAGTTGATTCACTTACAGAAGTGCTCGTGCTATCGGAGACAGAAGTACTCAATGAATCACTTGTAGAAGTGCTTGCGCTATCCGAAGTGGAAGTACTTGTACTAGTAGAGTCACTTGTCGATGTGCTTGCACTGTCAGAAAGTGATGTAGAAGTACTCGTACTAGATGAATCACTTACAGAAGTGCTCGTGCTATCTGAAACAGACGTACTCAATGAATCACTTAGTGAAGCACTTGTGCTATCCGAAGTGGAAGTACTAGTACTAGACGAATCGCTAGTCGACGTGCTTGCACTATCAGAAAGCGATGTAGAAGTACTAGTACTATTTGAATCACTCACAGACGTACTCGTGCTGTCAGAAACAGAAGTACTCAATGAATCACTTAGTGAAGCACTAGCACTATCAGACGTCGACGTACTTGTACTAGTAGAGTCACTTGTCGATGTGTTTGCGCTATCAGAAAGTGAAGTAGAAGTACTTGTACTATTTGAATCGCTCACAGAAGTGCTCGTGCTATCAGAAACAGACGTACTCAATGAATCACTTAGTGAAGCACTTGTGCTATCAGACGTAGAAGTACTTGTACTAGATGAATCGCTAGTATACGTGCTTGCGCTATCAGAAAGCGAAGTAGAAGTACTTGTACTATTTGAATCGCTCACAGACGTACTCGTGCTGTCAGAAACAGAAGTACTCAATGAATCACTTAGTGAAGTACTTGCACTATCAGACGTAGACGTACTAGTACTAGTAGAATCACTCATAGATGTACTAGAACTATCAGAAAGTGATGTCGAAGTACTAGTACTATTTGAATCACTTACAGAAGTGCTCGTGCTATCTGAAACAGACGTACTCAATGAATCACTTAGTGAAGCACTAGCACTATCAGAAGTTGAAGCACTCGCGCTATCCGACATAGAAGTACTAGAACTTTGAGATTCACTTACAGAAGTGCTTGTGCTATCAGAAGCTGACATGCTGTTACTTACTGATTGGCTATCAGACATGGACGCACTAGTACTTTGTGAGTCACTTAGTGAAGCACTTGTACTACCAGAAGTTGAAGCGCTAATAGAATCGCTTAATGACGCACTTGCACTATTAGAAACTGACATGCTATTACTTACTGATTGACTATCAGACAAGGATGCACTAGTACTTTGTGAGTTACTTAGTGACGCACTTGTACTACCAGAAGTTGAAGCACTCGTAGAATTACTTATAGATGCACTAGTACTATTTGATGACGAAATACTATTACTATTAGATGTACTATTTGAAGTACTTGTACTATCAACTGTTGAAGTACTTTGTGAGTTAGAAATAGAATCACTTTCTGCATTTCTTCCAATATTCCAAGTAAATGTTTTAGTAGTTGTATTATTACTAGCATCTTTAGATGTAACTGTTACAGTATAGTCACCCATTGTAGTAGGTGTGCCACTAACTGTTTTAGTTGTAGGATCATAAGTTAAACCTGGTGGTAATCCAGTTACAGTATCAGTTGTTGAACCACTGTTGTCACTTGTATCAATTGTTACGTTATTAATAGGTGATAGTACTTGGTTAGATTGATTATTAATATTAATAACCGGATTAGTAGTATCCACTACATTAATGTTAAATGTCGATGTAGACGAATTACCGGCTTGATCAACTGAAGTGACAGTAACAGTATTATTTCCTAATTGTGTAGGAGTTCCAGTAATTGTGTTTGATGCTGAATCATAACTTAATCCAGAAGGTAGACCTGTAACAGTATTTGTAACAGTGCCAGTACCATTATCTGTTGTATTCACTGTAATAGGTGAAATTGGGCTATTAATTTCTTTAGTTTGATTAGACATGTTAATAGTTGGTGCCTGTACATCTTTATAAAAGACAGTTATAGCTTGCCCTGCATTTGTTAATTTAACTGTTTTATTTGTTGCGTTATATGTTGGTGCATATGTACTATCTATATTTACTAATTGATAACCTTTAGCCGTAATCGCGCTTTGTTGATCATCAATAGTGACAGTATTGTCTACGTCTCCAGCCAGTGTTTTAGCTGCAACGATTTCTTTACCAGTATCGGCATCAACATAGTGAACTTGTGCCGTAGCAGTTTCAGTATACGTGAATGAGTCAATTTCAACTTGTTGTAAATTTCGAGCTCCACCAGTAGACGCTGTCATAGATAGCGAGAAGTTAGTATTTTTACTGGCTTTAATCCAATCAGAAATATTTCTAGTCCACGTTTGTCCAGCATATGTTACTGTCATGACTTTCGTATCACCATTATAATCAATGATAAAATCTTGGAAAGTACCATTAGGTTGTGTTGTTAATTTAGCCGCATTAGCAGTTTTTGTATTATCTGTATAAGTTGTTGCTACGCCTGAATTATTTGTTGTTACAAATGCACCGAATGCGCCACCGCCACCTACACTAGCAGGGTCTTTATTAGCTTTGGCAGATGAGTTAGGTTGTGAGGTATTATGATAAGTATCTAACTTAAAGCCGAAAGCATTATTCAAGCCACCAATACCTAAGGCAGCCCCTTCTTTACCAATTTGTCCGAGTGTACCTGGTGAAAAGGCGAAACCGATACCATCGCCACCAGTGACGCCGTCTGGAGAAGTTCCTTCATAACGAGTTCCTAGGTTAACTTTACCTTCAAAATGGAAACTTTTATTTGAGTCAATTTTAGTACCTAGAGATATAGCACCTTTTTGTCCGCCAACATCTGGAGTTAATGTTGCAACGCCAGTACTTTGATCGTATGTTGCAGAACCGCTAGTTGTGAAATGATCAGTAAAGTTATCCTTATCAACTACGACCTGTGAAGTTGTAGGTGCAATTGGTGATGCTGTTGTTGCTGCAGCTGCTAAACGATTGACCGCTAATCTACTAAATGCACGTACTTTAGTTGTACTAGTCGATTTACTAGATTCACTAGCAACCGGTGTAGTGACAACACTCTCAGAAGCAGTATGTGTCATTCTTTCATTAATATATGATGTTTTATTCGTAATCGCTTCACTATTTAATGTATTTTGTTTTGGGGATTCACTTGATGTAGCACCTGCAGATGATTGACTGTCGGTATTTTTCGTTGAAGCTTGAGATTGAGAGTCTGGTGAAGTTGATTTAGTTTCACTTGAAGTACTTGTTTTACTTTCATTTGTAGCTGTTTCTGATTTCTGCGATTGTGAATCAGATGAATTATCGTTAGATGATGAAGTAGATTTTGTACTTTGAGAATTTTTTGAATCATTTTTGCTTGCTTCAGAGTTACTATGGTCTGATTGACTAGACTTAGAAGCTTGCTCTGAATCAGAATTCTGTTTGTTAGTTTGATCAGTTTCACTATGTTGTTCAGATTTATTTTCAACGCTTTCACTAGATTGTGTATCTGATTTCTCGCTACTACTAGACGTAGATTGAGTACTATCAGTTGTGTCATTTTTTTCAGAACTTTGTGTTTTTTCTGATGAAACAGATTCACTTTTCGCTGTGTTTTCACTATTGCTTGCATGTTTAAGTTCAGTTGAATTTTGATTTGCGACTGCTTGACTTTGTGTAGAAAGCTCTGAAGTTACAGGTAATTCAGAAGCTGCCATTGCTTGATGATTATGTAACATATTAACTGTAAAAGCGCCACCTGCTATTGTAGAAGCTTTTATAGCATTTCTTTTTACAAAGTTACCTTTTTCTTTACCTTCATCAGAATCTTCCATTGTATGATTGGAAAAGATAGGTAATCCCATGATTCGCATTAATTTAATTTCTTTGATACCTGATTTAATCCAATGTTTCCCAGATTTATATAATTTAACCCGAGATTTTTCGTTTTCTAAACTGTGTTTTAAATTTCTTTGTCTTTTTGACATTGAACCATACTCCTTTAAATGTTGCTGTGTAAGAATGGGTTAGTCTCAATGTAATAATACACTAATATTTAACTTCATATTACGTAACAAATATATCACACTTTGAGATTAAAATATATTTATATTATTTGGAAAATAAAATTGTTATCCTATTACAACGAATAGAGTAAAATTCAATAAGTTTGTATAATATATTTGTTGTAATACAAGTATAACTGTTCACAAATCTATTTCTAAAAAAGTTTTTTGTGATTATTAATTTTGAAAGCATTTAAAGATTTATAAAAATCAAAAAGAGTGTAGTTAATTTATATGAGGGGATACTGAGGTTTGTCTGGCGTCAATGTGCTCGGTGTCTAATTTAGAACTGATATTCTAAAATTTTTAAGTACAATCGAAACGTAAAATTCAATAAAAAGCAATGATAAATACTTTAATATAAGTGAACTACTGTAAACATTTACCTTCAATAAATCTTTACAAAATCTTTACAATTCCTTAATTTAAGTTTTTTTGTATAGAAAGTTGGGGATTAAGAAATATCTAATATAAAGGAGAGACTAACAATGAAACATACAAAAACAATAGCTTTATTATCATCGGCAGCCATTTTATTAGGTGCGTGTGGCAATGGAGGTAGTGATTCAGCTTCAAATAAAAAAGACGAAGGTACAAAAGATACTACTGTAGCAGTAAAAGATATTAAGACAAATCCTGAAGATGCGATTAAAAAAGCGCAACAAACATATAAAGGTCAAGATTTAAAAGATATTTCATATGAAAAATCAAATGGCGACTGGGTATACAAAGTTGAACAACAAGACACTAAGAATAACAAAGAATCAGAAGTCATTATTAATGACAAAGATAAAAAGGTAATTCATAAAGAAACTGAAAAAGGCGAATCTAATAATTCTAATGATTCGTTTAAATATAGTGATGTAAAAGATTATAAAGATGCCATTAAATCTGCTCAAAAAGAATTTGACGGTGACGTTAAAGAATGGTCATTATCTAAAGATGATGGAAAATTAGTTTATGATTTCGACCTACAAAAAGGTAAAGAAAAACATGAAATAACAGTCGATGCTAAAACAGGTAAAGTATTAGACAATCAACAAGATGATTAGTATATAATAGAAAATCGTATTTGAAAAAGCAACCTAACGATATGTTAGGTTGCTTTTCGTGTATCTGAATGTTCTATTTAAAAATTAATATAGTTCTAATAATTTCTTCCAATTATAAGAGATCATTACAGCAATACTCATAACTAGAAGTATAATTACAAGTTCTGAAGCCATATAACCTTGTGATAGATGTACCGTAAATAATGCGCCTAGCATAATAACGATAAAACCAGCAGCAACGTAATTTGAAAGTAAACCTATAATCATAAAGATACCACCAATAAATTCAAACAATCCTAATAAAATGCCTAAAAATGCTGGAAAGCCTAAGCCAGCCATCATTTCCATAGGTTCTTTAAATCCACTAAATACCTTTTGTGAACCATGTATTGTAAAAGTGACACCTAACATAAGTCTAATTAATAATAATCCTATTCTCATAGCGTATAACTCCTTTTGTATATTTTATATACTTGATATAACAGTTATATTACAATGCTAGCTATTTACATTCAAGAACAAATCAGATATTTATTGTAACTAAACAATTAAAAATAGATTACAAAATGTAATAAAACGATAAAATGCTATAAATTTTAAAAAATAAAGTCCTTCTTACTTTAGAAATACATATTTTACAAAATTTGATAATAAAATTTTAATAGAGTAAGTCAATTACGTTATAATACTTATGTTCATATAATATATACATAAATACCAAATTAGTTTAGAGTGAAATTAAGTAGGGCACTTATAAATATAGGTATATGCAAATTACATATAGTAACTAAATGATATAAAAATATTAATAGGGGGAACATCATTGAAAAAAGTTTTGACCAGTATTCTGATGATAATTATGTGTTTAATCGTTGTATCACCAACTGTTTTAGCATCACAGTCACCTGTAGACGTAGCTAAACAAGAAAAACAAAACATTGATAAGCAATACAATCCAAAAGGTATGATAGTAACTACTGAGGATGGACAAATACTCTACAATTATCACGACAAAAAACAAGTTGATCCAGCTTCAACAACCAAATTGATGACAATGAATTTAATATACGATGATATTAAATCTGGAAAAGTGAAAATGAACGATAAAGTAAAAATTACATCAAGATATGAAAAAATGTCAGAATTACCTAATTTAACAACATTTCCTTTAAAACAAGGTGAAACTGTTACAATCAATCAATTATTGAAACAAGCAGCATTAGAATCAAGTAATGCTTCTACGTTAGTTTTAGCTGAACATATTGATGGCAATTCTTCAAAATTCACAGATAGAATGAATAAAAAAGCAAAAGAATTAGGTATGAAAAATACAAAATTTACTAATCCAAGTGGAGCAAATAATAAAGTATTACAACCATATGAACCGAAAAAATATAAAAATGATACTATTTCTCATACATCTGCACGAGATATGGCTATACTCAGCACAAATTTGTTAAAAGAACATCCGGATGTTTTAAAAATTACAAAGCTTTCTAAAGATACACAATCTAATCAAGAGCTACATAATACAAATACGTCATTACCAAATGAAGCAGATGCTATGAAAGATGTTGATGGATTGAAAACAGGTACTAGTGACAATGGCTATAATCTAGAATTAACAGCTAAACGACACCATTTAAGAATCGTTACTGGCATATTTAATGTTATGCCCTATCCTAATGAACAAGCTAAACACGCACGTCAAAAACTTGCGAATGCTTTAACTGAGCATGCTTTTAAACAATATGAATACCGTAAAGTTGTTTCAAAAGGGGAACATAAGATAGATGATAAGGAATACGAAGTTAAAAAAGATTTATATGATTTAGTTCCAAAAGATAAGAAAAAATATAAATTGAAAGTTTCTAAAGACAATCGATTATACGTTGATTATGATAGACAATTTATAAAAGATCATCACGCCCCTAGCGTTAAAGTTGAAGCTACGACACATTGGGGCATGATTTTCCTTTACATACTTATGGCGGTCGTAGGCCTTGTATTACTTGGTATGTTGACAATTATTGGTATCAAAATTTATTTTAAGAATAATAAATAAATATATAAATTGAGATAACTAACCTACCACTTTATGGATAAGAATTTGTATTAAGAGCTATTAAATTGACAAAAACATAAGTAACTGCAAAGATTACATTTATATATAGATTAATTGCTTTTAAATTAATCTTTATAACTAGAAATACGGAGGGGTTTATAATGAAAGTAGGAATTATTGGGGCTTCAGGTAAAGTTGGACAACTTATTTTAGAAGAAGCAGTAGATAGAGGAAACCAAGTAACGGCTATCGTAAGAAACGCATCAAAAGTTTCGAACTCAAATGTAGATGTCATTGAAAAAGATATTCATGATTTAACTACTTCTGATATTACAGCATTTGATGTAGTGGTAAATGCATTTGGTGCACCATTAGGCGATTCAGAAGGTCATATTAATGCAGGTCGTCATTTAATTGATATTTTAAAAGGTACAGATACTAGAGCAATTATTGTTGGTGGTGCAGGAAGCTTATATGTTGATGATGCTCACACTACTAAACTGATTGACACTGAAGAATTTCCAGATGTAGTCAAACCAACTGCAATAGGCCAAGGACAAAACCTTGAAGAATTACAAAATGCAGAAGGAATTACTTGGACATTTTTAAGTCCTTCAGCTGAATTTGATTATGAAGGTGCAAGAACTGGTAAATATAAATCTGGTAAAGATCAACTATTAGTGAATTCTAATGGAAAAAGTTATATTAGCTATGCTGATTTTGCAATAGCTATTGTAGATGAAATTGAAAACCCACAACATATTAATGAACGTTTTACAGTTGTAGGCGAAGAAAAATAATAAAGTTATCACTTTTATCATAAAGTAAGGCGGAAATTTTGAGTTGATATTCAATTCAAAATCTCCGCCTTTTTCTATTATTTATTTCCTAGGATATAAACCTAAATATGATTCTAAACTTTTACCTGATTGTTTAACTTTTTTCGCTTTATCTTTTCCTAAATAACGTAAATGCCATGGTTCATATTGATAACCTGTTTCATTCTCTTTATGTTTCCCATATCTTACAATGAAACCATAATCAGCAGCATGTTTTTTAATCCATTTACCTTCTTTAGTTTTACCAAAGCTACGATATAAATTTTTATCTGAGCCCTGTGCTCCTACATCAAATGATAATCCAGTTTGATGTTCAGAGTGACCTGGTTTCGAACTATATTTATTAGCAGCTTTTTCGCCATCTCTAGCTTTATAATTATTAAATAGTTGTACTTGTGTTTGATAACTTCTAAAACCACTTATTTTATATAATTGAATATTATCTTTCTTTGCATCTGTCATCATTTTATTTAAAGCACGTACCGCTTTTGGATTTTCTCCTGGATTGAAATCTTTAGGTAATTTAATTTGTTTATTTACGATTAGAATACCATCAATATATGTCTTTCCGTCTTTTTTAATCTTTTTATGATTTTTCTTCGAATGGTTATTATCACTTTTTTGATTTTTTTCACCTAAATGACCATTTGAACATGCTGACAGTATTAATAATCCCATTAATAAAAAAAGATATAACTTCTTCATGTAACATTTAACTCCTTTAAACTATTAATCACTCAATACTTGAAGGTTAGATGATGTCATCATTCCATACTAAATTAGCCTAACATATTTGCTTGAAAATTTAATTGTATTTAGTCAATAAATTCACTTTTTTAAAGTGACAAACTATTCTTTTTACCATTAACTATAAAATTGTTATATAACAGATAATTTAAAAGATATACTGTATTAATTTATTTCACAGGTTCTTTAATCAGCCACATATTATATATAATTTAGCCATAAATTATGTGAAAATAATCACAAAATACATGCTATACTCTTTGTGAAAGCGATAACAAAATTTGGAATTAATTAACTAATAATAAATAATTGGAGGCGAAAGGTATGTTAGAAACAAATCATACTCATGCTTGGCAAGGTTTTAAAAATGGACGTTGGAATAGACATTCAGACGTAAGAGAATTTATTCAATTAAACTATTCTTTATATGAAGGCGACGACGCATTCCTAGAAGGTCCAACAGAAGCTACTTCAAAATTATGGGACCAAGTGATGCAATTGTCTAAAGAAGAACGTGATCGCGGTGGCATGTGGGATATGGATACAAAAGTTGCATCGACAATCACTTCACATGATGCAGGATATTTAGACAAAAACTTAGAAACAATCGTTGGTGTTCAAACAGATAAACCATTCAAACGCTCAATGCAACCATTTGGTGGTATACGTATGGCGAAAGCTGCATGTGAAGCATATGGATATGAATTAGATCCAGAAACTGAAAAAGTCTTCACAGATTATCGTAAAACACATAACCAAGGTGTATTCGATGCATATTCCAGAGAAATGTTAGATTGCCGTAAAGCAGGAATTATTACTGGGTTACCAGACGCTTATGGCCGTGGACGTATCATTGGAGACTACCGCCGTGTGGCATTATACGGTGTAGATTTCTTAATGGAAGAAAAACTTCACGATTTCAATACAATGTCTACTGAAATGTCAGAAGATGTAATTCGTTTACGTGAAGAATTATCAGAACAATATAGAGCTTTAAATGAATTAAAAGAATTAGGTCAAATGTATGGTTTCGATTTAAGTCGACCAGCAACTAACTTTAAAGAAGCAGTGCAATGGTTATATCTAGCATATCTAGCTGCAATTAAAGAACAAAATGGTGCAGCAATGAGTTTAGGACGTACATCAACATTCTTAGATATTTATGCAGAACGTGATTTGAAAAATGGTGACATTACTGAAAGTGAAGTACAAGAAATTATCGACCACTTCATTATGAAATTACGTATTGTTAAATTTGCTCGTACACCAGACTATAATGAATTATTCTCAGGAGATCCAACATGGGTTACTGAATCTATTGGTGGTGTAGGTATCGATGGCAGACCACTTGTTACTAAAAACTCATTCCGTTTCTTACATTCATTAGACAATTTAGGTCCAGCACCAGAACCAAACTTAACAGTACTTTGGTCAGTGCGTTTACCTGAAAACTTCAAAATTTATTGTGCAAAAATGAGTATTAAAACAAGTTCAATTCAATACGAAAATGATGACTTGATGCGTGAAAGTTATGGCGATGACTATGGTATTGCATGTTGTGTATCTGCTATGAAAATTGGTAAACAAATGCAATTCTTCGGAGCAAGAGCTAACTTAGCTAAAACATTATTATATGCAATTAATGGTGGTAAAGATGAAAAATCTGGAAAACAAGTAGGACCAAGTTACGAAGGTATTAAATCTGACGTACTTGATTATGATGAAGTCTTTGCTAAATTTGAAAAAATGATGGATTGGTTAGCAGGTGTCTACATTAATTCATTAAACATTATCCACTACATGCATGATAAATATAGCTATGAAAGAATCGAAATGGCATTACATGATACAAATATCATTCGCACAATGGCTACTGGTATAGCAGGATTATCTGTAGCAGCAGACTCATTATCAGCAATTAAATATGCAAAAGTAACACCTATTAGAGATGAAAATGGACTTGTGACAGACTTTGAAATCGAAGGAGATTTCCCTAAATATGGTAACAACGACAGCCGTGTAGATGATATTGCAGTAGACTTGGTAGAACGCTTTATGACAAAATTACGTAGCCATAAAACATATCGTGATTCAGAACATACAATGAGTGTATTAACGATTACTTCAAACGTTGTATATGGTAAGAAAACAGGTAATACACCAGATGGACGTAAAGCTGGAGAACCATTTGCACCAGGTGCTAACCCAATGCATGGACGCGACCAAAAAGGTGCATTATCATCATTAAGTTCTGTAGCTAAAATTCCTTATGATTGCTGTAAAGATGGAATTTCAAATACATTTAGTATTGTTCCAAAATCACTAGGTAAAGAAGAAGAATCACAAAACAAAAACTTAACAAGTATGCTAGACGGTTACGCTATGCAACATGGCCATCACTTAAATATCAATGTATTTAATAGAGAAACATTACTAGATGCAATGGATCATCCTGAAGAATACCCACAATTAACAATTCGTGTATCTGGCTATGCAGTTAACTTTATTAAATTAACTCGTGAACAACAATTGGATGTTATTTCTCGTACATTCCACGAACAAATGTAGAAAATAAGGTGGGAGCAAAATGCTTAAAGGACACTTACACTCCGTTGAAAGTATGGGTACAGTAGACGGACCAGGAATTAGATATATATTATTCACACAAGGTTGTTTATTAAGATGTTTATATTGTCATAATCCAGATACATGGAAAATTAATGAGCCATCAAGAGAAGTGACAGTAGATGAAATGGTAAATGAAGTATTGCCTTATAAGCCATACTTTGACGCCTCAGGTGGAGGAGTTACAGTTAGTGGTGGCGAACCATTGCTACAAATGCCATTTTTAGAAGCATTATTTAAAGAGTTAAAAGCTAATGGAATAAACACATGTCTTGATACTTCTGCTGGATGTGTTAACGATACAATAGCGTTTAATCGTCACTTTGATGAATTACAAAAATATACAGATCTCATGCTTTTAGACATTAAACATATCGATAATGAAAAACATATTAAATTAACAGGCAAACCGAATACACATATTCTTAAATTTGCACGTAAGCTTTCAGATATGAAGCAACCTATATGGATAAGACACGTTCTAGTACCAGGAATTTCAGATGATAAAGAAGATTTAATTAAATTGGGTGAATTTATCAATTCGCTAGATAATGTTGAAAAATTTGAAATCTTACCTTATCACCAACTCGGAGTACACAAGTGGAAAAATTTAGGCATTCCGTACGAATTAGAAAATGTTGAACCACCAGATGATGAAGCAGTCAAAATGGCATATCAATACGTTAATTTCAAAGGAAAAATTCCAATCACGCTATAAAAAACTATATTATACCCCATAAAATACCCTTCAAATTATGGACATATCAAAGCAGAATTTGATATGTCCATTTTTAATAAAATTTGAAGTAATTGTTAATTATTTATCAAAATATAAAAAATAATTTAATAATCATTAAGTTTATTTTTAAAGTGTGTTTTAATTGTGAACATTTATCATATTTTAACTATTTTTGTGTATTTATGGTAGTATGAACTTGGAAATAGAATTAGTTAGCAATATTTCTAAATTTTATATTTTTTTAGCACTTTTTGTAAACGCTATCAAAATATATTTCAGGAGGGGATAAATTGAAAAACGTCATAATTAATGCAATGGGGACGGTGATTCGCTTATCAATTAATCACAATCAACCAGATTCAATTTTATCTCAAGCCGAGTCCAAAATTCATACTTGGGAAAAACAATTTAGTGCTAATGACGAGCACTCAGATTTAATGAAAATTAACCGAATGGCTGGTATAAGGCCAGTAGTAACTAGTGATGAAATATTTAAAATGATTCAGCTAGGTTATCATGCAACATTAACTTCTAATCAAAAAATGAATATCTTAATAGGCCCTTTAGTTAAACTTTGGAAAATTGGTTTTGAAGATGCTAAAAAGCCGAATGAACAAGACATTCAATATGCGATAACGTTAACGAATCCTGAAAATCTAGAATTGAATGAAGCAACAAATGAAGTTTATTTAACTAAGAAAGGTATGGAGATTGATTTAGGCGCTCTTGTAAAAGGGTATTTTGCTGATCAACTTCAAACATTTTTCATTAATCATGGTGTAACTTCAGGGATTATTGATTTTGGTGGTAACGTGATTACGATTGGTGAAAATACACCAACATCAAGAAGTTGGAAGGTAGGTATTCGTAATCCTTTTTATAAGAATAGTAATCCACTTGCAGTTTTAGACATTCAGCAACAATCTGTTGTGACTTCAGGTATATATGAGCGCTATTTTATAAAAGATCATCAATTGTATCATCACATATTAGATAGTAAAACGGGATACCCAGTTAATAATGATATTGCTAGTGTAACCATCGTATCTGATCATTCTGTGGACTGCGAGATATGGACTACGATTTGTAGTTTTGGGCAAGCATCACAAAATATTGAACTACTTAATCAAATAGATGGTATTGAAGGTGTCATTGTTAAACGTGATGGCGACATCGTCTCAACTTCAAGAATTTCTATGCAAAAAAAATATGTAATTTAAATACTCTAAATGAGTATTATATTTTTAAATACACATGTGAAAATAATCACAATTTATCAGGAGGATGACTTATGAATAAAGAAATTTTAGATACTGTCAAATTGAACTCTGGAGCTGAATTGAAAAACCGTATTGTAATGGCGCCAATGACAATTCAAGCTGGCTATTTTGACGGTAGTGTGACTTCAGAAATGATAGATTACTATCAATACCGTTCAGGTGACGCAGCTGCAATTATTGTAGAAAGTTGCTTTGTTGAAGATCATGGACGTGGATTCCCGGGTGCTATTGGTGTTGACACAGATGAAAAGGTTAAAGGTCTAGCAAGATTAGCACAAGCGATTAAAGACAAAGGATCAAAAGCAATTCTACAAATTTATCATGCCGGTCGTATGGCTAATCCAAAATTAAATGAAGGAGAACAGCCAATCTCCGCAAGTCCAATTACTGCATTGCGACCTGATGCTGCAACACCGCGTGAAATGACTACATCACAAATAGAACAAATGATTAATCACTTTGGCGAAGCAACTCGTAGAGCAATTGAAGCGGGATTCGATGGTGTAGAAATTCACGGTGCGAATACGTATTTAATTCAACAATTCTTCTCTCCTCACTCTAATAGAAGACAAGATGAATGGGGCGGTAGTCGAGAAAAACGTACAAAATTCCCAATCGAAGTATTGAAAAAAGTTCAAAGTGTTGTAGCTCAAGCAGACGCTAAAGATTTTATTATAGGTTATCGCTTCTCTCCAGAAGAATTAGAAGAACCAGGTATTAGATTTGAAGATACAATGTATCTCTTAAATACACTTGCTGAATATAAACCTGACTACTTCCATATTTCAGCAAATAGTTATAAACGTACGTCAATCGTTAATCAAGACGATTCTGAGCCATTAATTAATAAATACTTAAATTCTAGAAATGAAACATTGGCAAGCATTCCTTTAATAGGTGTTGGAAGCATTTCACAAAAACAAGATGCTGAAGAAGCTTTAGAACTAGGATATGACCTATTAGCAGTTGGTAAAGCATACTTAATTGAACCAAATTGGACTGAAAAGATTATTAACGACCAAGAAGTAGAACAATTTGTTGATATTCATGACCAAAAAGTATTACACATTCCATCACCATTATGGAAAGTAATGGACTTTATGATATTAGACAAAGAAGAAGAACATAGAAAATACGAAAAACTTAAAGCATTACAAAATAAAAAAGTGAAATTTAATAAAGGTACTTATAACGTATTTGCTAAAGGACATAACGGTAATTTACCTATGAAAGTAGAACTGTCTGAAGATAAAATTGTAAGTATTGAAGTTGATGACAGTGGAGAATCTGAAGGTATTGCTAATCCAGTATTTGAACGTTTACCACAAGATATCATTGAAGGACAAACATTAAATGTAGACGTAGTTTCTGGGGCAACTGTTACAAGTGAAGGTATTATTCAAGGTATTGCTGAAGCGATTGAACAAGCTGGCGAAGATCCTGATGTACTACGCGCGCGTCCTAAACCAGTTGTTCAATGGTCAAACGAAACAATTGAAGAAACAACAGATATTGTTGTAATCGGTACTGGTGGTGCAGGTTTAAGTGCTGCAGCTACTGCTTTAGATGAAGGTAAAGAAGTGATTATGCTTGAAAAATTTGCTGCTATCGGAGGAAATACGATACGTACTGGCGGACAAGTCAATGCAGTTGAACCAGAATGGCAAGGTAGTTTCCCTGCATTAGCTGGTGAACATGAGACATTAAAACAACTATTAGAACATGATGAAAATGATATAGATGATGATTATAAAGAAGATTTCCGCACAGTAAAATCTCAAATTAAAGCCTATTTAGATGACGATAGTGAAAAAGGCAATAACTTATTCGATTCAATTGAATTACACCGAATTCAAACATATTTAGGTGGTAAACGTAAAGATAAAAATAATGTAGAAATTACAGGTGACTATGAACTAGTTAAAACACTCACAGATAATGTATTAGATTCTGTTAAATGGCTAACAGAAAAAGGGGTACATTTCGATCGTTCATTCGTAGATATGCCAGTTGGTGCATTATGGCGTCGTGGTCATAAACCAATGAAAGCACAAGGTTTAGAATTTATCGAAAATCTTGGTGACTATGTTAAAACACATCACGGTCGTATATTCACTGAAACAACAGCCGAAAAATTAATCAAAGAAGGCAATAAAATTGTAGGTATTGAAGCTCGTAAAGCAAACGGAGCTAAAGTTAAAATTCATACAAAACATGGTGTAGTACTTGCTACAGGTGGATTTGGTGCTAATACTAAAATGTTACAACAATATAATACGTATTGGGATAGTATTCCAGATGATATTAAAACAACTAACTCACCTGCAATTACTGGTGATGGTATACGTTTAGGTGTCCAAGCAGGTGCAGAACTTGTTGGTATGGGATTCTCTCAAATGATGCCAATATCTGACCCTAAAACAGGCGCACTATTCACAGGTTTAATTGTGACACCATCTAACTTCGTATTTGTTAATAAAGAAGGACAACGTTTCGTAAATGAATTTGAAAGTAGAGACGTGTTATCTAAAGCAGCATTAGAACAAAAAGAAGGTATGTTCTACATTATTGCTGATGAAAATATTAAATCATTAGCGATGAATACTTCTGAAGACAAAATTAATCATGAGCTTGAAGACGGTACATTAGTAAAAGGTGACACATTAGAAGAATTAGCAGAAAAACTAAACATCGAACCACAACAATTAATTAATACTATCGAACGTTATAACAAATTTGTTGATCAAGGTCATGATGATGATTTCAATAAAAGTGCATTTGATTTAAAAATTGAAAAAGCACCATTCTATGCAACACCTCGTAAACCAGCAGTACATCATACTATGGGAGGCTTACGAATTAATTCTCAAGCACAAGTTATTGATGTTGAAGGTCATATTATTGAAGGATTATATGCATCTGGTGAGGTAGCAGGAGGTATTCATGCAGGTAACCGATTAGGTGGTAATGCACTTGCTGATATCTTTACTTATGGAAGAATTGCTGGTAAAAGTGCAGCTACGCATCAAGTTACTAATGAATAGGAGTGACTAGCTATGTCTGGAAATTACAAAAAAGGAAATCAATTAATACTCGCTATTATATTAGGGATTTTGACATATTGGTTGTTTGCTCAATCTCTCTTAAATATAGCGCCTCATGTGCAAAATGATTATCACGTTGATATGAGTATTATCAATATTGCAGTAAGTCTTACCTCACTATTAACTGGTGTGTTCATAGTTGTTGCAGGTGGACTTTCAGATAAAATAGGAAGAGTAAAAGTGACTAGAGCGGGACTAGTATTAAGTATATTAGGATCTATTTCCGTTATTATAACTAATATGCCGTTCTTCTTACTTACAGGACGTGTATTACAAGGTCTTTCAGCCGCTTGTTTATTACCAGCGACGATTGCGATTATTAACTCATTCTTCTCAGGTGAAGAACGTCAAAAAGCATTAAGCTTTTGGTCATTTGGTTCTTATGGTGGAACTGGACTAGCTTCTCTATTCGCTGGTGTAGTCGCAACATATGTAGAATGGCGTTGGATTTTTATCTTATCAATTATTTTTGCATTCATCGCAATGATATTATTAAGAGGTACGCCAGAGTCTAAAGATGAATCCGCACATAATAAGAAATTTGATATTATGGGTATTTTCATCTTCGTAATTATGATGTTAAGTATTAATATAGTTATCACACAAGGTACAAAATTAGGTTGGCTTAATCCTGTAATTATAGGTTTAATCGTAGTATTTATTATCACATTGTTTGCATTTTACATTTATGAACGTAAACAAAGAGAACCATTTATTGATTTTACGTTATTTTCAAACAAAATTTATATAGGTACAACGATTGCTAATTTAATGGTTAATACTGAAATTGGAGTGCTTGCATTATTCAATATTTATATGCAAGACGCCATGGGATTATCAGGAGCACAAGCAGGGTTAATTACTATTCCATATATGGTTTGTAGTTTAATCATGGTTCGTGTAGGTGAACGTTTCATGCAAAAAAATGGACCTCAAATACCATTAATGTTTGGACCAATCACTATTGCTGTAGGAATTATTTTACTATCCATTACAGCCTTACCAAGTATAATATATTATATCGTTTCAGTGATTGGGTTTATTTGCATAGGGTTAGGCTTAGGCTTCTTTGCAACACCAGCCTTATCAACAGCAGTATCAAATGTTCCAGAAGAAAAAGTAGGTACAGCATCAGGTATCATTAAAATGACATCAACATTAGGAGCAGCATTTGGTATCGCTGTTGTGACAACTGTTTATTCAACAATTAGTATTTATAACGATACCCATTTTGCAGCAACAATCGCATTTATCGTAGGTGCTTGTATGGTATTAGTCGCATTTATCGCCGCATTTATTTTAGTACCAAAACGAAATGTAGAAGTATAGATCATAAAATAAGCAATTTGTATTTAAAAGAGGGATTTAGTAGCTAGCAGTAGTTACTAAATCCTTTTTTGAAGAGAATATTTATTTTCAGAAAATAGAATATTAGTTTAATAACTAGAAAAACTGATTTTGTATTTAATATTGGAAATCAGTTTTTTATTTGACTAAATAATTTGAGTTGTCTAACAATATAGACTTGTGCAATATTTATAAAAAATAATGCTAATAAATTATGAAACAATGTGATATTATAATGTAGTGTAAAAACATTACTTTTAATGAAAAGAATAAATCTTTGAATTCAATATATATAACACTTGTATATATTAATAATCTAATAAACGATTTATGCTAATACCTAAAAGTTATTTGAAGGGGAGTTAATTAAATGAGGGTCAAAAAAGCAATTATTCCAGCAGCTGGTTTGGGTACTAGATTTTTACCAGCAACAAAAGCAATGCCGAAAGAAATGCTTCCAATTCTAGATAAACCAACTATTCAATACATCGTTGAAGAAGCATCAAGAGCAGGTATCGAAGACATTATTATCGTTACAGGTAAACATAAACGTGCGATTGAAGACCACTTTGATAACCAAAAAGAACTAGAAATGGTTCTAGAAGAAAAAGGTAAAAATGATTTATTAGAAAGAGTTCAATACTCAACAGATTTAGCTAATATCTTTTACGTTAGACAAAAGGAACAAAAAGGTTTAGGTCATGCCATCCACACAGCACGTCAATTTATTGGCGATGAACCATTTGCAGTGTTATTAGGCGATGACATTGTTGAATCTGAAACACCTGCCATCAAACAATTAATGGATGTTTACGATGAAACAGGTAAATCTGTTATTGGTGTACAAGAAGTTGCACCCGAAGATACGCACCGTTACGGTATCATCGACCCATTAGAACAATCAGGATTACGTTATGAAGTTAAAAAATTCGTAGAAAAACCTAAACAAGGTACAGCACCATCAAACTTAGCCATCATGGGTCGCTATGTGTTAACACCAGAAATCTTCGACTACCTTGAAACACAAGAAGAAGGCGCAGGAAATGAAATTCAATTAACTGACGCAATCGAACGTATGAACACAGAAAGCCAAGTGTACGCATATGACTTCGAAGGTAATCGTTATGACGTTGGTGAAAAATTAGGATTCGTTAAAACAACGATCGAATATGCATTAAAAGATGAAGACATGAAAGACGATTTAAAAAAATATATTAGAGAATTGAATGTATAAAATTTAGGAGAACAAAATTGAAAAAGATAGATATTAAAACAAAGGTTGATAATTATAAAAAAAATAAAGGTAAATTTGTTTATATAGAAAGTAGAAGAAAGAAAAAAATACAAAAAAATTATTTTGTATTAGAGTCAACACACGGGGACTCTGTTGGTGGTCATATTTTTTATCTCATTAAGGAAATTCAAAAACAAGTTGAAAAATGTAAAGTTTTTTTAGTATCAAAACAACCAGAAAAACATAAAAAATTCCTTGAAGAAAAAGGTTTTAGTAATATTCAAATTGTTAAACATTTGTCTGAAGAATATTATGAATTATTAGCTGTTTCAGAGTATTTAATCAATGATACAACATTTTATCCATTTTTTAATAAGAGAAAAGATCAAAAATATTACATAATTTGGCATGGAACCCCATTGAAGAATATGGGAAAAGATATGGAAATAGTGGTAGACGTTGCTAATGTACAAAGAAACTTTTATATGGCAGATAAAATTATTGTTAGTAACGAACATACAAAAGATGTTCTTGTTGAATCACATAATTTAAAAAATGTTTACCCAGGTAAAGTTGTTGTAGGTCCATCACCTAGAAATAGTGTATTTTTTGATAAAGCATTGAGAGAAAAGGTTAGGGAAGATTTAGAACTTGTAAATAAAAAAGTAATTAGCTATATGCCGACATGGCGAGGAACGGTAGGTAAAGTTAGAAAATCTTCCGAAGTAGAAAAAATGCTTAATTATTTAGATAAATTCTTAGATGAAAATACTATATTATACGTTAAGTTACACGACTTTGAGAAAAATAGCATAAAGAATACTTATAGGAATATACGTTTCTTCCCAGACAATTATGAGACATATGAATTTTTGACAGCAACTGATGCATTGATAACAGACTATTCTTCAGTAATGTATGATTATTTAAATTTAAATAAACCGGTTATTTTGTATACATATGATTTAGAGGAATATGCGAATACAAGAGGAATGTATGAAGATTTAACTGAGTATCCATTTGTAAATACTGAGACTCTAGAAGATTTAGAAAGAGCTATTAATAAAGTAGATAGTGAGATTAATTATATAAATATGAAACAAAGATTTACTAAATATGATCATCACACAGGTGCTTTAAAAATAACTAAAAATATATTAAATGACTATACTGATGATTCAATTTTGGAATACGATATCCATAATGGAAAAGAAACTGTTGCCATTTTAAGTGGTGGATTTTGGAATAATGGCGTAACTACTGCTCTAATTAATACTTTAGAAAATATTGATACAACTAAACGAAATTACATATGTTTCTTTGAGAAGTCTAAAGTAAAGCCTGAACATTATTATAGATTATTAAATCTTCCAGAAAATGTTCTTTTTTATCCAACTACTGGCTAATTAAATGGAAACTTACAAGATCGTTTATTAGTTAAAAAATATTTATGGGATGAAACATACACTGCCAAAGCCCGTCAAAAACAATTAAAAAGAATATATAAAGAAGAGTTCACGAGATTGTTTGGTGATGTGAAAATTGACTGGATGATTCATTATACTGGCTTTGAACGTAAAGAGGCAGAAATGATGAGACATATTGATGCTAAAACAGCTATTTGGGTACATACAGATATGTTTGAAGAATATAAAGCTAAAAGTAATTTCAGTCGAAAAATTGTATTCGGTGCATACAAAGATGTGGATAAAATTGTTTTAGTGCATAATAACTTAAAAGAAAATCTAGTGAAAAACATCAAAGGAATTAGCGACAAAATTACGACAGTAAATAATTTCTTAGGTGAAAACAGAACACGTAATCTAGGAAATGAGGGCTTATTTAATTCGTTAGAAGGTGTTAAAGTAGATTATTCATTTAATGATAATGCCTATAAATCTAAGAATCAAATGTACCTAGAACAATTTAAAGAGGATATCCAAACATTGTTAGATGAAGTGAAAAATAAGAAAAATATAAACTTCCAATTAGTATTAGATAAAATTGTCGAATTAAGTATGGATTATAAAGTAAGTGATTATTTAACTCATGTGGTTAATAAAGAAATAGAAATGATTAACCAATCAGTTAATAACTTGAAAAATATATTTAATGATAATGAAGATTTAGCGTATAAGCTAGCTTTTGAAGAATTTGAAAAAGAAATACTACCTAAACTTAAAGACAAAGAAGATGAACTTCACTTTGAATTTCCTGATTTAAATGAAAAATTAGAACAATATAGACTAAGTACTATTGAAGAAGATGAAGCTGAGGAAGATATTGAAGTGAATAAACAGAACCACAAATTGTCTTCTCATGCTAAAAAGTTAATTTTAGATAGTTATCAAACGTTAAAGAGAGAAAAAGATTTATCAACTAAATTTAATGATTTGTTTGAAGGACAATTTGATAAAATAAATGATTATATTAATCAGTATGTATTAGAAAATGAAAATCAATTATCTAAAAAGCCGATATTTGATTTTTACAATCATTTTAGAATATCTAAAGTGAAACTGTTAAATGCTATTTATAATAAAGATGTTAAAGTGTATATAAATATAGGAAGATACGACTACCAAAAAGGACACGATAAGTTAATCGAAGCCTTTGAAGATTTATATGAAGTGAATCAAAATGTATTTTTAGTTTTAGTTTGTCCACACGGGCCATTAAAAAGTAAAACGATTAATAGAGTACGAAACTCATCTGCCAGAGAATGCATTGTTATTTTAGGTGGTATGAATAATCCATACCCACTATTATCACATTGTGATGCATTCGTTTTATCCTCAAATTATGAAGGATTAGGGTTAGTCGTTTATGAGGCATTAGCATTAAAAACAGATGTAATTACTGTAGATCTTCCAGAAACGATACAATACTTAGAAGAAAATCAAGCTATTATTGTTGATAATAATGCTAAAGGTATTTATAACGGATTATACAAACATAGATATAATCAATATGATATTAAAGAATTCGATTTCGAACCATTAAGACAATCATCTATTAAAGAATTTGAAAATGTATTCAAATGATGTATTTATTATGACTTTCTATGTAAAGAGAACAAATATGTATATGAAATGGTCAATCATTGGTAGGTCATTTAAGGATAGCGTTTTTTAATGGAGAGAAATATAAGAATATAAAAAAGTGGCTTACTTAAAGGTAGGCCATTTTTTTCGTAAAAAAATCGTTTATTATTATCGGAATATTCAGTATAATCAAAAGAAGGCAAATCATTAATGAAAATAGACATCGATACAGCATAAGAGGTACAACATGAAATGGTTTAAGATAATATTAGACATCACGGTATTACTATTAATATCAACACTTTTATTCTTATATACATATAAAGAAAATGAACAATTGTTACCTAGTAGTAAATATATAGTTGAAGTCACTGACTGGGATCATCAATATAATAAAAAAGAGATTTTTGATACAATCACAAAATTTGCTAAAAAAGAACATATTGCAATATATAAAGTGATTACTAATTATCAAAATAAGAAGATAAATAAAGATATATATGTCTTTAATCCAACTCAACAAACTTCGCTTAATTCCTTGTATTCACTTTTGTACATCATCCAATTATTGACCGTGTTAATCCATTACTCAAAATGGAAGACGACTATGCTAAAGTACCTAAAGATACGCAGTATTATGAAAATATTTCCGTGTTCAACAAAGATGGTAAAAAATTGGATTATAAACTTACATTTAATGGATATGACCCTGATAAAGAATATGTGAAAGTCACGCATAAAGGACAATATGTAAGAAAAATCACATATGTTAAAGAAGAGAATGTGCCAAAAGAGGTTAAATCCCAATGACAATACAATTGAATCATCTATCAATTCACAAAGATAACTATCGTATATTTGATGATGTTAATCTAACATTCGAATATGGAAAATCATACGCTTTAATCGGAACAAGCGGATGTGGTAAATCAACTTTGTTAAACATCATTGCTGGCATTGAAAAAGTTGGTAAAGAACAAATATTATTTAATGGCCAAATACAAAAGTTTAATGCTAAATTTTACAGAGAACAACTGGGTTATTTATTTCAAAATTATGGTTTAGTAGAGAACTTATCTATTGATGAAAATTTAGACATAGGACTCGCTTATAAAAAGTTGTCCAAAAAAGAAAAAGAAGCATTAAAGTCGAAGTATTTAAGTCAATTTGGACTGACTGAAAATAAAAAGAGAAAGGTTCATACTTTGAGTGGTGGCGAACAACAACGCGTAGCTTTAATAAGATTGATGTTGAAGGAGCCAACGATTATATTAGCTGATGAACCTACAGGAGCCTTAGATCCTGAAACTGGACAGTTGATTATACAATTATTACTCAACTTAGTAGATGAACATAATATATTAATAATAGCAACACATGATATGAATATCGCTTCCCAATGCGATGAAGTGATTGATTTAACGAAATTAGCATAATTTAAAAATATTTCTAATGATTAAAGAAAATCCTCAACTTGAAAAACAAACCTCTCAGAACTAATGATCGTATTAGTTATAAGGGATTCTGTTAAAACAAGTTGAGGATATTTTTATTTTTATAATGCTTCTTTGAGTGCCTCTTTCATAGCAACATAAGCATAGTTACCAAAGTCTGCTTGTGCACTTTCAAACGGAGCGCCATTAACACTCACTACTTCATGATTTTTATCTTTATCATATTTAACAGGTGAGAAATTAAAATAAGCTAAATAGTTAGAAGCGGATTTTTCGTCTTTGTCCTTTTCACCTTTAACTAATACTGACACATTAGTAACTGGAAGTGCTTCATATTTCATTTCAGCTACACTATATGGTATAGGTTTTGATTGGTTAAGTTTTAATAATTGCTTTAGATTTTTAACTTTAGTGAAATCTTTATTTTCTACAGCATCGCTGAAACTTACATGGTATAGACCTGGTTCAACAGAAGCATAAACAAGTTTACCTTCTTTATATTTAGTCATGATTTCAGTATAATATTCCGGGTAATTTGTGTTGCCAACTTTTTTGCCAGATCCAGTGACATACCAATAATTAACTTGCTTAATACCATCTTCGCCAGCATCCATTTTTTGACGTTTTACATCTTTTTTATCTTTGAAAAATGCATCAACATCACTTAATGAAGAACCCTTAGATTCTTTAGTATATTTATAATCAGCAAGCTTTACTTTATCCATTAATTTCTTATAATCTTTCCAACCTTGCATTCCTTTTTTATTAGTGAAAGTTTTATCTGTCATAATTGGATCTAGTTTATTAAGCATAGAGATTGGTTTTTGTTTACTATATTTTTTCTTAGCTTCTTCATACGCTTCACTATTGTCATCGTATTCTTTAAAACGTTCACTTTTACTTTTAGCTTTAGATTCTGATTTTTTCTCCTCATTTTTATGTGAATCTTTATCATTATTACTATTGCTACAACCTGCTAAACATAATACTAAGGCTAAAATAAATACACTAATTAATTTTTTCATAATAAGTTCTCCTTTAACTATGTTTTAAGTTAATGCATTATTATATTTTTCATAGTGCCAATGTTTATCTTCAAGCATTTCTTGATAAAACGGGTTTTGTCCAATAAGTTTAATTTCATCTGCTAAAACTTCTACTTCGTCTAAATGATGTGTAGTCATGATAATTAAACAATGTGATTTTAATTGCTCTAATAGGCGGTGTATATCATATCTTGACTCAAGATTAATTCCAACGGTTGGTTCATCAAGTATTAAAATATGAGGATTACTGAGCAATCCAATTAAAATATTAATTTTACGTTTATTACCACCTGATAAATTGGAAACTTTAACTTTAGTTTCTTTAAAATTTAACTGTGATAAATAATCTTGTATTGTCTCTTCTGATACAGGATTATTACACAGTGACTTGAAAAAGTTAATATTTTCATTAACTGTCATATGTTCAAAAAGTGCGATATCTTGTGGAACATAACCGACCATATCTCTAATATGACGTTTAGTTAGTGTTTGGTTAAAATATTGTATGGAACCAGAATCTACCTTTTCAATACCAGCAATTAAACGTAATAAAGTTGATTTCCCAGCACCATTTTCTCCTAATAAAATAGTAATTTGATTATCTTGAATTTGCATATTGAGTTTATCGAAAATATGTTTATTTCTATAACTTTTACTTACGTCATTAATGTTTATCATCTAGTTCACACTCCTTTACAATTGAATCCATAGATAAATGACACTCATAACAATGGCATAGACAATAGCCATAAAAATACGATGACTCAGTACATTAATTTTAAATAGTAATAAAGCAATGCCTAATTCGTAAATAACTAATATGATTAATGATTTTAAATAAAAGAATATGCTTAATGGTTGATGAATAACTAAGCTAATGCCAATGAGTATAATTATTAAAATAAAAACATGTGTAACGACATACGTACTATAAAGTTTAAGTTGACTATGATTAGTTAGGAAAAGTCGCTGTAATGGTGCGTTTTGTTTGAGACGCTGATGTAATAAAATTTGAATGGCACTAACCATGATGACACATGCAAATACAACACCAATGGAGATAGATTGATTTGCGTTTTGAGTTATAGAATGCGTTGTTAATTGTGATTTAGGTGTATCTTTATAATATTGATTTTGGATATCTGAGTGAGATTTTGTTTGATTCATATCGTCTAAGTGTTCTTGAATGATATATGGTATCTGTTGTTCATATAAAGAACGACTCACAATTTCGACAGCTATACTACCAATAAAATCATCTCGTCCATACAAAGGGATTGAGGATTTTAAATTATTGTTTTTTAGTTTACTATTGAAATCTTTGGGGATTTGCAGACTTACCATAACTTCTTTTTTCTTAACCAAGTCATCAATATAAAAATCGTCTTTAGATAAATATTGAATTTCTACGTATGGACTTGAATCCATTTGATGAATCAGTTGTTTAGATGATTTACTGTGACTCATATCTTGGACTGCAATTGGAATTTTAAACGTTTGACTTGCAGATTTGTGAGCTATCCATAATGCACCTAATGCCAGCATAATCGTCAAAATAAATATAAAATAAGCGAACCATTGCTTTTTAATAACGAGTTGGATATACGGTTTCATCGACGATACCTCCAAGCAAGTATGATTAGCAATGCTAAAATTAATACAATTAAACTAAAATAGAACGCTGGATGTGAATCTAAAATATAGTTGTTTAAAGTAATTTCTAGCATTTGATTCGTTACTAAACTAAACGGTTGGTTAATTAAAACATCATTCAATATATGTTGGAAGAAAATAGTAGGAATAGTAATCCCTGAAAATCCAATAATGAGTATGCTTAGACTAACTTTTAGGAGTAAATTCAACCAAGATTTTGATACTAAATCAATAATGATGAGACATAAGACCAAAATCGTGACCAAATATACTAATTGGATGGCTACCGTAGGCCAATTATATGTTCTGAAAGCACTATGCAAAGCAGATTGAATCCAAACAAAACCTATTGCTGACCACAACAAGGTATAAAACCAAGAGATGAATCCACGTACAAGTGTTAACTTTTCAAAAGAAAAATGAAACATTTGTAAACGTTCTTTAAGTGCTGATTCTTGATTCATTTTCAAAACGGTGAAAAGTGATAAACAAAGAACAAATATGGAAAATAGATAGCCAGTAACAACATAATAACTTCCAGTGTCATAAATATGGATAGATTCATAATCAAAGGAACCAGTACGATTAAGTCCGGTAAACAACATGTCTGTCATAGTCATTAATGTATCTTGGTCTGATGGTTTGTCAGCAAGATGTGAAAAACTTAGTATTCCTCCCATAGAGTGCATTAGACGGTCATATACTGAATGGGTGAGTTGATTTATCACTACACTTTTAGTGGATTGTTTGTCATATGTATAAACTGAAATAGGAAGCCTACCATTTTTATAAAAAACTTTTGTCATACCCTTATCAAAGACAAAATAACCTTGTAATTTTTGTTGTTTTAATAATTGATGTGCTTCATTTTCATTATATTTTTTCAATGATACATTCTTTCCTAAATTGCTACCTTTACCAACAGATCCTAAAATAAGTTGTGTTTCTTTGGATTGATCTTTATCTACAATGCCAATAGTAAACTTAGATTCATTTTTATTGATATGTTGAATAGTAGTTAAAGTGACAATAAGTGCAATTATGATTAATAGTAAATACACAAATAAGTACCACTTTTTTAATAAAAAAGAGTGGTAAATATGAAACAACTTTAATGAATTCAAATAACCACTCCTAATAATAATATAAAGAGGGTAGGACAACTGTCCCACCCCTTATGCTTGCTGATTTGTCCTTGAATATTTACATGGATAAGGGGCGATTAGCCAACATATTTAAAAATACATTAAATACACAAAAATAATTGAAATTAGTCATCCAATTTTTTTCTACTTTTTTAAATGTATCCTTACCTTTTTTCTCCATTTCTTTACTTAATTTTTCTTTGTCTTTTTTAGATAATGCGTTGAAGTCTTTTGCACCGTCAGTATTGAACTTAATTTTTTCTTTAAGTTTAGTATTGGCATTAATAATAATATTAATTGGTTCGCCATCTAGCTTGAATTCAACATTTAACTTTTGTTTTTGTTGGTTGTTCTTCGCGTCTGTGTCTAAGTTGTTTTCATAGTCGATATCATAATTATCTGTACCATCATCAATCGTTAATGTACCAGCATCTTTACGTTTTGAGTCATTTTGAGTCTCTTTGTTATCGATATCGAGTGAATAGCGGTCATAATCGATGCTACTAGTTAATGTATATTGATCTTTGTACTTATCATCTTTCTTTTTAGAAGAGCCTTTAATTTCAAATGAATTATCATTTCCTGTTACTTTATAATTCACTTTTAGGTTATCATCAATTTTATTTGTACCTTTGATGTTCATCTTTTTATCATCGGAATCAGTAATTGTGATATCACGTTTGAGAATTTGATGTTTTTCCTGATAGATAGTTGATTTAATTTTAGGGAAATCTTTATCTTGTGCGTCTTTAGCATCTTTCAAAGCATCTTTAATTGATTTGTTGTATTCTTTTTCATTCATATTTGAAAGTCTCAATAACTCTTTATCATCTTTTGCTTTTTTCAAAACTGCTACTGTTATCTTCTTAGCTTTTTCTCTACTAATTGATAAAGTAACTGGTTTGATTTTCTTAGTTTCCCCATCAATTTTCACTTTTTCTTTATCACCTTTTTTGAAATCATCATCATCCAATTTATCAGTGATTAAATCAGTATATCGTTTTGTTACTTTATCAATATCGTCTTGACGAGTATGTAGAACACCAAGTTGATTATTCAAATTGAAGTTTACATTTGAATAGCCTTGTTCTTTAAGTTTTGAAGCGTCTGTTCCTTGTATTTCAGCTAAAGTATCAATGATTTCATTATTTTTAACACTATAAACACCTTTGAAGAAAGGTGATTCATAATATTGATTTTTATCGTCTGCACTAGCTTGAAACTTACCAATTTCTTCATCAACTAGAGTAGGTGCTATATTGACGATACTCTTTTTACTTTCTGGATCGTGTCCTACAGTACCTTTAATTTTTGAACCATCGACTACGGATTTGGGCAAACCTAAGTCTTCTATGTAATCTTTAGGTGCATCTGCAGTAACTTCAAATTTAGATAAGAAAGAATTATCATTATATTTTTCTTGGAATTTCATTTCATTTTTGAAACGATCATTAATATATGAATCTAAGTTCTTAGCGGTTTTCTTTTCGCTTAATAAATATGAATTTTTTGGTGTATTCGTAATAAAAGCATAAACACCCCAAGCAATTCCTAGTACTAGTAATAGTCCAATTACTATGGGTAAAATGATTTTTAATTTTTTCGACATTGTATATCCTCCCAAAATGTACGTTATCCCAATTAAAAATAGCTATATTTAGCAAAAGTGACTAAATAATTGCGAGCAATTTATTCAGTCACTTTACTGGTATTATTTTAACTTGATTTCTTTTTTAGCAAGGTTATCATTGCTGTAGTCATCTGGATCTTTAACTTGTAATGTCACAGGTGTTTTTGTATCTTTTAATTTATAGAACTTAACAGCTTTAACTTTACCGCCTTTATTAATTTCATCAGTACCGTTTTCACCGTATTTTCTATCTAATTCGCTATCGTAAGCGTCCCCAGTTTTTAATTCTCTCTTAACATCTTTAGAATCTTGATATGCTTCAAAACTCATATCAAATGCTGATGATGCTGTTACATCTTCTTTGTCAGTTTTCTTTTTAACACCATAAACAATAGCAATATTTGGTTTATCATCGTCTGCATATTTGCTTGCATCGACAATTTGAGTGTCTAAAATTTCAACATCAAAGTTTTTACTTGATAATTTATCATCTTTGAAAGAAGAATCAGATTTCTTTTTATCATCTGAAGAAGAATCAACTTTTACAGAATCTGTATCACCTGAATCCTTTTTACTTTCTGATGATTTGTTAGAAGAATTGTTACTTGATGAATCTTTAGAAGAATCATCCTTATCACCACATGCGGCTAATACTAATACTGACGCAAATAGTAACGCTAGTAATTTTTTCATAATTAAACCTCCCAATATTATAAAATAAATAGTATGTAATGAAAATATTCACTTATTAATATTAAATGAATAATAAAATAACGAATATTTATGGTAATTAGTATATCATTTAATTGTTACTAAAGTAATACTTTATTTTAAAAATATTTACGTTAAAATATATTGATAGACTGAATGAATAAAACTAAAATAATTAGTTATATTTTAAAATATAATGTTTTTTATTTTAAATTTAAATACAGTGCATTCAATAGCATTAAATTCAATTTTGGGTAATGGAATTGAGTCATTGCTAGATAAAATTTATAAAATAAAAGGAACGTTCATTAAGTGAATCATTTAATGAGATTAATGACTTTAGTTGTTAGCTAGAATGGTTTAAAAATTTTGGGAATATCTAATTATGAGGTAATACTTCAGGGGGATAAATATGAAAAGTTTCGCATTAATACTGAGAATATTTGCTGTTTTGGTTCTCGTTGAAATTATCATTTTTATAGGCGCATTATGTACTCATTTATATTTCCAACATCAATATATCCAGAAAGAAGAAAAACGGATTGAATTGTTTTTAAAATATAATTTTAAAAATATTAATAGCACAACAGTATATAAGAGTAATAGTGATTCCCCGCTAGGAAGTTACAATATTATCGTCCGTATTAATGGAGATAAAAATAAAGAATTAAGCTATGATGCTGAATGTGGTAACTATAATCCAAAATTTAATGGAGAAGATTATATTTTAAACGGTAATCTAAAAAAGCAGAAAGCAAATAGAAAGATAAAATCTGTAAAAGAGATATTAAAAGAAAGAAATGCCAATTCTGTGAATGATGCCTTAAGAAAAATACAATCGGAAGGTGAACAACATGAAGAGAATAACTAAGCGCAAGACATTAATGCTTATTGCTATTCTATCAACAATAATGAGCAGTTTCGTAATACTGATAACTGTATGTAGTATGTTGATTGTTTTTGTTTGGGGATTATTTCCATATTGGACGCCTATTGCATCAGCAATTGTTGTCTTGGGCAGTTTTATATTATCTTTTTCATTAAAATATATTAAACATAAATATCTAAAGTTTTTCATTTCAGTACATATAATAGCGAGTTTTCTATTGTTTTTTGTAAATATAATTTCAATTTGCCTAGTACAATTAATTTAAAAATATGATTTTTAAGGAGAAGATAATGAAAAAAATTATTTTAGGTGTTTTAGTTATATTGATAAGTATATTGAATAGTGGTTGTAGTGATAATCAAGAGAAAAACAAATATCAAAGTAAAATAAATAAAATTATGGAAATTCAGCAAGAAACTCATAAAGAAATGGTTAAAAAGGATGATGAATTTATACCAGAATTTGATAAAGATAAAGTGAATTCCTATGTATATGATGATGGAAAACTTATTATAATAGGCTATAAAGCATTCAAAAATAGTGGTAATCTGTTTTTTGTACCTTATGTATTTAAAGATGACAAAATATATTATAAAGAGCACTTCGATGCAAAAACATATGTTAAAGATCATAAGCCTGACTATAAAAATATCAAAGTAAAATAAATTTAAAGGAGTAGAAAAATGGAAAAATTAATCAAAGTGACATCTTTAATTGGGGTAATAATACAAAGCTTTTTAACTTTATTATTTTTATTGTTTTTAATACTTTCAGCAACAGGTGTGATGCATCCGGAATTAACTACAACAGTGAATGGTGAACAGACTGTTCAAAGTCCAGAAACTGCTCAAGCAACATTTGTTACTATATTTGCTATTTTCTTTGTTATTTCTTCAGTTTCGGATTTATTAGGTATTATTGCTATGAAAAAGATATTTGTGAACAATAAAGTGAGCGGGGTTTTACATATTATTGGAGCAATTATCAGTGCTAATTTATTAACTTTTATTGCTTGGTTAATAAGTGGAATTTCAATATTAAGCTATAAAAAATCAAATAAAGAAGTGTATTAGTATGAAATATGCATGGTGGGTACTTTTAACAATTGCAGGCATATTGAGTTTAACTAGTGTCTATGGATTTATTTTGTGTGTTGGTAGTTTTGGAATGTTAGCATTAAATCTTATGTGGTTATTTGTTTATACACCTCATAAAAACACAAAAGCACTTGAATCTATATCTAAACCAACAATATATTTATCAATTATTGGAACATATGTCGTATTTATATTTATGACTATTCTATTTTATTTTGTAATGAACGATGTGTTTAAAAATATTGGGGTTCAATTGTATGGACAAAACTTTGGTATTTTTGGTTTAACACTATTCATATTTGCTATTATCTTGTTCTCTATAGGAACTGGGATAGTTTTTAAAATACAAAGAAGCAGATTAAATCAATAAACTTGAATTTGTAAAATATTGAGACAAAATTATATTATTTTCTTTGAATTTTGAGACTAAACAACTAAATATTGTTTACTCTCAATTTTTATAAATATAATAAAATTAATGAGAATTACAATTATTAAATAATTGATTTGAAAAGAGTTGAAATAGTATATTTCAAATTTAAATAAGTAAGTGGCAAATAAAAGAATTTATTCTTTAGAGGAGAAGGTAAGATGGAAGAAAGTCTAAAACAATTACGTAAACCTACTATTCAGGTAATGAATTTTATTTCATTATTAATGATTTTATTATCAACAACACAATATTTTTATAGTTTGACTATGGAAACTACCCCAATATACTTAATTATTACGACTTTAATTGAAATAATAGTCATACTATTAGGGCTTTTACAGTTATTTGAAAAAAATACTGCTAATCCTTTAAAGAAAGCAAAAAGATATTTAATAGTAGGGATTTTGACTAGTTATTTTACGTACTTATCATTTTATAATCTTTATTTTTTTATGGCTGAAGAAAATAAATATGATTTAACTAGATTTTGGATTGTTGGTTTTGTTTTTCTTTTTATATGCAGTTGTGCACATATATGTAGTCTTTTGTTAATGGGCAATACTCCTCATTGGTTCAAAGGCGATAAAACAATGTGGATTATAATATTAAAAATAATAGCATGTACTTTTTATGTTCAAAAGATTATAGAATACATAATGATTCCTAATGTTGCAGAATCACATTTTTTAATCATATTAAGTATGTTTATGATTTTTGTTAGTAATTTACTAGTGAGTCAATACTATTTATTATATGGAAGAGTGTTAACCGATGTTAATAAAATAAGTAAAGATAAAAAAAGAGATAAACACGATAATTAATGGCTCAGGCTTATTAATAATGCCAAATATAGTTGAAATGGAGTTAAATTAAAATTGGAAGAATCATTAAAACAGTTGAGAAAGCCATCTATACAAGTAATGAACGTGTTATCAATATTGTTTATATTAGCGTCAGCTATTCAATATCATTATGATCTTACATTTGAAAATACCCCTAAATATTTATTGATTACGACAGCAATTGGGCTTGTAATCAATATATTAGGATTATTACAAATGTTCGAAAGTAAAATAACTAATCCTACAAAACAAGCAAGAAGATATTTAATAGTTAATATTTTAACTTGCTATTTTACTTATATAACAGTTTATAATTTATATTTTTTTGTAGCAGCTGAACATCATTATTATTTAGATAAGTATTGGTATGTTGGGTTCATTACTTTATTTGTATGCAGTACACTCCATATTCTAAGTCTAATTTTGATGAGCTTTTATCCAAATTGGTTAAAAGTAGATAAGGTTATAGTCATTCTAACACTAAGGTTATTGCATCATTAATATACGTTCAAAAAATCATTGAATATATAATAGTTCCTAATATTGCTGATTCTCATTTTGTATTTATTGTATCTATTATCTTGATTTTTACTTGTAACTTTTTAGTTTCTTAATACTATTTATTATATGGAAGAGTATATACTGATTTGAATAAATCATAAAATTAATAATTTTATATAATTCTATTAGAGTACAATGTTTTTACTATACAAAGGAGTAGATATAGTGGAAGAATCATTAAATAGATTGAGAAAACCGGCAATTCAATTTTTAAATATATTTTCATTAATTTTTATATTTTTTTCATGTTTACAATATAAATTTGATTTGACTATAGAGAATACACCGATTTACCTAATAATAACAACTATAATAGCAATTATAGTTAATATTATAGGTTTATTACAATTCTTAGAGAAAAAAATGACGCAACCCGTAAAAAGAGCAAAGCGTTATTTAATAATTAATATATTAAGTGTTTATATTGTATATATGACATTTTATAATATGTACTTTTTTGTGGCTGCCGAGCATCATTATTATCTGGATAATTATTGGTATTTTGGAATTATGACATTATTATTTTGTTCTACTACTCATATATTAAGTGTACTATTAATGAGATTTTCCCCCAATTGGTTAAAAGGAAATAAGGTTATAGCTATCATTATCCTGAAGGGTTTAGCTTCATTGATATATATTCAAAAAATTGTGGAATATTTTATTATTCCAAATATTGCAGAATCACATTTTATATTTTTATTATCACTACTATTTATTTTTGCGTGTAATTTTATGGTTACTAGTTTTTATATGCTCTATGGTGAAGTATATAACGAAGTTAATGATTCTTAGTAGAGTAAATGAATCATATTTTAATTGTGTGGAGGAAGATTAAACACGATGGATATATTGTTGATTATTATTGTATTTGGCTTATTTTATTTAGTGCATTTTACATCTGTAATGCATTCAGGAGGGCTTAAAGTATTGCCAATAATAACCTATATTATAGCCCTTATTTTATATTTAATTCCTGTAATTTTTATAAAAGAAGAAAGTGCAAACCAGTTTGAAAACTTGATGCTCATATTAAATATAGGTGTGCTGTTGTATGGAATTATGGGTGTAAGGGGGTTATGGTCTAGACCTCTAAAAGTAAAGATTCAAGAGTTGACGAAGTCATCAGATAGCATGATTACACAACAGAAATATGACAAAATTGAAAGTATGAAAATTAATTTAGAAATAGATAAATATAAAGGCATAATATCATTAGTGATGTCGTTGATATTTATGATAACGATGTCTATTAAAGCTTCATCACAATATAAAGAAGATTTTGCATTTGGCAACATTATCATACTCTTTATTTTTATCGCAATATTTGTTATTTACATAATCATAGATACCATTTTAAGAATAATAAAAGGACGATGGAGACTCATATCTATAAGACCATTACTGATGTCGATATGGTTATTTATTTTCATAATGATATTACTAATACAAAGATAAGATAGGTGAAGATATGAATATATCGAAAAAATGGTTGTTAGTTATTCTCGTACCTTTAGCAATTGTACTCATTATAGTTGGGATTTATTATTCATGGAAACTCAAAAAAGAAAATGAAATCAAAGACAGTTTTGCGAAAACGTTGAACATGTATCCAATCAAAAATTTAGAAGACCTATATGACAAAGAAGGATATCGAGATGAAGAGTTTGATAAAGATGATAAAGGTGAGTGGATAATACAATCAACAATGAATGTTGAAAAGGATGGTGGTGAATTAGTATCAGAAGGCATGGTTATTTACATGAATAGAAATACTAAAGAAACCCAAGGATCATACAATATTGAAAAAGTTTATGATGATAAAAATGGGAGACTTAAACAGAAGGAGATTAAAGTCCCAATTAAATTAAAAAATAATAAAATTATTATTAATAAGGAAATCCAAGATAAAAAAATTGAAAAACAAAATTGAACATTTTAAATTTTTCGCTCAATATGCAAACTTTAAAGATTTAAAGAAATATAAAAATGGTAATATTGAATATAATCCAGAGGTTCCTAGTTATTCAGCAAAGTACCAACTATCAAATAGCGATTTTAATGTGAAAAAAATTAGAGAAATATATAAAGTACCAACAAAAAAAGCACCTAAATTTACTATGAAAGGTACAGGGGAATTAAGCGGAGATTCTATAGGAGATCAGTCAATAGAATATACTTTTGAAGAAGGTAAGAAAAATAATATATATTTTACAGATTCTATTGAATATCAACCAACGAAAAATTAAACAAACCACTCGAATAGCGTCCGATACCTTTATTATAAACAATGGTGTTGGGGGCTATTTTGTATATTCCACTGTTTAATATTATGCTAAAAATGGCTTTTTATATTGATGATTGAACGTTTAATTGAAAATGCTTAACGGGTAATGTGTACAGATAGATGTCATGTTCTTAAGGAGAATAATTAATGAAACAAGCACAAGAATTAAAAAAGATGTTAACTCAACTAGATGGACAAAAATATGGTGCTTATAAACGTACAAAAGGGATGTATCAATTTGATGACTTTCGATTAGCCATCGACCATGTCCAAGTAGATCCTTTTGCATCGCCCTCAAAAATGAGACTAATTATAGATAGAAAAGTAGTTGGCATACCCGCTGACTTTTTAGATACAAAAGATAAACGTATTGCAGTTGCTGACTTTTTAACAAGAAATGTAGCTCGAAAATTAAAAAGCATATTATCAAAAGCAAAAGGACAACATAAAATCTTTATCGATCGTTGTGATCAAGAGATGCTTCAACGCACATCTGTAGTTATTAATGCTGACGTCATAGAGGTACGTCTAGAGGTAGGTCTACCTGCTACAGGACGTAAAATTTTAGGGAAAGCTGCAGCATCAACAACGACTCAAGTGTTACCACAAGTCGTTGATCAAGCGCTCAAATACCAACATATGGATCAACAAGCTTTAAAACACCAAATTGAATTGAAACTCAATCAAACATATATTAGACAACAACTAGATCAACAAAACTTAATCGCATTTGTCGCTAATGATTCCATATTACCTAGAAAAAATGGCGTATCAGATTGGCCGATGTCTCAAGCTATTGCATTTACCAGTCCAAAATCATGTGAAATAACAATGGAGGTACCATATGGTAAGCCTGTTGTAGGTATGGGAATTCCAAAAGGTATTACTTTAATCGTTGGTGGTGGCTATCATGGTAAGTCCACTTTATTACAAGCACTCGAACGAGGTGCTTACGATCATATTGATGGCGATGGTCGTGAGTATGTAATTACAAATAATAGTGCGATGAAAATACGTGCAGAAGACGGTAGAAGTGTAGAAAAAGTGAATATTCAACCGTTTATTGATCACTTACCTGGTAAGAAAGATACAAGTCAATTTTCAACTGATAATGCAAGTGGTAGTACGTCACAAGCGACCAACGTGATGGAAGCATTAGAAGCACGTACTAAAGTATTATTAATTGATGAAGATACATCGGCAACGAATTTTATGATTCGCGATGGACGCATGCAAAAGTTAATTGCACCTGAGAAAGAACCGATTACTCCATTTTCAAATCGAGTAAAACCGCTATACGATGACTATGATGTATCAACTATTTTAATCGTTGGAGGTTCTGGTGACTACTTTGAAGTCGCTGATCAAGTATTAATGATGGATGAATATGTACTGAAAGATGTTACTGAAGAAGCTAAAAAAATTGCACAAACGGTAGGATATGAACGTGAAGATACTTCTCATAAGACATTTGGTGAAATTCCGTCTCGTATCCCTCTTAAAAATAGTTTTAATAAAAAAGGAAAAGATAGTCGACTTAAAGCTAAAGGACAACATGCAGTCATGTATGGCAAAGAAACGATTGATATTAATGGCTTAGAACAATTAGTAGATGATAGTCAGACGAACAGACTCGCGATGATGATTGATTATATCCAACAACATGAGTTAGGTAACGACAAGACAATCAATGATATCGTTGATGATGTATATCAACTTATTGAACAAAAAGGGCTAGAAGCAGTATCACATCATCAAGGGCATCCAGGTAATTTAGCATTACCTCGTAAACAAGAACTCATAGGGACATTAAACCGTTATCGTGGGTTGAATGTGAAGTAATAACAACATGCGCATGTATCATATTGTACGTTATGTACCATGATAGCATGCGCATTGTTTATGTATCATCGATTATCTTTTGAATGGTTTATTTTCATTGTATTCTTCTTCTGTCATGAGCGTACTTTTTCTTTGAATGCCATAATCTTCTATATAAAATCGCTCACCAAGTTTTAAATAAGGCACAACCATAGCTCTGAATTTTACTCTTTTATAGAGAAGTGAAAAACCTATTTTAAAATACTTTTGACGTTCGAAAAGCCATAAATGATCTATTGAAATGCCATTAATTTGAACATCTTTGAGTAAAATTCGTACATTTCGTTTATATGGTAAATCACGATCTAATTTATTTTTATATCCAATATATTCAAGCCTACCAGTAACAACTACTGATTTATTCCGAAAAGGTTTCAATTCATCTCTTCTCACATGACCACCCCTTACTATATCACTTATTATAAAAATAATATCACAAAATTATTGATTTTATTTATAAAATGAGTTGTGGAGAGGCGGTTATATCAAAAAATAAAAATTTCTCCTCAATGATATTGATGACAAATGACATTAAATAAAAATAACCTTCATCCAATACTGAATGAAGGTTAAAAATATTACTTTCTTATTAATGCTAAAATACCAGCAACTAAAATTAAAATACCTGATAAGATACCAAAGAAGCTGATGAAAACAAAATTTAAAATTCCACCAATAATTAAAAGAACACCCATTAATACTCTTTTCTTATTGATGATACAGCTTAAGATTAATGTAATGATACAAGTGAGTATGACAGCTACGCCTAAACCATAAACTTGACCACTATCAGATGCTTCAAATTCATTGCCAATACTACCAACCATTATTGCAAATAGTCCACCAAGCATACCAAAAATACTTCCCATAATACCCAATACCATTTCGGCTACTCGATTTGTTTGTCTTTCAAATTGATAATTATTCATTAATTCACCTCATTTTATGCATACTATTAATATATCCTATATAAAAAATAAAATAAATAGTTTTGTTACAACTATTTTTATTAAAATCAAAAATTCTTTACGAAACAAATTAATAAACAAAAAGAAGTTGTTCTCACTTTAAAGACGAGAACAACTTCTTTAATGATGGGTGATAATGTAACTCCAAAAAAAAAAAGTATTAAATCATTAACTAACTCTAACTATTACGTTATAAAAAATGTGATTTTAAATCATTGCTCTTTTAACACGCCGTCTTTCATATGATAAACTTTATCGCAAAATTGTGTGAGACGTTCGTCGTGTGTAACGATGATACATGTTTTGTTTCGTTGTTTTGTTTGGTTTTCTAATATTTTCATGACGGCCATAGCGTTATCAGTATCGAGTGAAGCGGTTGGCTCATCAGCTAAAATGAGTGATGGGTCTGTAAATATCGCTTTAGCTATAGCGACACGTTGTTTTTGTCCACCTGATATTTCGCTCGGCAATTGATTTTCTATTTCAACTAATCCCAATTGTTCCAACAATGTTTGGTATTCTTCTTTATTAAGTGTGTCTCTTTTATATTTTTTTAATAACTGAAATTGCTGCTTTACCGTTAAAAAAGGTACTAAATTAGTCGATTGTAAAATAAATCCAATTTCTTTAATTCTGATTCGTGATAATGCTTTTTGCTTTAATTTAGTAATATTGTCACCGTTAATCCATATCTCACCAGATGTTGGTGTTTGTAACGCGCCAGCCATAGTTAAAAATGTACTCTTACCAGAACCAGATGGGCCAACAATTGCGATTAATTCACCTTGGTTAAATTTCAAATCAGTCGGTTTAACTGCTTCAATAATATGATTACCATCTTTGAAAGATTTTGTAACTCCTTTGAACTCTAACAAAGCACACACTCCTTTCTATCCAATAGCTTTTAGTGGATCGATTTTTCTAATAGATAATACTGAAAATAGACTGCCTAATAATGAAATAATGATAAGTACTAAGCCAAAAATTAATAATGTAACCATATTAAATTGTATAGGAACAGCATCTGGTAAAATAGTACTCGTTAATAGTGTGAGTGCGAGTCCAATTGCAGTACCAATGAGTGATAATATAAATGTTTGAGCAAGCACCATCTTTGCCAAATATCCATTCGTAAACCCTTGTGCTTTTAATACGCCAAATAACTGCGTTTTTTGAAGCGTCATAACATATAAAAAGACGCCGATCACAGTTGCTGAAATCACAAATAAGAAAGAAATCATAAAATTAAGTGTCATATTTTGAGCTTTATAACCCGGTAGATTTTCAATAAATTGATCAATTGAAACCCCTTCAAGTTCACTATCTAACTTATGATTTTTCCAATTTTTATCTTTAACTACAACGGCATTTGTTTGATTTTTAGATAAAGCTGGATTAATCTTTTCTATAGTTTTGTTGTTGGAAAAAATAACAGGAGATGCATTATATTTCGCACTTTCTGAGACACCAACAACTTTTAATTTTTCATCTGATTGGGATAATGACAATGTATCACCAATTTTAAAACCTTTATCTTTAAGCGTTTGATCTATGATTACCTCATTTGTTTTATTAACTTTATTACCATCAACTAATTTGGGTATTAAAAATGAATCTGAAGTAACACCAAAGAGTAAAGCATTTTCTTCTTTATTATCATTTGAAACAATAACGCCTTGTTGTTTTAATGGTGTTGCATCTTTAAAGTCATCGCTTACTTTAGATCGATCAAATACTGATTGTTCAACAGTTTGATTAGCATCTTTGTTCAAAATAATAGCATTTGCATGCCACTTTTCAATGCCTTCTGTATTCATTTTAATTAAACCATTGGCTAAGCCAGATAGTAAAAATAATAAATAACTTATGAGTACTAGGATCCCAATAATTAAGCTAAATTTGAGTTTATTTCTTTTAATTTCATTCCAAGCTAAGAACATACATACTTAACCTCCTTTTATACATTAGTTCCATCACCTTTATTTCTTAAAGATACCATTTTTTAGTATGAAGTATAAGTTTAGATGATGAGAAAAAATAAAAATATTGATATTTAGGTATTTAACATATAATTAGTTAGTTGATAGATTTTTAAACTGTTATACTAAAATCTCAAATGGATAACCTGAGGAGGTTAAATTATGAATGATAAAGTATTAGTAACAGGCGGTACTGGATTTTTAGGTATGCGTATCATTTCTGAATTATTAAAAGACGGCTATGAAGTACGTACAACTGTACGTAAATTAGATAAAAAACAACAAGTAATCAAAACATTGCAAAATAACCATATCAATACTGATAAATTAGAATTTGCTGAAGCAGATCTTTCTAAAGATGAACATTGGAATGAAGTAATGCGTGGATGTAAATACGTATTAAGTGTGGCTTCTCCAGTATTTTTCGAAATTCCTGAAGATGAAAGTGAAGTCATTCGACCAGCGATAGAAGGTATTCAACGTATCTTAAGAGCAGCTGAAAAAGAAAATGTTAAAAAAGTAGTTATGACATCTAACTTTGGTGCAGTAGGATTCAGTAACAAAGATAAATCAACTATTACAACTGAAGAAAATTGGACAAATCAAGATGAACCAGGTCTTTCTGCTTATGAAAAATCAAAACTATTAGCTGAAAAAGCAGCTTGGGATTTTGTTAATAATAAAGACAACCAAATTGAATTTGCGACGATTAATCCAGTTGCTGTGTTAGGGAAATCAATGGATTCCCATGTCTCTGGTAGCTTTGATATGATTAAAAACATTATGAATGGATCAATGAAACGTGTGCCAAATGTACCTTTAAATGTAGTTGATGTCAGAGACGTTGCTCGTTTACACGTTCTAGCAATGAAATCAGACGATGCTAATGGTAAACGATTTATTGCTTCTGCAGATGGTCAAATTACCTTAGCAGAAATTGCTAAATTAGTGAAAAATAAACGTCCTGAACTTTCAGAAAAGGTATCAACTAAAACTTTACCTAACTTTGCAATTAATATTGGTGCTTATTTCAACAAAGAAGCTAAAGAGGGTAAATTACTATTAAATATGAATAGAAATATAAGTAATGAACGAGCTAAATCTATTCTTGGTTGGCGTCCGATTGGTTCACAAGAAGATGCAGTACTAGAAGCTGTAGATAGCATGTCGAAATATAACTTATTTTAATTAAGACGAAGAAAAAGAGTAACCGAAAGATAAAGTTCTTAGACAAGTGAAAAAAGATAATTTCTATTGAAGTAATATAGAAATTATCCTTTTCATTATTTTTTAGTATTTTAATATAAAATTATGTACAAATACGTAGTATTTATGGCAAGACTCCTAAGGGAACAGTACTAGTTGAAGACCTTAGAAATTCTCACAGATTTATCTGTGTAGCATTTCTGGCTGAAACTGTACCCTAGGAATGCGAAGCCATACAATACGAAGTATTGGATATAAAGAAAGCACTAAGATGATTAAAATAAATTATCTTAGTGCTATTATTTTGGATATATGTCCTAGCCTCTCTGTTTTTTATTTCCCAAGTAATTTAACAACACGTTGTTGTTGTTCTTTACCATCTGGATCGGCTTTTGTTTTTAATTGAGTAAATGTTTCTGACCATTCAGAAGTACGTTTACGAATTGGTGGCTCATTCATTTCTAATGTTTTAAGGATAACTTCTGCAACCTCTTCAGATGTTTGAGAAGATCCTGTTCCGTAATTTTCCTTCAAACCACCTAAATATTTATCAAGAATTGGTTTGTATTCGTCGTCTTTAAGACCACCCGTAGACTGAAGTTGTGACATCACATTATTCGTGAACTCTGATTGAATGCCACCAGGTTCAATAACGGTAAACTTAATATTAAATTTAGGTTGAACATAACTCGCCATAGATTCAGTGTATCCTTCTACACCAAACTTCGTTGCACAGTATATTTCATTAAACGGTTGCCCAACTAAACCACCTACAGAAGAAATGTTAATAATACGACCATCTCTTTGACTTCTCATAGTAGGTAATACTGCTTTAGTCATACGAATAACACCCATTAAATTTAAATTCACTTGCCACATAATTTCTTCATCAGTAGCGAGTTCTGTTGTTTTGACAAAACCTGCACCTGCATTATTTACAAGAATATCAATGCGACCTTCAGTTTCAACAATATCATTCACAACTCGATTAATATTATCTACATTAGTGACATCTAAATGTTTAGTATATATATCTAAGTTTAATTCTTGTGCTTTGTTAATTAAATCCTCTTGCTTTTCAAGATTACGCATTGTTGCATATACTTTATAACCATTTTTAGCTAATAAAATAGATGTTTCAAATCCTAATCCAGTTGATGCGCCAGTAATTAATGCTACTTTTTGATTCATGAATAAATACCCCAAGTTTCTATTTTTTAATTGAACTTAGTTTACTTTGTTATTGATAGAATCGCAAAGATTTAAGACCAACGTTGTTCAACTTTACCAAATTTCCAAATCAATGTAGAAATTAACCATGTGATTAAGAATAATGCGACTAAAATATAGCCTAAATAATCAAATTGTATAGATTCAATAAATGACCAGAAGCCTCCAGATAATTTAAATTTGTCAGCCATGATTTGTAATAATTCGATTAAACCAATGATTAATGCAGCAATTACTGAAATAGTCGTAATCGTAATATTGTAATAAATTTTACGGATAGGATTGAAAAATGCCCAATTATACGCTGATTTCATAACGACACCATCTAATGTGTCTAATAAACTCATACCTGCTGCAAATAAAATAGGTAATGACAAAATACCAATAAATGAAATAGCTTGTTGAGAAGCACCTGATGATAAAGCAAGTAATGCAATCTCACTAGCAGTATCAAAGCCTAAACCAAATAAAAATCCTAATGGTAATACATGCCAACTTCGACTAATGACTTTAAAATAAGGGCCAACAAATCTTGTAATAAATCCTCGAGATTCTAATAAATCATTGATTTCTTCGTCATTAACGCCTTTTTGTTTTCGTAATTTCATAAACAGTTGAACTAAAGACACTAGGATTATAAGGTTTCATACGCCAATTAAAACTAGGAAAAATCCTGATACTAAAGTACCAATTGTGCCACCAATCTCTTGGAAATGTGGTAGCTCGCTTTTAGCCCATTTTACGGAAATACCTAGTAAAACTGCCATTAAAAATACAACAGTTGAATGTCCAATTGAGAAGTAAAATCCAACACCTACTGGATCACGTTTCTGTTGAATTAACTTTCTAACAGTATTATCAATTGCTGCAATATGATCAGCATCGAAGGCATGACGTAAACCTAATGTATATGCCAATATTCCCATGCCAAATAAAATATGGTGATCTTTACCTGCAAACCATAAAAAACTAAATCCTATGATATGAAGTATAATAACAATGCTTATGTATGGTAACCAACTTAATGATTGTCGATTCATATATTTCAAAATAGTACCTTCTTTCTAATACACAGAATAAATTAATAATACTCTGTTTTATACTAACCTCAAAGAAAAATTGATTCGTATAACAAAATTGTTATGGAAAAAATACATATAATTTAATGATTGGTTAAATATTTTATCCATTAAATGATACCTATCAATTAACTATACGTTTAATTAATTATATCGATAGGTATTGTAATATTGATAAACATTTTAAATAAGGGAGAGATGAGAAATGGCTGAACAAAATGGTTGTGTTAAATGTGGTCATACTGAAGTAGAAGAAGGTACACTTTCTGCAACAGGCTCAGGTCTGTCTAAAGTATTTGATTTACAGCATAATAATTTTAAAACAATTACTTGTAAAAACTGTGGTTATAATGGGTTTTATAAAGATACTAAAAATAATAAAATGGATATCGTTGATTTATTCTTCGGTTAAATTTAGAGAACAGGGTAAATTAAATATGATATTTGAGTAGCGTGTACGATATTTATACACGCTATTTTTTATGTAAACAAACTATTGTTTTTTCTAGGTGATTATTAGTAGACTGATATTATTACTATTTAAAAGAGTGAAGGGAGGACTTTGATGAGTAACGAATATAAAAAAGGGATATTTTTCGCGTTAGGCGCATATGTATTATGGGGAATTTTACCGATTTATTGGGAATTGATCGATCAAATCGGTGCGTTTGAAATTTTAGCTTTTAGAATCATTTTTTCGGCGATATTTATGGTATTTATCTTAGCTGTCGGAAAGCATCAAAGAGAATCCTTTATGAGAGATGTGAATCAGTTAGTATCACATCCGATACAACTTTTAGCAATTATTGTTGCTGGCTATGTTATTACAGTTAACTGGGGTACATTTATATGGGCAGTTACAAACGGCCACGTATTACAGTCTAGTTTAGGCTATTACATTAATCCGTTAGTGAGTATTTTATTAGCATTGATTTTCTTAAAAGAGAGATTCAATAAATTTGAATGGCTAGCCATTTTATTCGCATTTATCGGCGTACTTTATATGACATTGAAAGTTGGAGAATTTCCAGTTGTTTCACTCATGTTAGCATTCTCATTTGGTATTTATGGACTACTTAAAAAGGTTGTTCATATCGATGCGATTAGTAGTATTGCGGTAGAGTGTATTGTTACTGCACCTGCAGGACTAATTTATGTAGGTTATTTATGGCAACAACATCAATTAACGTTTGGTATGAATATGTCTTCATTCTGGTTACTGTTTTCAGGTGCCATTACAGCAATCCCTTTAATTTTATTTTCTGCGGGAGCTAAACGTATCCCATTATCTTTAACAGGATTTATACAATATGTTGGACCAACGATTATGTTTGTTCTAGGCATATTCTTGTTTAATGAACCATTTGATGTTCATCAACTCATTACATTTGTCTTTATATGGATAGGTATTATTTTATATAGTATCTCTCAATATTTAAAAATGAAAAGAAGACCAATTAATAAATAAAAAGTCATCACCTTAACACTATTTCGAGTGAGTAAGGTGATGACTTTTCTTTATTTTAAAGGATTAAAATATACCTAAAACTTTCATCCATAATGAACCTAAACCAATCCATATAATGAAGTAAACAAAGCCTAATACGATGTTCATTGTCCACCAACGTTTTTGTGTAATGTAACCAGAACCGAAAAGAATTGGTGCAGGACCACTACTATAATGTGTTGTTGAAGCCATTAAGTTACCGAAGAAACCAAGAATCAATGCACTGAATAATGGTGGTGCTCCGGCTGCTACGGCAACACCTAATAATGCTGCATACATTGCACTCACATGTGCAGTTGAACTTGCGAATAAATAATGTGAGTAGAAGAAGAACAGTATTAATAACACAATAACAATTGGCCAACTTAAGCCATGTAAACTTTGAGCAATTACTTTACTTAACCATGGGATGAATCCAAGTTGGTTTAATTGATCAGCCATTAATACAAGTACTGAGAACCAAACCAATGTATTCCATGCCCCTGTTTCATTTAATACATCTTTCCAAGTTAAGACACCTGTAAGTAAAAGTAAGCCTAAAGCAATAAATGCTGTTAATGTAGCATCTAAATTAATAAAACTTCCTATCATCCATAACACTAATGCAATGACAAAGATAGCTGCCATAAATTTTTCAGCAAGAGAAACTGAACCCATTTTTGCTAGTTCGTTTTCTGCCCAATTTTTAGCATTTGGTGTTTCTTTGACTGTAGGTGGGTACATTTTATAAATAATAAATGGCACTACAATGAGTGAAACTAATCCAGGAACAAGTGCTGCTAAAAACCAATTCATCCATGTTATATGTACATGAGCAGTTTTTTCAGCTAAGTTTTGTGCAAGAGGATTCCCAGCCATTGCGGTTAAGAACATTGCAGCAGTAATCAGATTTCCTTGGAATTCAGTGAAAATCAGGAAAGCACCCATTTTTCTTTCTGTGCCATCTTTTGGTGTTGAGCCAAATGATTCTGAAAGGGATTTAATAATAGGGAACATGATGCCACCAGCACGAGCAGTATTACTTGGAGTTGCCGGAGCTAATATTAAATCAACACCTACAAGTGAATATGCTAGACCAAGCGTCTTTTTACCAAATAATTTTACGAATTGTAGTGCAATTCGACGACCTAACCCAGTTTTGACAAAACCTCTAGAAATGAAGAAAGCCATCGCAATCAGCCATATACTCGTATTCCCAAAGCCTTGCACAGCCGTCTTAATATCGACTACGCCAACTAATACAGTTAATGTAAAACCAATGATTGATACTGCACCAATTGGCATAGGTTGAGTGATACATGCGATAATCGTAGCGACAAATATCGCAAACATATACCAAGCTTGTGTATCTAATGAGTCAGGCTTAAGAGGGGTTAAAGCCCAAATCAGTAAACCAACAACAATTGGTAAAATGAATTTTTTATATTTTACTGAGTTTTCCACAATAAGTGTCCTTCTTTCTGTAGAGAATTCATATGTACAACATCAGAATAATCCTAATTGAAATTAATGTACAGAGGGATTTTAAATTTAATTGATAAGTGATATAGCACATATGCCTAAAACGTTAAAAACTGATTTCACACCATTGTGAAATCAGCTTAAATTTAGTCTAATTTAGTTGTTTTTTAATACACGTGCCATTTCTTCCATTTTACCAGCATGAAGCGGAATATGGATGGTATTTAACATTAATAAACCTTCAACAGTTGAGAAACCAGCAATCGGTTGCTCTAGTTCTATAGCTAATTGTTCATCTGTTAATTTTCTGGCACGTTCAGGAATTGTTTTAATATCATTTAAGATACTGTCTATGTCAGGAACGTCACCGTCAATGTTAGACCAATCTGCAGGTTTAGAATCTGGCGCAAATAGTTTTCTATAAAGATCTAAATCTACGACATTTTGGTCACCTTTAGATAATGCATTTTCAAAAACAGTTAATACATGACCCAATTGCCAATGTAAATTATTAGGGAATACGTCGCTATCTTTATCTAATACGTCTTCAATTTTCCAATCTTCGTACATATTTAATAAATAGTGAACACCTGTATCTATTACATCATATACTGTGTTAGTCATATTAGTTATTCTCCTTTGTATAAAAAGTATACTTATTATTCTAGTAATGTTTACCCGTAATTAATAAGTTGTATGCATTAGAAGCTTGTACAGTTGTAGGAGATTTATAGTAAGATGATATTAAGAAAAGTAGCTAAAATAGAATTATAAGGTGGTAACTTGATGTATAAGTATAAAAAAAGGAATCCTTTTTCAACCAAAGCATCTGTTGTATATGATGAAACTAATCAAGACATAGCTTATATTCGAAAAGTTTATAATAACCCAATACAAAGGTTAATCAGTATTTTAACGTTGTCGTTACGTTTTAGAAAATATGAAGTTCGTAATCATGAGGGTAATGTGATAATTAAAGCAAATGCTAAATCCATGATAGATAGTAAGCATTTTGCATTGGATTACTATCACGATAATACGCAACAAAAAGTATTGTTTGATAAAAAGAGTAGTGGAAGTAAAGATACGTATGGCATTATTAAACTCAATGATAGGATATTGAATATTTATGCCGATGAAAATCAAAATGCACATATTAAAGATGCGAAATTAGATACAGATATTGCAAGTTGGAAGCAAGTAGGAGACTATGCAGAAGTTCGAGCGGGCAAAGATTCATTTTTCCAAGAACATACTTTATTATGTATCGCTATGCTTCATATTTTTGCTGATAATCATGTTAGACATCAAAAAGCATGGTCATTGTTAGGACCACCTACAATATAAAATAGCAAAACCGGAAATGAATGTGCTTTTCATTTCCGGTTTTTTCTTATATATGAAACTAATGTGTTTCGCCTAAAGCTGCTTTTAAATCAGGTAAATGGTCGATAGTTTTAATAGCAGCGGTTAATCCTTGAACAATTGTATTTAAAGACATGGAAGGTGTGCCAGGTTTGTCAGTAACCTGCTCTGGTAAATAAGGGACATGGATAAATCCAAATAATAAATTAGGGTATTGTGTCGCATTTAAATATCCTAATTGATACAAGATATGATTACATACAAATGTTCCTGCAGTATTCGAAAGTTTGGCGGGGATTCCATTATTTTTTATACTTTCTGTCATACGTTTAACAGGTAAATTTGAGAAGTAAGCGGCAGCTCCATTTTTTCGTATAGGTATATCTATAGGTTGGTTCCCATCGTTATCTGCAATTCGCGCATCATCAATATTAATTCCAATACGTTCAGGCGTGATTTCTGCGCGTCCTCCAGCTTGCCCAATAGCAACGACAGCATCATAGTGCTCTGAGTTTAATTTTTGCTCAATGACCTCAATAGCTTTATGAAATACAGTAGGAATCTCTATTTTAGTGATGTCATGCTCCCCGATTTGAGAAGATAATTGTTTGACAGCCTCCCAAGAAGGATTCATTTCATTACCCTCAAACGGATCAAATCCAGTGACCAATATTTTCATAAAAATATCCCATCCAATCGACGTAGTTATTTTAATAAATCATAACATGAGTTAGTAATATTTATTAAAAATAAATCAGACAAAAAATTAGAACAACATCTTAAGAAACAGTTATAGTTTATAATTTTTGAAAATAGAAAAGTACTTTTCATTTAAAAACACATGTTGTTACGTAGTATTATAAATAAGCCAGTAAATGAATTTAACAATAGTTCATTTACTGGCTTTTATTTTGGACTTATGCCTTTGAAAAAATTTTATTAATTCTAACTCAATATTAATGTGACTAATTCTTCTGCGGTTACTTTACCGAAATAGAAGTTTAAATCAATATTGTTAAGACAATCGAGTAAATCACTTTTGACCATGCGAGTACCAATCAATTGGTCTTCTACATCCTTAATATCACCTTGACCGAAGAAATCACCAAAGATACTGCATCCTTCTATACGATTTCCGGCAATTGATAGAGAAATATCAATCGTGCCACATGCGAAGCGGTCGTTACGATTATATTCATAACGTGGAGAACGACCATAGTTCCATTCCCAATTATCATATTTTTCAGCTACTAATTGATCAATACCAGCCCAATCTTCATCTGTTAATTCATAACGTTTGGCATCTTTGATATCATCTATACCCATTAATTGCGTAATGATAAGATCTTTAAAGTCTTGAATCGTGATATTTTGATATTCTGGTGAAAGTGAGTCCCTTATGTTACCTACACGAGCGCGCACGGATTGAATACCTTTTGATTCAATCTTTTTACGATTAGGGTTAAGTGATTTAACCATTGCTTCATAATCAACATCTAATAGTAATGAATAGCCACCATAAATACGTTTGTTAATAACAGTCATTGCCGCACCAGAAACTTTTTTACCATTGAGTGCTAAATCATTACGTCCACTTTGAATAACATCAGTAGCACCTAAATTATGTAATGCTTCAATCGCTGGACGGTAAAATCTTTGAAAGTCTCCATAGATAGATGTGTCTTGTTCTAAAATACAACATACATTCACTGCGCCTTCATCTACGTAAACAGCGCCACCACCAGTATCTCTACGTACGACTTTAATATTATTATCATCAACATAGTCTTGGTTTAACTCAACAGCAGTATTTTGAAAACGTCCAATCTCTATTTTAGGTTTGCAATAATAAGGTAATAGAATGTCTTCATCTAAGAAAATGTTTTGGTTTACATATACTTGCATCGCAAGATTTACGGCGCCATCAGCAATGTATTCGCCGTTTCGAATAGGTTCAATTAAATACATATTTTTAGCTCCTAAGTTGTTAATTTTTGTTGTGCATCTGTAATTAATGTCGAAATATCTTCAGTTAAATGAATTGTTTTATCTTTAATTGTATTTGGAATGCGATAAGCCTTTTTATTTAAAGTCATGAAAATAGCGTCTGGGTTTTGACGTGTCATGCGTTGGAATGGATGTTTCACAAATTGAGGTGTCGTATAGCCGATACCAATTTCTAAATACAATACTTTACCCGTTTGATGTGCTTCAAGGAAAGCATTATAACGGTCTAGTTGTGCATGGAAATCTGCATCTTCTACCATGCCAACTTCTGCTTTACGTTTATTAATTTCCATAGGGGCATCACATTTAGGACAATGAGGAATAAGTTCCCAAGGAATTTTCATATCTTCTTGTTTGGCTACCATTTCACGAATGGCATCATCATCACGATAAGTCTGTGCATGGCAGTGTTGACTACATTGCCATAAAATATATTCACCTTGAATATGAAATACTTTATTTAAATCATAATTAGCTACGAGAAAAGCATTATCGGCGTTTGTTGTAATGATGTGGTAGTCTTTATCTTTTAATATATTTTTAAGTGCTACATAAGAAGCACCGACTGGTTGATCTAAATAATTGAGTTTGACAAAGCGACTTTCAAACGCCCAATATTCTTGCCAGCTACCATACGGATATAAACTGGCTTGAAGCATATCGAAGAAGTTATATTTTTCGATAAAATCAGGAAAATTAGACGTGAAACGTTCTCCAACATATGTAAAACCATCTGATGCGGACATACCCGCACCGATACCGATAACCACTGCATCGGCTTCATCGATGGCTTGTGCTAAAATGCTTGATTGTGATGCTTCGCTTTGAGCAAGTTGGAGCGCTTTCCAATTAGTTTGATTCATAATGACTAAGCGCCTCCTTATATAATGCATGGTCTTCATTAGTAAAGACGTTGAATACAACTTTTAACGATGACTGAGATTCTTTTAAATAATCTAAAACTGTTTCAATAGCAATATCACACGCTTCCTGTTGAGGAAAACCAAAAACACCGGTAGATATACAACAGAAAGCGATATGTTTCATGTCGTATTGGTCAGCTAATTTTAAACAATTAAGATAACTATTAGCCAGCAAATCTTTATTCATTTGAGAAACAGGCAATTTACGAACTTGAGGCCCAACTGTATGCAACACATACTGTGATGGAAGATTATAAGCAGACGTTATTTTGGCTTTGCCCATGCCTTCCTTACGACCTTGTTCTTCGATAATATCATGACATGCTAAACGAAGTTGAACACCTGCTTTAGTGTGAATGATATTGTCTATACAGTTATGATTTGCTTGCATACAGCCTAATAAACGACTGTTTGCAGCATTCACAATACCATCTACCTTAAGACGAGTAATGTCACCTTGCCATAAATAAATATTGTTTCCTAAAATAGGTGATAACTCATCGATGTTAACCGGATTTTCATTGTTTAAAGTGCTTAAATACGCGTCTTGTATCTTAAGGAATTCATCGTCAATTGGTTTAGGTGATCGTACATTTACTAATCCTCTAAATAATTCCCATTGGTCTTGTTCATTAGAAGGTATGTTTAAAGACTTATCACCATGTGCTTCTTGCCACAGATATTGAATGAGATAATGTAGTCGCTCTTGTTGTGTCTGTATCATTTATGCCTCTGGTAATGCATTGAATGCGTCTTCGTCAACATCTTCTAATTTAACTAACCAATTGTCTTCAGGTTTTTCAGAATTTAAGATAGCAGGTTCATCTTCTGCTTTAGTGTTACGCTCAACAATTGTTCCTGCAAGAGGTGATTGAACATCTAATACTGTTTTAGAAGCTTCAATACTTACAATTTCATCATTTTTCTCGACTTTATCTGGAGACATGAATTCTACATAACCAACAGTACCTACGTCATCTTGTAATTCTGGAGTCATATAGTACACGTATTGATTTCCTTCTTTTTCAACTTTGATATAATTTGCTAATTTAGCCATTTTGCATCTTCCTTTCAATATTTATAAATATGCTTGTGCTAGTAATTCGATAGTACGGCAACGATTATCAATACCTGGTAAAAGTGGAACAATTAACACTTCATCTGCATTAAAATCTTCAACCATTTTATCTAGTTTTGGTTTAACAGTATCAATTGTACCAGCTAATATCGAAGCATGTGTATCTTGTATTCGTGTTCGGTCACGGTCGGATAATTGATATGCTGCTGCTGTTTCAGGAGAAGGGAATTTGTCGAACTCTGAAAAGTTTTCCTTTCCTAATAACCAGACATCTAAAGCTTGTTGTAAGTTGTAAGCTTGTTCTTCTGTATCAGTAACGATAGTGAAAACAGTGATGATGACTCTTGGTTCCATTTGTAATGATGTTGTTTGAAAGTGATCATGGTACGTTTGAATACTTAACTTACTTGATTGAATAGCAGTTTCGTTAGGTAATAAAAATGTACCTAAGACAAAGCCCATACCTTGTTCTGCTGCCATCTTAGCTGAACGTTGACTCATAGCTAGTAACCACATATCTGAATGATGTGAAATTTGTGGTTGTGCAATAATAGATGGAAAACGTTGTTCCGCTGTTTGATCCGTTATATATTGTCTGATATCGATAATGCTTTGTTGATAATCTAGATAATCAGCTTTATCTTCATCCATAGCACGTTTGACTATAGGCGTCCCCACATTATTACCAATACCTAAGTCGACACGATTAGGATAAAAATTTTCTAACATACGAAAGTTTTCGGCCACTTTATAAGGACTATAGTGTGGAAGCATTACGCCACCAGACCCTAACTTAATATGTGATGTTTGTCCTAACAATTGCATGATTAATAGTTCTGGACTACTACATGCAAAGGCAGGCACATTGTGATGTTCTGTAATCCAAAAACGTTTGTAATTTAATTTATCAGCCAGTTTAGCTAATCGGACTGTATCATCTAAAGCTTGTTGTGCATTTTTTCCTTCATCAATCATTGCATAATCAAGAATACTTAGTTCCACCAAAGACTCATCTCCATCTTACTTCCGTTTTATATACCCATCCTTATTGTAACTGTCATTGCCCTAATTTGTTAAATTTTTGGATTAAAAAATAAAAAATAATTGTTAAAGTATATTCGTACTAAAAGCGCCATAGTTAAAATATAAAAATCATATTAATGGGTGACACAATTTCTTAAATTGATTATTGGGCATGTTAGTGATACGTTGAGTTTAATAAATGTGAACGAAAGAAGAGGATACGACATGGAAGATTACTCAGCATTGTTACAACCTATTCAATTACCTAATGGTTTACAACTTAACAATCGATTTGTTTTATCACCGATGACAACTAATTCATCAACGAAAGAAGGACATATCACCGATGAAGACTTACGATATGCTGAAAGACGTGCACATTCGGCAGCATTACAAGTGACGGGTGCTGCGTACATTGAACCTTATGGTCAACTATTTGAATATGGATTTAACATTCAGGATGATGCATGTATTCCAGGTTTGAAAAAAGTTGCTCAAGCAATGAAAAAAGAAGGCAACAAAGCAATTATACAATTAGCTCATGCAGGACGTTTTTCGAATCAAGCTATTCTTAATTACGGACAAGTATATGGTCCAAGTCCTATGACATTACATTCACCCATCAAACATGAAGTATTAGAAATGTCACAAGAAAAAATTCAAGAGGTCATTCAACAATATGCAGATGCGACTTCAAGAGCAATTCAAGTGGGCTTTGATGGTGTTGAAATTTCTATAGCACAACGATTGTTACTACAAACATTCCTTTCTACCTTTTCCAATCAACGTCATGATAAATATGGTGTAGATTCACTGGAAAACCGTACACGATTTTGTTTAGAAGTGATGTCAGCTGTGCAACAAGTGATAGATGAAGAAGCGCCTGAAGGTTTTATATTAGGTTATCGGGCTACTCCTGAAGAAACACGTGGTAGTGACTTAGGCTACACGGTAGATGAATTTAATCAACATCTAGACTGGGTAATGGAAGTTGCTGATATACAATATTTAGCTATCGCAAGTTGGGGACGTCATATATATCAAAATACGACACGTACACCTGGCGAGAACTTTGGACGACGTGTGAATCAAGTTGTCTATGAACATTTAAATGGTAGAATTCCTATGATTGCTAGTGGTGGTATTAATTCCGTTGAAACAGCTTTAGACGCATTACAAAATGCAGATATGGTAGGTATGTCATCACCATTTGTGACTGAGCCAGATTTTGTTAGTAAGTTAAAAGAAGGTCACCCTGAACAAATCAATTTACACGTACAACCGGAAGAATTCGATGCATTAGCGATACCACATGCTGCATTCAAAGATATAGTGAAAATGATGGATTATGGAGAAGGATTAAAAAAACAAACTCGCGATGAGCTTCGCAAATTAGAACAAAACTATGATGAATAATCTTACATGATGAGATGAAAAGGTATAAATATCGTAATCAAGTTATTTATACCTTTAAAAATGATAAAAAAGATATGTTTAATGAGAGTGAAGCATGCTATAATAACTTATGTCTTAATTGATAATAATTCTCATTTAAAATATAAGGAGTGACAAATGTGTCTATCAAGGTAAATAAATTTGATGGCAGTCTCGTATTAGCTGCGTGCTTTGCAGTGTTAACATATTGGATGTTCGCACAATCGTTTATCAATATAGGTTCTAGTGTGCAACAAACATTTGATACAACGGATGCAACTAAAAACTTATCTATCAGTCTAGTAGGCTTTGTAACTGGTATATTTATGGTTTGTGCAGGGGATGTTGCCGATAAAATAGGAAACTTAAGAATGACGAAATTAGGCCTATTATTTAGTATTATTGGTTGTTTAAGTCTGATTAGTACGCATATTACTGCGTTTTTAATTATTGGACGTGCATTTCAAGGTTTATCAGCGGCGATTTTATTACCGTCGACGATAGGGTTAGTTACAGATCATTTTAAAGGACAACAATTACGTAAAGCATATAGCTATTTAATGATTGCAACGGTAGGTGGTATAGGACTTACATCATATGTGGGTGGATGGTTATCTGGTCACTTAGGCTGGCAATCTATATTTATAGTTTCTATCGTGTTATCAATCATTGCTTTAATAATATTACGAAATAAACAAGAAGCACCTCGAGAAGAACGTAATCATCAACCATTTGATTATGTTGGTATGGTGTTGTTTGGCATATTTATCGCGGCATTGATGATTCTAATGACTCAAGGATATACATACGGCATTGGGAAATTCACAATCACACTTGTCGTTATTATTGTCATTGCATTATTAATATTTTATTTTTATGAAAAGAAAAAGACAGTACCGTTTATTGACTTTTCAATTATAAAAAATAAATCATTTTTAGGAGCAACGATTAATAACTTTGTTGTTAATACTGGTACAGGTACAACAGTTGTATTTAACGGCTATGCTCAACAACAACTTGGCTTAAACGAAGCACAAACGGGATTAGTCATCGTACCTTATACAATTATGGCGATACTGATGATTCGTTTCGGTGAGCTTGCGATTAAACGTTTCGGTGGTAAAAGTATGTTAATTGCCGGTCCACTATTCCCAACATTAGGAATCATTTTAATTAGTATGACGTTCTTTGTGCCACATTGGTATGTTGGAGTAGTAGTGGTAGCGTTTGTGATATGTGCCATTGGTAACGGCTTAGTTGCTACACCTGGTCTAACTGTTGCAGTATTTAATATGCCTGATGATAAAGTAAGTTTTGCCACTGGTTTATATAAAATGGGAGCAACGCTTGGTATGGCATTTGGTGTTGCAATTAACACCACAATCTTTACTGTTTGTTCGCAATTTTATCCAGTTGCCACTGCTGCATCGATTTCATTCTTAACAGGTGCAGTTATGATGGTATTAGGTGTTATTTCTGCGTTCATACTTATTCCAAAAAATGTAAAAGCATAATAACAAATAATAATAAATTAGGCAGTATTGATACAAATTAAAACGTATCAGTACTGCCTTTATATATGCTATATATTAATTTAAAGACGTTGTTGAAATGCCTTGTATGGGTTCATAAATGATTAAATCATGTTGATTTAAAAGATCTTCATTGAGCTGTAATTCTAAAATTTGATTAGATTGATAGTATTTGACGTACATCGTTTTAGTACTTAAATTAAATACAGTTTGATATAGCGTATAGTAAAAATCACTGCCTTTAGGACGCACAGCTCCTTTTGGAATGCTCACTGTGTCTAAAATTCTAAAAGCATCTAAGATAGGATTATCGTTTGGTGATGGTTTAAGATGACGTGTTAAATAAGCAGCACGGACAAATCTTTCAGTTGATGTATAACCACCAGGTAAGCCGTGTGTACCGCTTTCTGCTCCTAAAGGTTGTAATGTAGCTCCATTGGTTAATTGAGATTGTGGTTGATAAGGTGTGATATTAATATATTGTTTGAGATTCTCATAATGCCAATTTAAGTCTGGATGATTCGTTAATACGCCAATTGGATTATCACGAACTACCATACGTCCGTCTTCAAAAGTGATTTCTGCAGAACGTCCAGTTGCGTCGGATACATGATAATGAAGCGGTGGGACGTCATTAATATCATTAAGTGTTACGGCGACGACATTAACTTTGCTTGTATGTTGAATGAGTTCTTCAATCGTTTGATGATATCCAAGTACCCAAATTAATACATCATTTTGAGAAATATTAATATAATCGTCTAGTATTTCTGAAGCGTAGGTGCAATAATCTCTGTCGTATTGTGTAGAAATAGCAAGACCATGTTCATTCATGCCATCACCAAACATAAAGCCTTCCATGTCACTTCCTGTGCCTACAAAACCATATAAAGTAGTACCTTGATAATCAGCGCGAGACTCCCAAGTATAATGACGAGGCAGTATTGCTGGATGACCTGTTAAAGGCCAATCATAATCCATTGTTCGACCTAAAATAGTCTCATTTTGATAAGACTGAAACGTAAAACCAGTACACATTAAGCAAACCTCCACATCTTTTAATTGATAACTATTATCAATTATATTCTTGATAAACATTTAATTCAATGAACTTGCAAAATAAAAAAGGACCACATTTTTTTTAATGGGTCCAATCAATAATTATTTATGCGTGAGCGTGTTCTGGTACGTCTTTAAAGTTTTCTAAACGACGATTCCATTCTTCATCACTAATGTCATGAGTTGCTACATAACGGTTACGTTCATGTTTAGCGCAATCATATGAACAAGCGCCTAAATATTTTTCTTCGTTTTCTTCTGAAACAAGAATTTGTTTATTACATTCTGGATTTGCACAATTAATGTAACGTTCACAAGGTGTGCCATCAAAATGTTCTTTACCGACAACCGTTTTTTCAACTTGGTTAACATCTACACTAATACGTTCATCGAAAACGTACATTTTGCCATCCCAATATTGGCCTTTAGTTTCAGGATCTTTACCGTAAGTAGCGATACCGCCATGTAATTGACCTACGTTTTCAAAGCCTTCTTTAACTAACCAACCAGAGAATTTTTCGCAACGAATACCACCAGTACAATATGTCACGATGTTTTTACCATCTAATTGATCTTTGTTTTCACGAATCCAATCTGGTAAGTCTCTGAAACGTGTAATATCTGGACGTACTGCACCACGGAAGTGTCCTAAATCAAATTCATAGTCATTTCTAGCATCTAAGATGACTGTATTTTCATCTTCAAGTGCTTCTTTAAATTCTTTAGGTGAGTAATATTTACCAGTTGTTTCACGTGGATCTACATCGTCTTCTAAATCAAGTGCAACGATTTCTTTTCTAGGACGTACGTGCATTTTTTTGAAAGCATGACCTTCAGCTTCATCAACTTTGAATGTCATATCTTTAAAACGTTCGTCTGCATGCATATGTTCCATATATTTATCAGTATCTTCTTTTGTACCTGATAATGTACCGTTAATACCTTCTGTAGATACTAAAATACGACCTTTTAAGTTATTGTTTTTACAAAACTCTAAATGTTCAGCTGCAAAAGTTTCGGGGTCATCAATAGTTGTATATTTATAATATAAAAGTACTCTATAATCCATTCTTATTCTCCTCTAAATATTAATCTAATTATTTCTACATCATATATGATTATTTATCATTTGTTTCGTTAATGTCTGTGCATTTTTTTATACCATTATAATATTGTACCAAAATTAGCAAATGATTCAATATCTCAGCTTATAAATTAAAAATGATTATGTATTATTTTATATATTAAATTTTAAAATGAGTTAGCCATTCAATGACTTTAAAAATAATTTCAGATAAAATAGGAGTGATTAATATTAAAGAAAGAAGGGGTATGGATATGGAACAAAATGGATTACCAACATTAAAATATGAAGGAAAATCAGCAAGTGTCGCACCGATTGTTTCTGAAAGTGAACTTCAAACAATTACGGCTGAACCATGGGTAGAAATTTCCGATAAAGGACTACAACTTGAAGGACTACAGTTTGATCGTGATGGTCAATTATTTTTACTAGATGTTTTTAAAGGTAATATTTTTAAAGTAAATCCCGAATCTAAAGAAGTAACACCTCCATTCCAATCAGAAAAAGACAATCCAGCAGCAATTAAAATTCATAAAGATGGTCGCTTGTTTATTTGTTATTTAGGTGATTTCAAATCAACTGGCGGAATATTTGCTACTACTGAAAAAGGGGAACAGTTTGAAGAAATTATTGCTGAATTAACTACTGAATATTGTATTGATGATATGGTGTTTGATAGTAAAGGTGGATTTTATTTTACAGATTTTAGAGGGTATTCAACTAATCCTCAAGGCGGTGTATATTACGTATCACCAGATTTTCAACATGTAACACCTGTGATACAAAATATTAGTGTTGCTAATGGTATTGCTTTAAGTACTGACGAGCGCACTCTTTGGGTAACTGAAACAACTACTAATCGTCTACATCGAATAGACTTAGAAGAAGATGGAGTGACGATTGCACCATTTGGCGCGACGATTCCATATTATTTCACAGGTCATGAAGGACCAGACTCATGTTGTATAGATAGTGATGATAATTTATATGTAGCAATGTATGGGCAAGGTAGAGTATTAGTATTTAATAAAAAAGGCTATCCGATTGGACAAATATTAATGCCAGGTCGAGATGAAGGTCATATGTTACGTTCTACACACCCTCAATTTATCCCTGGTACAAATCAATTAATCATATGTGCGAATGATATAGAAATGGGTGGCGGTTCTATGTTGTATACAGTTAATGGATTCGCAAAAGGCCATGACAGTTATCAATTTCAATAAGAAAATAGATTAAGTTAACGGGTGAAAAATATGTATGAAGACTATGAAAAATTAGATTTTGTTGATTTAATAAGTGAGCGCCATAGCCATTTAAGAGGGATAGTTGAAGACTTAACGAATCAAGAAATAACTGATAGCAAATTATCAAGTTCTGAGTGGTACGTTATTTTTAGAATTTATAAAAAGCAATTAAGTTTTGTAGAATTAAATCAATCAGTGAATTTATCACGTCAAGCCATTCATAAAGTTGTAAATAAATTACAAGATAAAGAAATAGCTGTTATAAAAGATGTAGAAGGTAATAAAAAAGAGAAAAGTGTACAGCTCACAAAATATGGAGAAAAATGTTATGAACAGTATTTAAAAATTAATCAACAATTAGAATCGCATATTGAAAAACAACTTGGTACTGAAAATATGAAAACCTTAAAGAAACTTTTAAGTGAAGATTGGAACTTAAAGGAGTTTAAAAATAACTGAATATATCTTTTGTTAATTAAACTGTTGAATTTACACAGATTGTAGTTCAACAGTTATTTTATGCCTTATTTTTGTCAACTAAGTTGACAAAATTGAAACGCATTTGCTAAAGTTAGTGCTAATGCTTTAAAAAAAGAATGTTATAAGGGAAGAGGTATAGAATGACGACTCAAGTAAAAGTAAAAAGTCCCAAAATGTTTGCTTTTGTATTAATGATAGGTGGATTTATGGGAATGTTTAGTGAAACAGCATTAAACATGGCATTAACAAATGTAATGAGCGATTACCATGTTAGTGCTGTTTTAGCCCAATGGTTGACTACAGGATATTTATTAACGATGGCATGTATGGTACCCGTATCTGTCTATTTAACTAAATGGTTTAGCACAAAAAATTGATAATATCAGGTATCATATTATCTCTTATAGGGGTTGTAATTGCTGCAATAGCACCTGCATTTTCCTTTTTACTATTAGGTCGTATTGTCCAAGCGTTAGGTACTGGAATTATTCTGCCGTTAATGGTTACAGTGTTAATGCTTATATTCCCCATTGAAAAAAGAGGGGTAGTTATGGGGATTATGGGACTTGTAATGACTGCAGGACCAGCTTTAGGACCAACTATTGCTGGTATCATCATTTCATCTCTTAGTTGGCACTATATTTTTTGGATTAGTGCAGTATTATATGTCGTTATTTTAATTATAGCTATCAATAAAGTAGAGAATGTTTCAGAAATTACGAAACCGAAAATTGATATATTATCTATTATTTTATCGACAATTGGATTTTCTGGAATAATTTTTGGATTAAATATGATGGCAGAACAACCATTCATGAATATAGTTGTTTGGGGACCGTTGTTGATTGGTATTCTTGCATTAATAGTCTTTGTTAGACGTCAATTTACACTTAAATCTCCAATGTTAAATTTAAGAGTATTTAAATATGGCATGTTTAATTTAGGGGCTCTTATGGTTTTTCTTGTTATATTATGTATTCTAGGATCAGGTATTATTCTACCGATATATATCAAGGGATCGTTAATGTTTAGCGCTATTATGGCAGGCCTTATCTTATTACCAGGCAATATTATGAATTTAATTTTGTCCCCTATAATAGGTCAATTATTTGATAAATTTGGGGCGAAAATATTTGGTATATTTGGTTTTGTTATTTTATTTATTTCTATGTTAATCTTCGCTTTTACCATATCAGCGCATACACCAGTTTGGGTGATTATCTGTAATTTCATGTTAATGTTTATAGGAATAACAATGATTATGATGCCTGCTCAAACAAATGCACTAAATCAGTTACCAAAAGAATTATACCCGGATGGTTCTGCAACGATTACTACATTAATACAAGTGGCTGGTTCAGCTGGTACCACAATTGCTATTACAATATATACTATTGCAATGAAACATTTTTCAGAAACTCATGAAAAAATATCAGAAACAATATTAATAGCACATGGAGCAGAAAAAGCATTCTGGTATTTAGTAGTCTTAGCATTCATTGGTTTAATTTGTTCATTATTTGTTAAAAAGCCAAAGGTAGATAATTAAGAAAAATAAGTATTAAGGTTTGTATACTAATTTAAGTGTGCAAACCTTTTTAGTTATAAAATAAAAAAACGTCTAGGTTTATACCCAGACGTTTTAAAAAAATATATTTAAATTAGTCTTGTACGCTGAATTCTGCTGAAGCTTCGAATTTAACGTCTTTACCTAACATTACGCCACCAGTTTCTAATGCTTGGTTGAAGTTGATCCCGTATTGTTCTCTGTTAATTTTACCAGTTACGATGAAACCAGTAACTTGTTCGCCGTTCATAGGGTTTTTACTTACGCCATTGAATTCAACGTCAAATTTTTCTTCATGAGTTTCACCTTTAATAGTTAAGTCACCAACAACACTGTTTTCGCTGATTTCTTTAGTTACGAAAGTGATTTTGTCGAATTCGTCAGTACCGAAGAAATCTCCTGATTTTAAGTGATTGTCGCGATCTTCATTAGCAGTATTGATTGATTTTGGATCGATTGTTACTGTTGCTTTTAAAGAACTTAAGTCGTTAATGTCGCCTTCAACATTTACGTCAAATTGATCAAATGTTCCTTTAACTTTTGATACCATTAAGTGTTTGATTTGGAATTCTAAAGAACTGTGTACGCTATCGAATGTAAATTGAGTCATAATTAACTCCTCCGTTTTCTTTTTAATATATCATTTGTACTTGATATAAATAATATACTACACTATTTTTAGAAAAGCAAACTTTTTAATGCTTAAATATCTAAAAGTTTTAGGCTTTTTCTACTTTAAAAGTATATTTATTAACAAAAAGTGTCAAATGATAAGAATAAAAAAGTAGAAAAATTAAAATACGGGAAAAATAAAAGTAAAGAGGTGTTTAAATATGACAATTTCAAGAGGTATTAATCATATTGGACTTACTGTTCCTGATATTGAAGAAGCAACACAGTTTTTTAAAGAAGGTTTAGATGGAAAAATTGCTTATGATAGCCAAACAAAATACGACAACCCTAGAGAAGGAGAATTTGTTGAACGTGTCTTAGGACTACAACACGGTGCCAAAATTATTAAAAAACGAATGATGGTATTTGGAAATGGACCTAATATTGAACTATTTGAGTTTAAAGATGCAACACAACGTCAAGCAGAGACATTGCAAGATATTGGCTATACGCACATATCTTTTTATGTAGATGACTTTGAGCATGCTGTAAAACAAGTTAAATCTGCTGGTGGCGAGCCAATTTCAGAACCACATTTAAATACACGTTATGAAGATACGAACGATAATCAAACAGTTTATATCAAAACACCATGGGGCAGTTTAATTGAATTACAAACGATTCCTAACGGATATTATTATCCTCCTGATAGTGAATCAGAAGTTTACATTCCGAACGAAATTAAGTGATGAGTTATGATTGTTCGAAAAAGGGGTATTAATAATATAAAGGGGTCGATGACCATGAATTTTATAAAATATATACAATCAGCAGATGGTACAAATTTGTACGGTAAAATTAACACGGTTAATAACTCAAAAGCTAATGTCATTATAGTACATGGTTTAGCAGAGTATCTTGATAGATATGATGAGTTGGCGGCTTTTTTGAACGATAATCAATTTAATGTTATTCGTTATGATCAACGAGGGCATGGTCGTTCAGAAGGAAAACCTGTATATTATAATAATGAAAATGAAATTATTGAAGATTTGGATGCAACCGTACAATGTGTGATGGAAAATTGTCCAGGTAACATTTATTTGATTGGTCATAGTATGGGTGGTTATGCAGTTACTCTATATGGAACGAAGCATCCTGGGCTTGTTGATGGTATTATTACTTCTGGAGCGTTAACGAGGAATCATTTAAATTTGTTTGGAGACCTTGATAGTAATCACCCTTATGATATGTATATACCTAATGAATTAGGAGAAGGCTTATGTTCTGATGAAGAAGTAGTTCAAATATATGAGACGGATGATTTAATTGCTGAAGATATATCAATGGGTTTAATTTATACGTTATTAGATGGTGTTAAGATATTGAAAGAAAATGCAGCATATTTTACTGAACCGATATTGATCTTGCATGGCAAAGATGATGGATTAGTAAGTTATCAAGATTCACTAGAATTGTATAATGAAATTGGTTCTAAACATAAATCAATACACATTTATGACGGCCTTCAACATGAAATATTTAATGAGTCATCATATAATAAAAATATTTTCCGGGAAATTGTTGAGTGGTTAACACGTGAAATTAATAAATAGAGTTAAAGGGATAATACATCAATGGCGATGTATTATCCCTTTTCATAAAATATAGTTAATGTAATAAAACTTGAGTTACTAACATGCCACCACCGAATACAAGTACAAAGACAACCACTGGCCAAACGAAACGGAACCAATGAGAATAACGCATGTTAAGCATTTGTAATGTAGCCATGACTAAACCGGTTGGGGCTAAGAATAACATTGCATATTGACCAAATTGATACGCCGTAACAATCGTATATCTAGGAATACCCACCGTATCGGCTAATGGTGCAAAAATAGGCATCGCTAATACAGCTAGTCCAGATGATGATGGAATAATAAATCCTAGGAAGAAAAAGATAAATAGTAATGCGATAACAAATAATGGACCTTGAATATTTTCAACAAGTGATGAAGAAAAATGTAAAATCGTATCTGATATTCTTCCGTTATTTAATACTAAATTGATACCACGTGCTAACCCTATAATAAGTGAGACACCTACTAAACTTGATGCCCCTTTAACAAATTCATCTACAACACCTTGTTCTCCCAATCCTTTTGGACCTGTCGCAGCTAAGAACATAATAATAATGGTAAATATTAGAAATGCTGAAGCCATAGTTGGGAACCACCAACCTTGAGACATGACGCCCCAAACCATCACAGGGAAGGGTATAACAAATAGTAATAAAATTAATTTCTTACGTGTAGTAAATGTTTGTTGCTGATTATCATGCTCCATGACAGACCATTGTTGATTAAATGTATCTTTATCTTCATAACTATATGAGGCTTCAGGGTTCTTTTTAATCTTTTTACAGTACCAATAGAGGTAACCTATAACAAACATGGCTCCGATAATACAACCGGCAACACGCCAGTACAATCCTTCAGCAAAAGTTGTACCAGCTGCATTAGAAGCGATAACCACTGAAAATGGATTGATTGTTGAGAATGTTGATCCCATAGAACTCGCCAAAAAGATAGCTCCTACACAAACAATAGAATCATATCCCATAGCGATAAAGATAGGGACAAGAATAGGGTAGAAGGCTACAGCTTCTTCTTCTATACCACATAGTGTTCCACCAAGTACCATTAATATAGAAACAAAGAAGATTAAAAGAAATTCTCTCCCTTTTGTCTTTTGAGTCAACGCGAGAAGTCCGGATTCAAAAGCACCACTCGCTTGAACAACACCAATTAAACCACCTAGTATAAGTATAAAGACCATAATATCAGCAGCTTCAATTGTTCCGTTAACCATGCTACTTGTAATGTCAGTTAATTTAGCAGGATGTTGATCTAAACGTTCATAAGTATTTGGAATAGAAACAGGCTTATTAATCGCACCTGAAGTGAACTGATTAATATCAATTTTGACACCCATTTTGTCTAATTCCTGTTGTGTTGCTTTATGTGTTTCAACTTTACCTTGAGGATTTTCGACCTTTAATGAGTGATCTTCATAAGATAATTTTGAATACGAACCTGCTGGAATCATCCAAGTTGCTAATACAGCTAAAATGGTTAAAATGAATAAAATTGCAAAGGCACCAGGCATTTTCAACTTGAACTTTCTCTTAGGTGAAGATGTATGCTTTTCTTTTTTTATTTGTTCTGCTTTCATAAAATCTCCTCCTACCCAAATTCTATATTGATGAATTATTATAAATAAATATGCATTTAATTCCAAACAATTTAAGCATAACATGGATAGAGATAAACAGTGAGGAAAATTTAACATTTATGAGCAAATATTTATAAATTTAAAAATTTGTAAAAAATAGAGGATAAGACTTTAACTTAGTATAAAAGTAAGAGACTATAAGAAATTATGAATAAGAATATATTATTAATATGACTGACAAAGTCTTTTTTTAAAGATAAGTAAGTTTGAAGTTTGTATACTAATTACTTATTAAAAACAATAACAACCTAATACAAGGGTGTAAATGTCACTATTGTACTGGTTGTTATATTGATATCCTAACTAGGATTGAATATATCTTTTCAAATGTTTGGCAGTTACGGATTGTTCTATATCTAGTAATCCTTTTGGCTCACCACTATATAGTAATTGTCCGCCCTTATCGCCAGCATAAGGGCCAATATCTATAAACCAATCCGCTTGAGTCATCATTGTTAAATTATGTTCAATTAAAATAACGGTATTACCTTCTTCAATTAAATGGTTAAAGCATTCAATTAAAATGGGCAGGTCATCTTCATGAAGTCCAGTAGTGGGCTCATCAAAAATAAATATCGCATCATGTACAGTTTCTGTTAAATATTTACTTAATTTAACACGTTGAATTTCACCACCAGACAATGTATCAAGGGACTGTCCAAGTGTCATATAATACAATCCAGTGTTGGCTAGGGCTTGTAAAGGTTGCACAATATGATTGTCATCTTTAAATTTCTCAATAGCTTCTTGAACTGTTAAAGATAAAATATCTGCAATAGAATAGCCATTTACTTTAGCTTCAAGCACTTCAGGACGATATCTTGTACCACCGCACATTTCACATGTTTGAGAAAAATCGGGCATAAATGCTAATTCAGTTTTAATAACTCCTTTACCATGACACTCTGGGCATGCACCTTCTGAATTATAACTAAACATACTTTTCTTTAAGCCAGTTTGCTCACTAAAGAACGCTCTTACATCATCAAAGATATTTAAATAAGTTAGTAGATTCGAACGGTTTGAAGCATGAGCAGGCTTCTGATCGATAAATATAGCTTGCTCATCTTTTTCAAATGCTGTTGTAATTAAAGAACTTTTACCAGAACCAGCTACGCCTGTAACAACAGTCATCGCATATTTAGGTAATTGAGTCGTAATATGTTGTAAATTATTTTTAGAAATATCCTTAATATCTAACATATCAGATGATACTCTTATATTTTCTTTTAGATTATGAGAGCGATGCAACGCTTGTCCAGTACTCGTACTAGATTTAAGTAAGTCTTGGTAACTACCTTCAAAAGTAATTTGTCCGCCATCTTTACCGGCTAATGGCCCAATATCGATAACATGGTCGGCAGTTTTAATGACATCAGGGTCATGTTCTACGACGAGTACTGTATTTCCTTTGTCTTTTAAAGATTGAATTAAATCATTAATTCGTTGAATATCTTCAGGATGCAGTCCAACACTTGGTTCATCAATAATATAAACTAAATCGCTCAATGGACTGTTGAGATGACGAATAAGTTTGATACGTTGCGATTCACCACCAGATAATGACGTGGTTTCACGAGATAAAGTTAGATAATTGAGACCTACATAACTAAGTGATTCAAGCTGTTTTTTTAACGGTTCGATAATTACTTGTGCTTTAGTAGAATGAATCTTATGTAAAAAGTCTAACGCATCATCAATTTGTAAATCAGTAAAATCAGCAATATTCATACCATTAATTTTACAACTTAGTACTTTATCATTGAGACGTTTACCATGACAATCTGGGCATGCATGTTTATGAACAACACGTTCTATATCTTTAGCAAATCTCTTTTTCTCAAAATTATCATTTAGTAAAAATGAGCGTCTGAACCTATGAATTAAACCTTCAAATTTTGCGGTTCTGGGCCAATTAGAAGGAGGATTTTTAAGTTTTGTTGGTTCAGTATATAAAAATGTATCTAATTCTTCCTTAGTATAATCTTTTAACTTTTTATCGTTATCAAACAATCCAGTATATAAATAACGTTTCCCTCTCCAACTATCAGGTCGGAAAGATGGAAAATTGATAGCATCTTCATTTAAAGACTTATCAAAATCAATTAATTCATTTAAATCAATATCCTCTACATAACCTAATCCTGAACAAGTTTCGCACATACCTTTTGTATTGTTAAAGGAAAAGACATCAGAATAACCTACAAATGGTTCTCCTATACGTGACCATAATAAACGTACTGATGCATAAATATCAGAAATCGTCCCAACTGTGGAACGAGAATTTCCTCCTAATCGTTTTTGATTAATAATCATTGAAACAGGTAAGTTTTGAATTTGATCAACATCAGGTTTTGAAAATTGACTCAATTGATGTTGTATATAACTTGAATAGGTCTCATTGAGTAAACGCTCAGATTCAGCTGCTAGTGTATTAAATACTAAAGAAGACTTACCGGAGCCAGACCTCCCTGTAAAAACTGTAAGTTGATGTTTAGGAATAGTAACATCAATATTCTTTAAATTATTTTGTTTGGCGCCAATGACTTTAATATCTGACATATGCCTTCACCTCTTAGTCGACTTTACCCTAAAATTGTTATCCAACTCGTTTAATGTTTGTATTTTAAGATTAACTATTAATATATAAAGTATATCTAGTTAAAAAATAAAAATTATATAAAATTGGAATTGATGATTGACTTTTTGTACAAAAATTCGTAACATTTTAATAAATAACCAGTTAAAGTAAGTGTTGGTTTTAATGTAAAAAGTATTTTTTATTTTAATACTTTTGAAAGCGCTTACTATTAAATGAGAAAGGATGGTCATTATGAAAGCTTGGTTTACTAAACTATTTGAATTTTTACCACGTGCAATCATTAATTTATTTATCTAGTAACATAGAATTGATTTGAAAATTAAAAATAAAATAGAGGTGCTGAATATGAAAAATAGAGAAAATAAATATAGTATTCGTAAATTTAGCGTAGGAACATCATCGATTTTAATTGCAGCCTTATTATTTATCGGTGGCGGTTCTGCACAAGCAGCTGAAAATCAAGATCAGGGAAATCTAGATTCTGAAGCTAAACAAGCACAATCTATTGGGGAACAACATGGGAATGATGTTAAAGATGAACAATTAAATCAATCTAGTGAATCAAAAAATAATAATGATAATGTTGAAGTACAGAATAATAATAAAAATGAAGAAGTAAAATCAAATTTACATAATGAATCATCTGTTGAGTTAAAAAATAATAATACAAATGAACAAAGCGTAGACAAAGAAGTCGACCCAGAATATAACAAAGCAGACAAAGAAAAAGAAGTAGATTCGGAATACAACAAAGCAGACAAAGAGAAGCAAGTGGATCCGGAATACAACAAAGCAGACAAAGAAAAAGAAGTAGATCCGGAATATAACAAAGCAGACAAAGAGAAGCAAATAGATCCGGAATACAACAAGGCGGACAAAGAGAAGCAAGTAGATCCGGAATACAACAAGGCGGACAAAGATAAAGAAGTAGATCCGGAATACAACAAAGCAGATAAAGAGAAGCAAGTAGATCCGGAATACAACAAAGCAGACAAAGATAAAGAAGTGGATCCGGAATACAACAAAGCAGATAAAGAGAAGCAAGTGGATCCAGAATTCAGTAGAGTAGGTAAAACAACACAGCCACAAAATAAAGTAACTGCTCAACAAACTGCTTCGAAAGATAATAAAGGATTAAATCAAACAGATGCCTCTAAATCAACAAAACAAAAGAAACAAGCTATTTCTTTAGATGAATTAGAAAATGGTACTACTACACTATCAAAAGATAATCCAAGTAAAAAAGATAAAGAAGAAAAAGATGGTTTGAAAGCTTTAAAATCAAATTCAGTAGCAACCTTAAACAATAAATCTAAAAATAATGCCACGGTTGCTAATAAAGATCAAACAAACAAGAAGGCTAAACAGGATCAATATAAAAACCATGATCCAATTATTCTAGTACATGGATTCAATGGTTTTACAGATGATATTAACCCAGCAGTACTTTCACACTATTGGGGTGGCGACAAAATGAATATTCGCCAAGACTTAGAAGAAAATGGTTATAAATCGTACGAAGCAAGTATCAGTGCTTTTGGTAGTAACTATGATAGAGCAGTAGAACTTTACTATTATATTAAAGGTGGTCGTGTAGACTACGGTGCTGCTCACGCTGCGAAATATGGTCATGACCGCTATGGTAAAACGTACGAAGGTGTTTATAAAGATTGGCAACATGGTCAAAAAGTTCATTTAGTTGGACATAGTATGGGTGGTCAAACGATTCGTCAACTTGAAGAACTACTAAGAAATGGTAATCAAGAAGAAATTGATTATCAGAAGAAACATGGCGGTAACATCTCTCCATTGTATAAAGGTAATAATGATAACATGGTATCTTCAATTACAACGTTAGGAACGCCACATAATGGTACACATGCATCTGATTTAATCGGAAATGAAGCGGTTGTAAGACAAGTGGTTTATGATATAGGTAAAGCATTTGGTAATAAAGACTCAAGAGTGGATTTCGGATTATCTCAATGGGGCTTAAAACAAAAGCCTAACGAATCATACATTGACTATGTTAAACGTGTTAAAAATTCTAAATTATGGAAATCACAAGATAGCGGGTTATACGATTTAACTAGAGATGGTGCTACAGATTTAAACCGTAAAACATCATTAAATCCAAACATTGTCTATAAAACATATACAGGTGAAGCAACGCATAAAGGATTATTTGGTAGACAAAAAGCAGATTTAAATATGTTCTTGCCGTTTACTTTAACTGGTAACGTAATTGGTAAAGCAACTGAAAAAGAATGGCGTGAAAATGATGGCCTTGTATCAGTTATTTCTTCACAACACCCATTTAATCAAAAATATACAAATGCTACAGATAAAAATCAAAAGGGCATTTGGCAAGTAACACCAACAAGACACGATTGGGACCACGTTGACTTTGTCGGACAAGATAGCTCTGATACAGTGAGAACTAGAGAAGAATTACAACAATTCTGGCATGGCTTAGCAGCTGATTTAGTAGAAAGTGAAAAACTAACATCAGAGGAAAAGGCACATGCTTAAATAAGTAATTATATAGAAAATAAAGAAAGGAGAATGCGATATGTCTGGAGACTTCTTCCAATTAATCGGTTCATTATTCAAAGTGTTAAAAGAATTATTTAAATAAAAAAGTTTAAAAATGCGCCTAACAAAATTTAATATATTTGTTAGGTGCTCTTTTATATTTAAAAATTAATAGTGACTATAGTAAAATATAAAAGTTAAATTTATGTAAAAATTATAAAAATAAATGATTTAAAATTAAAAAATTGTTATGATGAGTATGTAGTTAATTATTCACTTTGGAAGGAGATTTTAACAATGAAAAAGATGACAATGTTAGCAGGATCTGTATTGGCTGGAACAATTGCTATGGCAGGAGTATCTAGTGTGGCGGATGCAAGCTCAGTTCAAAAGCAAGATACTAACAAAGTAGAACATACACAACAAACAAAACAAGGTGAACGCCCATATGGTGGTATTGCTCCTAAAGGTATGACTGAAAAACAATATCAAGAATTAGAAAGTAGATTACCTAAAGCGAGTGAAGTTTCAGTAAAAGAATATAATCAATTAATTAATAAAGAAACACAAAGAATTGCAGATAAATATGGTGTTACAATTTATACACCACAAAAAACATTCCATCCTCATAAATAAATTTAAATATACCAAATAAGGAGTATCGATTTATTCGATACTCCTCGTTAATTAATTAGGTAATAAAAAAAGCAAGTTCTTCAATGAAGAACTTGCTTTAATATAAGTAGCGGAGGGAGAAGGATTTGAACCAACGCGAGCTAAAAGCTCCTACCAATCATAAATGATTGGCCTCTTAAGCCAGACTTGAGTATCCCTCCAAATCAATAACAGAAACTAGTATATAATAATTTAAACGATTTGTAAAGACAAATGGTGAAAAAATTAAGTTTTTGTAAAAAATAAGTAAATTTCAAGGTATCAACTCCAATTTTTTTAAAATAAAGAACGAATAACACGGGCAATACCACTCATTATTTCGGGGATAAAGCTCAATACATCTGCCCAAAACGATTGCTTATACTTCTTATCTTCTTGATCAATTACTTTTTCATCTTGATCTTTACGTTGGTTTCCCAATGTTATACCTCCTATACAATAATTCCTAATATATTTTCTTATATTATAACGTTTATACATATTACTGTATATTAAATGAATAATCCTGCTTATTTAGTATGTAGTAAAAATTACTTAGTGTCACATAATCGTCAATTTTAAAAAATATACATTATAATGCAAAGTAATTCAGAGAGAAGAATTATGATTTTTTAAAGATGATGCTTTAGAATGCTTAATTAAAAATTGTCTTAATTTTAATATAATGAAAATAAAATGAAAGCTTATGAGAACTCGCTTGGAGTATTTAAAAAAATATCAATTTCCTTCTTCACGTACCTCCAATTTTTTTGTAATATATCACGCATGTTGATTTTTTAACGAAACGATTAAAGGGGGAAGCAGTGATGAGAGAAAATAAAATGATGTTTTTCATATTTATGTTAGGTACATTTACTGTAGGAATGGCTGAGTATGTCGTAACAGGATTATTAACTCAAATATCCAATGATATGCGTGTATCTATTTCAAGTGCAGGCTTATTAGTAAGTGTTTATGCCATTAGTGTTGCAGTAATAGGTCCTTTCATGCGAATTTCTACTATGAAAGTACATGCACATCGACTATTACCTCTTCTCGTAGCGATATTTGTTATTAGTAATGTAATAGGAATGTTAGCACCTAATTTTTATGTATTATTATTATCTAGAGTATTGTCTGCGGCAATGCATGCACCTTTCTTTGGTGTTTGTATGAGTGTAGCAGCAGTTGCACCACCTGCTAAAAAACCACAAGCCATTGCCTTAGTGCAAGCTGGATTGACTATAGCAGTAATGATAGGCGTACCATTTGGATCATTTTTAGGTGGATTAGCAAATTGGAGAGTTGTTTTTGGCATTATGATTATGTTAGCTGTCATAACAATGCTAGGCATGATGAAATTCACGCCACATGTATCATTAAGTTCAGAAGTAAATATTTCTAAAGAATTAACAGTATTCAAAAATCCTCACATCTTAATCATTATAGCAATCATTGTCTTTGGTTACTCAGGTGTATTTACAACATATACATTTATGGAACCAATGATACATGAGTTTGCACCATTCAAAATCGTCGGCTTAACAATATGTTTATTTTTATTTGGTCTCGGTGGGGTAATAGGCAATTTAGTCACAGGAAGTGTACCAGAACATGCATTAACTAAATATTTATTCTATACTTTCTTATTGCTATTTATCACAATCATTTTATTTGTAACATTCGTGCATTATGCGATATTAGCATTTTTAATCTGCTTTTTATTTGGTTTTGGTACATTTGGAACAACACCATTGCTTAATAGTAAAATTATTTTAAGTGCTCAAGAAGCACCATTACTTGCAAGTACATTAGCTGCATCTATATTTAACGTTGCTAATTTTATTGGAGCTATATTAGGATCAATTTTACTATCTATAGGTTTACCTTATTTGACGATTACGTTTATTTCAGGAAGCATCATTATTTTAGGTATTTTACTCAATACAGTGAACCATTTTTATGAGAAAAAACATATACAATTTCATAATTAAGTGAGATCACCTACTCGAAGTTGTATCGAGTAGGTGTTTTATTTATATAAGATAGAACTGAGTATAAATTGATTCACATATTTTATGGCTTAGAGAAAATGATACGAATTATTCGAAAAAAAGAGACCTAATAATACATTTTTTGAATATATATCGCTCAAAAACATGATATAATAAAATTAGATATATTTATTATAAAATTCATTTTATAATAGTGGGCGTTGGCACAATTTTATAAATAGAACAAATAGTCGAAATAGCGCTTCAACACAGCAATGATAGTACGTCTAATTGAGGAGGCCTATGATGGAAGGAAAGGTAGACTTAAGTCGCATTTTCAAAGTATTACGTAAAAATATTAAAAAACTTATCACCATCCCTGTTATCTTTATGATTTTAAGTGCAATTTTTACATCATTATTCGTAACCCCGAAATACGCGGCTTCGACACAGATCTTAGTTAATCAGAAACAAATTGAGAACAATGTCGTAAACCCAAATAATGTGCAAAATAGTTTGCAGTCAGTTAATACATATGCAGAAATAATTAAAAGTCCAAGGATACTTGAGAGAGTTTCAAAAGAACTAGACTATAAATACGATGTTAAGGAATTAAGTTCATTTGTAAAAGTGACGAATCAATCGAATTCTCAAATTATTAATGTTTCTATAGTGACAGAAAATGCCAAGGTATCGGCGAAGATAGCAAATAAAGTTGCAAAAGTTTTTGCTAAAGAAGTGCCCGATATTATGGATGTAGATAATGTATCTGTATTATCTAAAGCGAGCGATACTGAGAATAAAGTAGCACCGAATATAACTAATAATATGCTTCTTACTGGTCTTGCGGCTTTAGGTTTAACATTGCTTATCATTTATTTAAAACATATTTTAGATAGACGCATTAAAACTGAACAAGATGTTTTAGATGAATTGCAGTTACCAGTTTTAGGTGTCATACAAAAATTTAAAGTATAAGAGGAAGTACAATGTCAAATGTAAGAAGAAAATATCCCAAATTAATTGTTAATGAACAACCGAAATCTCCTATTAGTGAAAAATTTAGAGGTATTCGCTCAAATATTTTATTTGCAAGTGCAGATGATCCTATTAAGAGTGTTGTCGTTACGTCAGATGGACCAGGGTCTGGTAAATCAACCACATCTGCTAATCTTGCAATTTCATTTGCCCAAGCTGGTTATAAAACGATACTTATTGACGGTGATATGCGTAAACCGACACAGCACTATCTTTTTAAGTTGCCTAATAATGAAGGATTGTCTAGTTTATTACTTAAATGGTCAGATTATGAAAGTGCGATTCAATCTACTCACATTGAAGGATTGGATGTACTTACGTCAGGACCTATTCCGCCAAATCCTTCAGAACTCATTACCTCAAGATCGTTTAAAAATATGTTTGATCATATTTCGGAAAAATATAATTTTGTCATTATTGATACGCCACCCGTAAATGTAGTCACAGATGCACAATTATTTTCTAACTATACGCAACATGCAGTATATGTCGTTAACGTTGAATCAAATAATAAAGAAGAAGTTAAGAAAGGTAAACAATTACTTGAAAAAAGTGGTTCAAAAATTATTGGTATCGTATTAAATAAAGCACCTCAAGAGAAGAACTCTAAATATTATGCTTACTACGGAGATGACAAATCATGATTGATATTCATAACCATATATTGGTTAATATGGATGATGGCCCACAATCAAAAGAAGCAATGATCCAATTGCTTAAACAAGCAAAACAAGAAGGAATTACTTGCATCATCGCTACGCCACATCATTTACATCCTAAATATCAAAATAGCTTTCAACAAACGTCACTTAAATTAGCGGAATTAAAACAATTACCTGAAATTAAATCATTAGGGATTGAGTTTTATCCAGGTCAGGAAATAAGAATAACTGATGAAATTATACAGGGTATTGAAGAGGGTAGTATTCAAGGATTAAATAGATCTCGATATTTATTAATTGAATTTCCTTTTGGAGAAGTTCCTCATTTTACCAAACGTTTATTTTTTGAATTACAAACCAGAGGTTACATACCTATCATAGCTCATCCTGAAAGGAATAAAATGATTGCTAAAAATCCATGTATCTTATACGAGTTAATTTGCAATGGTGCGTTGAGTCAATTGACAGCAGATTCGTTATTAGGTCAATTTGGTAAAAATATTCAAAGGTTATCTATACGTTTAATTGACTGTCATCTAGCTCACTTTATTGCTTCGGATGCACATTCTATAGAACAACGCCCCTTCGCATTAAATGGATTATTTAATGAGCGAAAGCTATCATCATATCGTAATGAAATAGAAGAAATGATTCAAAATGCTAAAGCAATTGTAAATAACGAAGTGATATATTCAGATAGACCATGTAAACCGGAAACAATTAAACGATTTTTAAAATGGTTTTAATAAAAGAAATGGTTGTGTATCACCTCTGAATAATAACATTCAAAATACTAAATGTTATTATTTCGTAGTCAAATGAATCTATGGATCTGTGAATGGATAATGGTGGAAGTCATTTTAAGATTATTAGTCAGAATATTCTTATAAATAGGAGATTTTTTATTATGTTTAAAGATAAAGTGATACTAATCACGGGTGGTACTGGATCTTTTGGAAACGCTGTTCTTCAAAGGTTGCTTAACACCGGTATTAAAGAAATTAGAATATTTTCAAGAGATGAAAAGAAACAAGATGATTTAAGAAAACAATACAAAAGTGAAAAATTAAAATTCTATATTGGAGATGTACGTGATTTATCCAGTATTGAATTAGCTATGAATGGTGTTGATTTTGTCTTTCATGCAGCAGCATTAAAGCAAGTTCCTTCATGTGAATTCTTTCCATTAGAAGCGGTGAAAACAAACATTTTAGGTACTGCTAATATGTTACAAAGTGCTATCAATCACAAAATAAAAAAGGTTATTTGTTTATCTACAGATAAGGCAGCGTATCCGATTAATGCTATGGGCATGTCTAAAGCATTAATGGAGAAAACATTTGTCGCTCAATCGAGAAAGGTCGACCCGTTAGCAACTGTTATATGTGGAACAAGATATGGTAACGTCATGGCTTCACGTGGCTCAGTTATTCCTTTATTCATTGAAAAAATTAAAGCAGGAGAGCCGTTACCAATTACAAATCCCTTAATGACTCGATTTTTAATGAGCTTGGACGAAGCTGTTGAACTTGTTATTTATGCTTTTAAACATGCTGAAAATGGGGATATTATGGTTCAAAAATCACCTAGTTGTACAATTCAAGACTTAGCACAAGCTTTATTAGAATTGTTTGAGGCAAATAATGATATCCAAATTATAGGTACAAGGCATGGAGAAAAAGAGGCAGAAACTTTGTTAACTAAAGAAGAATATGCACGCTGCGAGGATTTAGGAGAATATTTCAGAATACCTGTAGACGCACGTAACCTAAATTATGATAAGTACTTTGATGAAGGACAACATCATGACAAAACAATTTATGAATATAATTCTAATAATACACAAAGACTAAATGTAGCAGAAATTAAAGAAAAATTATTAACTTTAGAGTATGTAAGAAATGAATTAAAAGTATATCAGACTCAATAACAACTGCAGGGAAGGAACATTAAGAATGAATATTGTAGTAACTGGTGCGAAAGGATTTATAGGACGAAACCTTTGTATTGAATTGAGAAATTATAGTCAATATCAAGTCTATGAAATATCTCGTGAAACTAACTCCAAATTAGTAGAACAATATCTATTAAATGCTGATATTATCGTTCATTTAGCTGCTTTGAATCGCTTTAATTCCACAAAAGATATAAGTGATACACAGAGACAAGATATATTTAATAAATGTAATGTGAATCAACTTTCAGACTGGTTACAAATCGTTAGTAAAAATAAAAAAAGACCATCGATTATATTTACATCGTCAATACAAGCAGAATTAGATAATCATTATGGAAGAAGTAAATTACAAGCAGAATTGTTACTACAACAATTTAAACAAGTCCATGGAAATGAAGTTATTATATACAGGTTGCCAAATTTATTTGGTAAGTGGTGTAAGCCTAATTATAACTCAGTGGTTGCGACATTTTGTTATAACATTGCTCGAAATAAACCTATCCATGTCACTGATTCAACTAAAGAACTTAAATTGAATTATATTGATGATGTTATTCGTGAATTAATAAGAGCGATTAATGGCCATCCAACGAAGCAAGCAGAATTTGCAATTGTACCCAATGTACATCGTAAAACGTTAGGTCAAATTGAACAGTTATTACGACGTTTCAAAAAAATGAGAGAAACATTGTCGCTTCCTTATTTAGAAGATCCTTTTGAAAAGGCGTTATACAGCACATATTTAAGTTATTTACCTGATAATGCATTCGGCTATCCATTGCATATGCATAAAGATGACAGAGGTTCATTTACAGAAATATTTAAAACGTCAGATCGAGGACAAATTTCTGTTAATGTTTCTAAGCCAGGTATAGTTAAAGGAAATCATTGGCATCATACTAAAAATGAAAAATTTTTAGTCGTAGCTGGGAAAGGTATCATTCGCTTTCGATTACCTGATAGCAAACAAATTATTGAATATGTAGTGTCTTCGGATAAATTGGAAATCATAGATATACCTGTAGGTTATACACACAATATTGAAAATTTAGGTGAAGAAGATATGGTCACTTTGATGTGGGCTAACGAGATCTTCGATGCTGAACATCCAGATACATATTTCTTGGAGGTATAAATATGGAAAAGTTGAAATTAATGACGATTATAGGTACGAGACCTGAAATTATAAGATTATCAGCAACAATTAAAGCATGTGATACTTACTTTAATCACATATTAGTGCATACAGGACAAAACTACGACTATACCTTAAACCAAGTGTTTTTCGAAGATTTATCGTTAAGAGAACCAGATTATTATTTAGATTCAGTTGGTGATAATTTGGGTCAAACTATGGGAAATATTATAGAAAAGGCCTATGACGTATTAAAGAAAGAGAAACCAGATGCATTGCTAATACTTGGTGACACAAATAGTTGTTTATCAGCTATTGCTGCCAAACGATTGAAAATTCCTATTTTTCATATGGAAGCGGGCAATCGTTGTTTTGATCAAAATGTTCCAGAAGAAATTAACCGTAAAATAGTAGATCATATTAGTGATATTAATTTACCTTATACAGAACATAGTCGTCGTTATTTATTAGATGAAGGGATTAAACGAGAACATATTTTTGTTACAGGTTCACCAATGAAAGAAGTGTTACATGAGCAGTTGTCTAAAATAGAAGCGAGTGATGTGTTAGAACGACTCAATTTAAAAACACAACAATATATCGTTGTTTCTGCACATAGAGAAGAAAATATTAACCACAAAGACCACTTTCAATCATTAATGGATGCGATTAATCAAATCGCTGAACACTATCAATTGCCTATTATTTATTCTACACATCCTAGAACTTGGAAAATGATTGATGAACAACAAGTGAACTTCCATCCTTTAGTACGGCGTTTACGACCATTTGGTTTTATAGACTATAATGCCTTACAGAAAAATGCATATGTTGTGTTATCAGATAGTGGTACCTTATCTGAAGAATCTGCAATACTTAAATTTCCAGCAGTATTACTAAGAAATTCTACAGAGCGACCGGAAGTAGTAGATAAAGGAACGATTGTATTAGGCGGCATCCATTTTGACAATATCATACAGTCGGTTGCGCTGGTTAAAAAGATGCAAGATAATGCATCTCCAATCATTGAGGCAAATGACTATAAAGATATACATGTTTCTCAAAAGGTAGTGAAAATTATACAAAGTTATAAAGATATCATTAATGATACGGTGTGGAGAAAGTAAATGCAGAAAAGTATTAAAATCAATATTTCGTTTTGGATTGAGTGTTTATTAACGATTATTTTATTTATCTTAAGCATACAGAATCAAACTTTATTATTGATTACAATGTGTTGTTCTTTGCTGCTCATTAAACAAGGTGAGATAGGTGTCGTTAAACTTATATTTCTTTATATGATGCGTTATTTTATTTCGCCTGGTATTGATTTTGAAGGTAGTCAATTATTCATTAATATAATGAAATATGTCTTGATTTTCATTTGTGGTAGCTATTTCTTATATCAATCTTCAAGACAATGGGCGACAAGTAAAGTAATGTCATTATTTGTGTTTGGTTCGTGCTTATTAATGACAATATATGCGATTACGAGTTTGTTGACATCAGCCTTTCCATTGGTTGCAATTCTTAAATTAATCAATTATTTTTTACCGTTAATGATCATTGTATTATTAATTTCACAGATCAAAGACTTTAAAAAATTGATATTTTGGTTAGCCGTATACATCGAGTTGTTGATTATAAGTTCGTCATTTTATATTAATCAACCAATAGGGAAATTGCTTAATGGTTATTCGTTTCAAGGTATACTGAATCATCCAAATTTATTTGCAATCATTATGGTAATGGGTTTGACACTTATACTTGTATCAATCAATTATCAAAGACAATTTATTATATGCCAACTTATTATAGTTGCAATTGGCACTTATGAACTAGTGAAAACTAATTCACGTACAGGTGTATTATCATTTGTTGTTTGTGTCTGCTTGTATTTCTTATTGATGAATATGCATAAGCGTTATAAATGGTTGATTTTCGGTAGTGTAGTTATGACTGTAGTAATCATTTTTATGAATCCTTTTATTCAGGAACGCATTAAAGCCTTTTTAGTTAAAGGACAGCGAAGTGACCAAGCATTATATTCTCGATATATACAAATTGAATATTTAATGGACGCACTAGATAAGTACCCTTTATTTGGTGGAGGATTTGGTATACCAGTGAATAATACAAGTTTGGATTTACTTAACTTTACCTTTGAAGCGGGGAATATTTTCTTTGCATTAATTATATTTACAGGTATTTTCGGATTAATTTGTTATTTGATTTATCTCGTGTTTATGTTGTTCATTGTACAGCATCCATTTCGTTTAACTATCGTACTATTTATATCGACGTTACTCGTTAATATGGGAGAAATGATTATGTTTAGTTCAACGAATGCTGGCATTTTTTGTTATATATTATGGGGCATTTATTTAAAAGAAGGAATGGAATTACAACATGAATCAAAGCTATAAAAATAATGTTCTTTTAATTGGATTATTTACAGGATTATCACTATGTGCAAATTTCTTGTTCTATCGAGTGACAAATCAATACTTAAACAATGATGAATTGTATGGCATTTGGTTAATTATATTATCTACAATGACATGGTTTTATATTATGGATTTTGGTATTTCTAATTCTTTAAGGAATCTATTAACAATTGCTATTCAAAAGAAAGATCGTCATGGTATAAACGAAGTCATCAACACGACATACGTAGCGATGATTGTTCCCTTAATTATATTACTTTATGCAGGGTTAATCGTTAATCAATGGGTGGATTGGACAACATTATTTCATATAAAAAATTCAAAATCAGACGTAAATCAAATGTTTTTAATCACATTCTTTATGTTTCCATTTGTATTTTATTTAAATACCATAACTTATATTTATCATGCTCATTTTCAATCTTATATTGTTAATTTGATGCAATTTTTAAATTTATTCATTAGTACTTTATTAATATTAGCGATGAACATGATTGGTTTGCACAGCATTGTATCGTTATGCGTGATTTATTTTTCAATAAATGTAAGTGTATCTTTGATTTTTACAGTATTTTATTTTAGGAAATATAGAAAGATAGTCAAATTAGACATGAGTGGATTTAGGAAGGATTTAATTAAACCGTTATTGTCACTTGGTGGAGGTTTCTTTTTATTAGATGTAGCTTCATTAACTTTATTAAATTCAGGACCACTACTTATTGGCTATTTTTTCAGTCCTTTTTATTCCGTGGAATTCCAATTAACGTATAAACTATTTTCGATATTTTTAACTATGGCAACGGTTATTTTATCCCCACTATGGACTTTAATGATAGCTAAACTAACAGCGCAACAGTTTCAAGATATTAAACGTATACATAAAAAATTAATGATCATTATATGCATGATTTTGATAAGTATGTTTTTCATGACATGGATGGTGAATTTAGTCATAAATCTTTGGATAGGCAAATCATATCAAATCGAATGGATATTTATTTTTTTAACCGCAACTATAGTGATGTTATCTATTATTGCTTTTACTTATCAAACGTTATTAAATGCAATGAACATTGTTTATTCACAAGCAATCATTTATTTATGCGGTGTAGTTGTTAGTTTGGGATTAATGTTTATTTTACTCAAAGTGTTTAATTTAGGTCCTTATTATTTCTTATTAGCGATTAATAGCGGTATATGTATACCAGCTATAGTATTGCCTCTGATTTTCAGAAAAAATATACATAAAGTATCAATTCAATATACTCAATCGAAACTATAGTGTTATAGACTTTCGATGATAAATTTATAAAAACAACTTGGTGATGACATGAAAGCAATATTTTTAACGGTAGTCAATATTTCAACGATTAAAGACATTGGGTTATATCCTGATTTAATTAATGAATTAAAACAATATTATGAAGACATTGTTGTGGTCTGTCCTTTGGAGAGACGACACGTAGAAAAGACTCATGTAATTAAAGAAGATAATGTATCGATATTAAGAGTGAAATTACCAACAAATATTAATCAAACAAACGCAATTGAACGAGGCATTAGTATGTTAATCATTAGTCGATTATTTAAACGTGCCATTTATAAATATTTTCCTAACGATAGGTTTCAGTTGATTCTATACCCAACCCCACCTGTCACAATTGGACCACTAGTTCGAGATTTGAAGCAACAATTTAATGCAATAACGGCTTTATTGTTAAAGGATATATTTCCACAAAATGCTGTTGATTTAAATATGTTAAAAGAAGATAGCTTTATGTATCAATATTTTAAAAAGCAAGAAACATTACTATACAAAGTTTCAGACTATATTGGTGTAATGTCAGAAGCTAATGAGAAGTTTATTACAAATCATCATCCTAATATTGTGAAAAATAAAATACATATTTTTAGAAATGGATTATATGATATTTCACAAAAATTTAGTCATAAAAAGGCAAAAATCTTTCGTCAATATGGTTTAGATGCAAAAAAAGTTACATTTATCTATGGTGGGAATATTGGCGTACCACAATCACCAGACAAGATTAAAGCAGTTGCACAAGGATTTAACAAAATACCCAATGCTCAAATGGTGATTGTAGGTAATGGCACTGAATTTGAAGATGTTGTTCAAGCTACTAAACATATTGACAATGTAATTACTATACAGAGATTATCTCAACGCGCCTATCATCAACTGTTAAAAGAAAGTAATGTAGGATTTATATTTTTAGACGAACGTTTTACTATACCTAATTACCCTCAACGACTAACAAGTTATTTTATGTTTGGTAAACCAGTGATTGCTATGACTGATAGTAATACAGATGCTGGCAGTGAAATTGTCAAACAGCAATGCGGATATTGGGTTAATAATGGTGATTATCGCCAATGTTTGACATATGTAAGTCAATTAACTGATAACCAAACATTGAGAGCAGAAATGGGTACGAATGCCCGCCGATTTTATGAAAGTGAATTTAAGATTGAACAAAATGTAGAAGCGATGATGAAACAGATCAAACAATTAAAGAAATGAATGTAGGGGTTAGCTATAAATATACTGAAATCAATTCTAATGGTGAATATTTCGAAAGATTAAATGTTAGCCTCTAATGATAGATTAGGAAGATGGAAAGATGAAGATTTTAGTATTAGATTATGCAAGTGAATATGGAGGAGCAAAAACCATATCGGATTATTTTAATAAGGAAGTATTAAAAGATAAACATAATGAATGGCTATTTATTACAAGTAAAAGACGAGTCTATGAATCTAAACACGTTAAAGGCATGACGTTTCCATTTATTAAATATTCAATTTTGCACAGAATCTATTTTGAATTTGTTACATTAAAGCGCATGATAAAAAAATTACAACCAGATTGTATTGTGTCATTACTAAATTATGGTGTCTCGGGATTTAGTGGAAAGCAGATTTTATATGTTCATCAAGCACTTGCATTCATAAACGAATCGTACAAACAATCAGATAGTATGCTTAAGCGATTGAAAATGAATATATTAAAGAAAAAGATTAGAAAAAGCGTGAGTGATGCAGATTGTATTATTGTTCAGACTAATGAAATGAAAAAGTTAGTAGAACCATATAACGACCAAGTTCAAGTTTGTCAGCCAAAACTATTTACTTCGTACCCTGAAGTACATGATGAAGCCATCCATTTATTTTATCCGACTAATACTGAAAACTATAAACGTTTTGATTTAGTAGTAAAAGTGGGACAAGCAATTAAGAAATTTCAAATTCCTTCTTATATACAAATCACATTAAACGGAGATGAAACACGTTCAATAAAACGAATGTTTAAGCAATGTCGTAAAGAAAAACTACCTGTAAGATTTATTGGTTCAATTGATTGTTTGAAAATGCAGACTTATTACCGTAGTAATCATTTGTTGTTTACCTCTGAAGTAGAAAGTACTGGTTTGCCGCTTATAGAGGGTATGCATTACGGTGCTAAAATACTAGCGTTAAAACAAGCTGTTACTGAAGAATTATTAGAACATTATCCTCATCAATTTTTATTTAATGATACAAATTTAGAACAACAAGTATTAAATTTTTATAATTATCCAATTATCAGTACAAAAGGTATGAATATACAGGCTAAAAGTATTTTAGATATATTAGGTAAACAGGGTTATATTATTAGATAGTTAATTAAATGGGATATATAGACGATAATGTGTAAATCAACGCTACTAGAGGTATAAATAAATAACCTAGGAAATAATTGAGTATATACAAAGAAATAAAATAAAAAAAGAGGTGGCAACGGATGGAAAATAACAATAGAGAATTGGATAATAGAACCAATAATGTACTGGGATCGTTAAGCTATTTAAGTATCTTTTTTGCACCCGTACTGTTCCCACTTATTGTTTGGATTGTGGGTGAAAAACCTGCATCTACACATTCTAGAAATGCATTATTCAATCATATTTTATCGTGGTTATTTATCGTCGTGTCTTTAATTTGTTTTGCAATGGCACCAGCATTTTACGATAGTAACACTACACTAATGGTACTATTATTTATTTTAGCTACTATATTAATCATTGGTTCAGGCATACTATTTATCATTAACATAGTAAGAGGAGTTCAACTACTCATTAATTAATCATATTAAAGCGCCGTTCAAAGGGGATACTTTAATGTATCTTTCTTTGAACGGCGTTATTCATATTGTGATTTTAATGTAATTTATTTTTCATATCTTATTGGTCTTGAAGTGCCATAAGAATGATGAATCGATGTTTGTATTAAAATATGTTGTGCATCTTCATAGTCTAACGTATATATTATTTGCTGATTATCTTCAGGTAGTATTTTGATACGCTGATGGTTAGAATCAATTTGAATAATTTGATATTGATTAAGATGAGTATGTCTTTCATATCGAATACTAATTGATTTTTGAAGTGATTGGTTTTTCCAATTACCTAAAAATTGTTGAATCAAATTAAGCTGTTCCTTTGTGAGTGTTGATGGATTGTAATCTAAATTAATAAATTGAAGTTGATACATACTTTCACCTACCTCTAATCAATATCAATGACTATGTTAATTAATAACCTATCATTGTGTCATCCCATGTATAGTCTCTGTTGAATGATAGATGTAATAAGTTAGAATCCGCATCTTGAATAGATAATTCAGTATCCCAAGGGTTCCAATAGATAATTTTATCTTCATTATTAATTTGAGCATTACCAACCACGGCTAGAGCGTGACCGAGATGAGGATCATTTGGTCTGTTTTCAACACTATGTGCTAAAATCATAGCGCCTTTATTATCTTTAGTTAATTGATCAACTTGGTTATAAGAAGGCATGCCACTTTGATGTTGGATATCTCTACCTTGTGAGTTACCGTATCTTATCATTTGATTTGGATTAGTAGAATATTGTGGTAATTCTGCTTCGCTAACATTAGGATATAAAGTTCTCATAATGTCATATGCATTGTATTTATCTGTATTTTTTGTAGCGTTAAGTAGGGCAGCCATACTGAATCCTGCACACCAAGAATTATCAAATTGTTGTTCTCTAATTTTGAAATGATCTAGGGTGTTTTCATATTGAACTTGATTATTACTTTCATTTTCTGCATATTGAGTTTCTTTAATTTTAGTCGGTTCAGATGTATTGTTTAATTGTTTTTTGAGTGTTGAAGAAACAGTTTTACTGCTTTCTTTTTCCTTAGTGTTAGTAGGTAGTGGTGTAGATTTAACTAATTTTATTTTGCCATCTTCTTCAAAGTAAAATCCTTTTTCATCAGTAAGGATAGTGATTTTTGAATTTTTATCTTTAATTTTATCTAAATCATTAGCGATAAAATTAGATATTTTCACGCTATAATTAGCGTCTTCTTTAGATTTTTTTAAGTCAGAATTTGTTTTTGGACTTATTGTTAGTGTGTATACAATTTTGCCATCTTTCAAAATAGGATAATAATAACTATTATCTTCTTCGCCATTAAATTTATAAATATTAAAAGGTTCGCCTAATTGATATTTCCCACTTTGCTTATTGTGTTGTTTATCAAGTGCTTGTGCATAGCCAACATACTGTTGTTGTGCTAATTGTTCTACTTTTTGAGGTACTTTGTTACTCTTTACATTAATTTCAAGTTGATCTGAATCTTGTTTAGCTTGAGCTGTTTTAATATTAGTTATAGCGCTTAGTGATAACAGCAAAGCAACAATGATAGAAAAAGTAACTAACTTAAATAATTTGTATTTAGATGTAGTTTGCATTTATAAACCTCCATTAGATGGATATTTTATAGCTATATTTAAAATATTTTAAAATTAAGCGGCGTCATCATTGCCATCGTCATTATTTGCAAAGTTAATATCTTGAATGTTTTGTTCTAAGAAATCTAATACATCATCATTGAAGTAAACCGCACCATTATAAGCATTAGAAACGCCACCCCAATGAATACCGATAAGTTCATTTCTTGAGTTAAATACTGGGGAACCGGAATTACCACCAGTAGTACTTAAATCATATTGCATATTTTCGCCTTGAAGTTTAGTGATTTTACCTTTACTTTCCCACATAGTAGCAAGTGGTTTGTCACCAGGATATCCAGTTACAGTAATAGGTTGGTTAGTTTCTGAATCTACATTACCGTCTATTGTTGCTGGTTGAATAACATCTCCAATATTTTCACCGTTTTGATTAGGAGAGAACTTTACGATAGCTAAATCAGCGTTACCAGGATATTTAGTGATATTTTCAGCAGTAAAGCTACCATTAGGGAAGTCATTTTCATTAATAGCGGAAGGGGCTGCAGTTAGGTTTTGTGGATTACCATTAGTAGCATCGACGACATGTTTATTTGTTAAAAGTTTATCTTTACCAACTACGATACCTGATGCAATTGCAGTACCGCCATTAGTTTTGACTTGAATGAAAGTTACTGGTGCATAGTGTCCTAAAGTCGTATCTGTAATTTGGTGTCTATTATTGTTAGGTAATATAACATTTGCTCTTTCTTTTTTCTCGATAGGTTTAATGTTGTCTTTGTTCTGAATGTTAGATTTCTTTTGGTGTTGGCTCTGTTTAACTTGTTGGTTATTATCTTGATGTTGCGTGGACATAGTGTCGGCTTGTGCTGAGTTGAGAAGAGTAGCGGACGTTAAAGTGGCAATTAACAAAGAACTAGCTGTGAAAAATTTTGCTTTCATATAAAAACCTCCAAAAAAATTATTTACGATTCAAATATAACATCAGATATTTTTAAGTCAATATAAATATATAATTTTTTTAAAAATATTTATGGCATTTAAGTTTTGAAACTAATTCTTTTTATTTTATTTAATTAAATAGAATTTAATATTATTTAATTGTCGTTAATTCGATTTAACCATAGAAAAAAGTATCGATAAAAACTATAAGAAGTTGGTATTTATCGATACTTATATGAAAAAAAGATTAATTTATGAAAGTTTAAGAAAGGAGAAATTAATATAAAATATATTATTTTTTAGATGAAGTTCGTTTTATAAAGATAAAAGTAATTCCTAATATTAAAAGCACTACCAAACCTAGGATGGGTGTATGCTTTCTGTTTTGACCAGTTTCTGGCAATAATTTCATATGTTGCTCGTGTCTTTCTTTTGTAGTCTTAAGTGTATATGTATTATCTTTCTGATGTGAAATGTGGTTTTTATGTGGATTTTCGTTTGTAGAAGCTAAAACATTTTGGTTGAAATTAAGTAATAAAGGTATAGTAATAACAATAGCACTGATAAAATATTTGATAGATTGATGAAACAAATAGATCTCCCCTTGAGTAAATGGTAAATGAATAAAGCTGTTTAATATCTAAATTAAAGATATCATTTAAACTTTTAAAAGACCTATGTATGAGGTGTCAATTGAATAACAGTTTTGTCACTTTGCATTAGTTGTTTATAAATATTTTGTTATAGAGAGAACTAATAAGTACTTTTGATTTTAATTTATTTTTGTATAATTCAACTAAAGAGGTGAATATTATGGAAACAGTATATGTGGCTGGTGGATGTCTATGGGGAGTGCAAGCATTTTTTAAAACAATACCAGGCATTATTTCAACAGAAGCTGGAAGAGCCAATGGAAAGACTCAAACATTAGATGGGAATTATGATGGATATGCAGAATGCGTAAAATTAACTTATGATCCTGAAGTGTTATCAATATATAAAATTATGGAGTATTTATTTGAAGTCATTGATCCATATAGTGTAAATAAACAAGGGCATGATGTAGGTGAAAAATATAGAACAGGTTTTTATAGTAAGGATGATCAACATTTGCAAGAAGCGAAAGACTTTATAAATCAAAGAGAAGATTGTTTTAAAATAAAGGTGGAAGTCTTACCTCTGTCTAATTATGTAAAAAGTGCGTTAGAACATCAAGATAGATTAGAACATTATCCTGAAGATCATCATATGTGTCATATTCCATTACATTTGTTAAATAAATATAAATAAAATAGACCACAAGGATGTGGTCTATTTTATGGTCAAAATTATTTGCGTTTACCATCAAATGTATCTAGTAAACTTAATGTTGCTAATCCTAGTAAGTCTAATGCGTGTTGTGCACCTTTTTTACCATGACCAGCTTCAAAGTGTTTATAAGTTGCTACACCTAATACTGAAATAGTAGTTAATGAACCTAAACGTGAAGCTGTTTTACTTAAGAAACTAACTGCGAATAAACCTGCAGCTGCAGCTTCTAAACCACCAACTAATTTAACAGATTGTTTTGGTAATCCGAATACATTTGAGAATGTATCGATCATGCCTTGGTCACCTTGTAATTTTGGTTTTGATGCATCGTATAATTCTTTAGCAAGTTTTAAATTTGTAGCATAACGTAATATCATAATAATATTTCCTCCTATTTATCTTTAAAATATTTATCTACTATAGGTTTAACCTTTTCCCCAAAAAGATGAATTGAATGCATTGTTTTTTCATGAGGCATTGATCCTACTGGTGTATGAATCATAAAACGATTAAGACCTAGAGTTTCTATAGTTTCAATTATCTTTTGTGCGACAGTCTCTGGACTTCCTAAGTATATCGCACCATTGCTTCCAATTTCTCTTTCAAAGGCTTGTTCATCAAAAGTTGGCCAACCGCGTTCTCTACCAAGTATATCTTGATGTGCTTTTAATGACGGGAAGAACTCACGTTTAGCTTGTTCATCTGTATCAGCAATATAGCCCCAAGAATGGACTGAAATCGGCAGTTCAGAAGGATTGTGACCATATGATTCAGCAACAGATTTATAAATCTCAATGTTGCGAGTAAAACGTTTAGGATTACCACCAATAATAGCATAAGTAATTGGTAAACCTAATGCACCAGCTCTTAAAGAAGATTCAGGCGTTCCTCCTGTAGCAATTGAAATAGGTAATTGTCCATGTTCTATTCTTGGATATATACCTGTCTTATCAATGCTAGGTCGTAATTTACCTTCCCAATCTATCATTTCATGATTGTTGATTTTTAGCAACATTTGAAGCTTTTCATTAAATAAATCCTCATAGTCATTTAAATTGTAACCAAATAAAGGAAATGACTCGATAAATGAACCTCTACCAATCATTACTTCAGCTCTACCATTAGATACGGCATCTAATGTTGAAAAACGTTCGTATACTCTGACTGGATCATCAGACGATAATACGGTAACGGCAGAGGAAAGTTTAATGTGAGATGTTTTTGCAGCAGCTGCAGCTAATACTGTAACAGGATCGGATACTGCATAATCCTTTCTATGATGCTCTCCAAGACCATACACATCTAATCCTAATTGATCAGCAAGCTGAATCTCTTCAACGATATTTCTAATTCTTTCCGCGTTTGAGATAGGTAATTCTGAACCTTCTGGCATGTGAATAACAGTGTTATCAGCAAAAGATGTTAAACCTAATTCTACTTTCATATGGGTCACCTCCATTTAATATATTTTTTATACTGGATATATTATATATCTTAGGGTGATGAAAGTCAATATGAATTGTTTGCAAGTTATAAAAGGGATAGATGAGCAAATTACAGAGTATATCAATGTGATATTTAATTTGCTATAAATTTTAAATTTTTTGCAAATTAAATAGGTTCTTTAGTTTTATGAGTTAAAGTGTAATAATAGGTAACGTTAATAAAAAATAGGAAGGGAGTATAAAGATAAATGGAAGAACAATGTCATTATAATCTTATAACTACAATTCTCTTTTTCTCAGGAATTATCGTTATGGGAAGTTTATATACTGCACTTCCGCTTACTGCAGCATTTGCACATTCATTTCATATTCCACAATCTGTTGCTACTTTAAATGGTGTTATTTTCTCTATTATGTATTCAATTAGCTGTCTATTTTATGGAACCATTTCTGATAAATACGGGAGAATTAAAACAATATTAATAGGATTAAGTGGTTTGACATTGATTTGCTTTATTATTGGCTTTGTAAATTCATTTACATTATTACTTGTTATGCGTGCGTTACAAGGAATATTTGCCGCTGCATTTTCTCCAGTAGCCATTACTTATACCACAGAAACTTACCCTGCTAAAAAGAGAGTTACAGCAATTAGCTTTATTAGTACAAGTTTTATGTTATCTGGTGTGTTAGGACAAAATTTAAGTGAAATGATAGTTCATCATTTAAATTGGCATTGGGTGTATTTTACTTTAACAGTATTATATTTGTTATTGGTATTTGTTATTTATCAATTTGTACCTGAAAGTCCTCGCAGAAATACTGATGTTAAATTACTTAAATTTTTTAATAACTTCAAAGACTTTCGAGATAATTTAAAAGTTATTTACTGTTTATTCATTTCATTTACTTTATTGATTATGTTTATTAGTATGTACGCTATTTTAAATTTATATATACTATCTGATAAATTGAATGGTGACATTTCTACAGCATCATTAGTAAAACTATTTGGTGTTATTGGTATGTTGCTATCATTATTAGCTGGACGTTTGAGCGGTCGTATAGGTATCAAACGATTGATCTCATTAGCTTTATTAACAAGTACAATTTCACTTTTAGTTATGGGAATGACTACTAACATTATTTGCATAACTATTTTTAGCGTTACGTTTGTAGCTGGTATTGCCTTTGCAATCCCTTCAGTCATTTCAAAAGTAGGAATTACAGTTAATCGTAACCAAGGATTCTTTTTATCTGTAAATACAGTGATATTATTTATGGGAACAGCCATTGCTCCAATAATAATGATTTATATTGGTGAGTTGTCTAGTTACTTTATGATGTTTGCTTCAATCGCTTGTATAGGTCTTGTTGCATTTATCGTATCATTATTTATGCCTAGTGATGCTAACGCTTATTAAACAAAAGTTAAGCGAATATAGTTAGATTAATAGTTATTAATTATTTTTAAACGATTTATTTATAGTATGTGACTATAAGTAAATCGTTTTTTAGTATTAGAATTATCAATAAAGTTATTGTATGCTTGAAGAAATATAAATATTTAATAGGGGTGAGGAACAATGAATTATTCACCAAAGCAAGGCACTAAATCTCATGGATTACCACATGATCCATTTAAAAGTAGTACAGTACCAAGACCTATAGGATGGATATCAACTGTTTCTAAGGATGGTAAAGATAATTTAGCACCTTATAGTCAATATCAGAATCTAACATGGGACCCGCCAATGGTTATGTTTGCCGCTAATCAATCTGTTTTAGGAGACCACGAACGTAAAGATACAGTGAAAAATGCAGAAGAAACAGGTTGGTTTGTTTGGAATATGGCGACTTATGATTTAAGAGAAGCTGTTAATTTATCATCCAAAGCATTAGCACCCGAAGAAGATGAATTTGAATATGCTGGTGTGACTAAAGAAGAATGTATTGAAGCACCTGGATATAGAGTTAAGGAATCTCCTGTTCATTTTGAATGTGAATATGTTCAAACTATTCGTATACCAACTGGTGACCCGGTATCTACAGTGGATATTGTAATTGGTCGTGTTGCTCAAGTTCATATCGATGATAAAGTGATTACTGAAGATGGAAAGCTAGATATACCTTCAATTCGTCCAATTGCACGTTTAGGATATTATGATTACACTGTTGTAGATAAAGTGTTTGAGATGAAAGCACCACATGCATCTAAAGAAGAATTAGCAGGACTAGAAGGAAGAAATTTCGATAATAAAAATGAAGATTAATATAAATAAAGAAAGCTCCTCAATTCGCTTTGAGGAGCTTTCTTTTATATCTATAGTAAATCTTTATTTGCTTTTTGTAGTTTTGTATATTCATCGTCGATATTAATTTTCGGAGGTTTAACTTCAACTTTTGGATAGATTAAGATTGGTGTTAAACCAATAATGCCATATATTACAAAGGTGAATGTATAACCTAATTCTTCTACAATAGGGCCTGCTAAAACAGAACCAATGACTTGTCCTACTGCTAACATTAAAAATGGAATTCCTATACCAAGAGAAGCGTTTTTAACGAACAATTTAACTCCCCAAACAAGCAATACACCTGTAATAAATATATAACTTGCTCCAAAAAGTAAAGAAGCTAGGAAAGGTACTATCCAAATAAAAGGTGTTAATGCCAGTAGAATAGATGCAGCTGCCATTAAAATGACACCTAAAAAATATGAGAACTTAAGTCCGTATTGATCAATCATTCGACCGGAAATACCGCCTAATACACCAGCTACACCAATAAGTATCCAAAATATAGATAAAGCGATAGGCGAGTAGTGATCAGTATTTTGAACATATGATTTTGAAAAGGTCCAATATGGTGCAGTTGAAATACCTAATATTGTAGATGCAAAGATAATTCTTTTACTGGCACTTATATCTAGAATATTAAGAGAACCTGGATTTATGTTTATGTTGTGTTTTAAAGACGGAATAATAAAGAAGTTCCATACGGTAATTAAAATGGCGATAATCCCATAAATTAAATATACTGAACGCCAATCTATAAAAACTAACATAGCAGTTATTCCAGTAAACACTAAACCTATACTCGTACCTGAATTAATCCATGTGTTAGCTTTACCTTGTTGTTCCCATTTAATCCATAATGAAATAGCATAACCATAAGGTGGAGAGATAAGGCCCGAACTCGCTCCAGCAAATATAACACCTAAAGAAAGCGACAATGCATTGGAGGCTATGCTAATGGTGATTAAACCTAAAATAACTAATAAGCTAGCTAACATAATCATATATTTAGGACCAGTTTTTGCAGTTCTTAACGTAGCATAGATGATGGTAAAACAATAAGATAAATAAAATAAAGATGATATAATTCCAGCACTTGAAGCGCTTAAATGTAAATCTTTAGAAATATCAGGGAGAAATAGGCCAAAACTAAATCTACCTAAACCATAGATTGTAGCAATCATGGCAATACCTGGAAATACAAGTTTATAGAAATTCATTATATGATCACTCCCTATTTTATATAGAACGTTCATTCTATTTTAGGTTGAAATTAAAGAGATTGATGAAAACATCAATCTCAAATATTAATTGTATTTGGTTGCTTCATCTATAAATAGATGTGCAATATAACGTGCATGCTTTGTCGCTTCATCTACACCTAATAGTGTTGTCATAGAAGTTGTACCTTCCATAAGTAAAGTATATCTAATCGCTAAATCACGACCATTTTTAAAGTTAGATCGAGTAGCTAAATTTTCAAGAAAGTTTAAAAGACGCTCTTTATGACCACGAGCGATAGATTCTATATTACTATCACTGTCACTATAATCTTCGATAGCTCTCATAAACATATCTCCAGTATAAGAATAGTCTTCTAACCATTTACAATGTGCATCAACAGCTGAAATAAAAGGTTGATGAGGAGATTGATTAACACCATCTTCTAAATAATGCCAATAACGTGATTCACGTTGTTTAAGGACAGCTTCTACTAATTTTTCTTTTGAATCAAAATGATTATAAAGTGTCATTGTGGCTACATTAGCTTCTTGAATAATTTGTTTGAGACCAACACCATGGAAACCGTGTTGATAAAATAATCGTTCAGCTACTTCTAATAAATCTTGTTTCTTCTTGGACATCTTCATCACTCATTAAAAATAGAATAGTCATTCTAGTTAAAGTTAACACTGTCAATTTTGGTTGTCAAATTGTGTTTGTCTGCTATAACAAGAGGGGATATTGATATCCAAACTATCATATAAAGCTTCTAAAATTTCATCAGCTGAATAACTATAGTCGTTTTCAACCCACCGACAAATAATTTCTATTAAACCACTACTATAAAAATCAGCAATTAATTGTGGGAATTTACTATTATTAATTTTATTAGAAAGAGGGTCATTATTGTTTTGTGCTTCTTCAATCATTTTTTCACTACCATATCGAGTGAACAGACGAAATACATCTTCTTGTCTTGAAGCTACTAATAAATTTTTAAAAACGCGTTTGTTACTATCAATAAAATGGATAAACAGTTGGAACGCATCTGTTGAAGCATTATGGCCATCATACTTCACTACTTCTTCTTCCATTAAGAATTCTGTAAGTGGTAGAAGTAGATCATATTTATCTTGAAAATATCGATAAAATGTACTTCTGTTAATTTCGGCTGCTTCACAAATCTTTTGTACAGTAATTTCATCAAAATGATTATGGTGTAACAATTCAAAGGCAGTTTGATTAATATGTTTAATCATGCGTTTTTGTGTTGATGTTGGCATAACTATGACTCCTCAAGTAATAATGTTAATTAATAATAACAATGTTTATTTAGTAATGTATCACGAATAATTTTATCTTACCAAATATAAATGGTTTTTACATAAACTAAACAATTATCTTCAATTAAATACACAAAAAAGGACTTGAGAATGTCTTCATTCTCAAGTCCTTTACATGATTGTTACTCGGAGTTATTAATTCGTAGCTAAGATTAGTGGTCGATGCCTTCTAACCATTCGTCTACTTTATTGTCGTGGTCATCTACATAATCTTTTGCAACTTGTTCTGGATTTTTTTGGTCTTTGAAGATTTTCTTAGCTAATTGATCTTCATCTTTTTTGCTCCAGTCGTCTGACATGCGTGTTGCAATTGTATACGCAGCTGGATGATTTTCTTTAAATTCTTTGTTGAATACTAAATTGATATGTTGATCTTCTTTACCATAGATTTTATCTGGATCTTTTAACATTTTTACATCTAATTCTTTAGAGAACCAACTTGAATCCATTGCTGTAAATAGGATTGGTTGTTGTTGTTTATAAGCTTTTTGAATCGCTTTAAATTGATCTTGGTCTGAAGATTCTTTAAGACTATAGCCGTCTAAATTATCTTCATCTAATTCACTTTTAGTTTGTTTCATAACGCCATTTCTTGCGTCAGTACCTTGAATGTCTTTATCGAATTTTTTACTGTCTTTAAGATCAGCAATAGAATCGATATCTTGTTCGTATTTTGGTACGGCCAAGCCAACTTTAACGTCATCTACAAGATTTTCTTTGTCATAAACTGATAATTTACTTTTGAATTTATTATAATAGCTTTTATCTGTAGATGGGAAAATACCTGATGCATGGAATGAATCCGGATTTTCAGCTACAGAAGCATATAACGGGCCACTTGCTTGAACAGGTGTTGTTGTTACATCATAACCAGCTTTCTTTAAAACTTCAGCAATGACTAATGTACGTGGTGCAGAGTTATCGCTAGCAACGTAAGGTAATTCGATTTCTTTATTACCAAGTGATGTGTCTTTTTCTTTTGATGAACTTCCGCCACCGTTACCACATGCACTTAGCACAATGGCTAAGGCAATAGTGGCAAATAGGCCTAAAAGTTTTAAACTTCTTGTTTTAAACATTCAGCATTTCCTCCTATTAAAAATTAATATCTATCTCTATCGTTATTACGGTGAGTGTCGTCATGAGATTGTTGATCAGAGTGATGATTATATTGATTATAAACATCGTGATCATTTTCTCTTGCATATAACATTAGAGCATGGAATAACACATCTTGACCATTTGATTTACTTGATAAATCTTTAAATAATTCAGTCGTACGTACTTCATTGCTTTGTTGATTTGATTGAGAACGACGTGCGTACGAAGTGTTATGGTTATCATAATTATTTGGACTATCGTAGTGTCTGTAATCATCATTTCTGCGATTACCAACATATTGTCCATTTCCTTCTTTGTTATATAAAGATTCATAATCTACATCATCATTAGGTTCGTTTGAAGAAAGTCGAGATAAGTGTGATTCACTAGTATATGTTGAATGATCACGGTTGTCGTTATAATGTTGTCCATTTTCATTATGGAAACGACGTTGCTCATCTGAACGATATTGGTTGCTTACACTATTTCTATCTTCTCTTTGACGACGGTCATCGGCATAAGCATTATAATCATCTTCATTATAATGTGCTTGAGAATTAGCTCTATTTGAATCTTGTTCTAATGCTTTACCTTCGATATCTAATTCAGGGAGGATGTTACGCAACCATTTAGGCATGTACCATGAAGCTTTACCGAATAATTTTGTTAATGCTGGAATTAATGTCATTCGTACTACAAATGCATCAAATAAAACACCGAATGCTAGAGAAATACCCATTGATTTAATTGCCATATCATCTTGGAAAACGAAAGCAATAAACACACTGAACATAATCAATGCTGCAGCAACAATAACTGGGCCACTTTCTTTAATACCTACTCTAATAGAGTGGTCGTTATCGCCAGTCTTACTATATTCTTCATGAACACGTGTCATTAAGAATAATTCATAGTCGATAGCTAAACCGAAGAGTAAGCCTATTGTTATAACAGGTAAGAAGGCTAATATTGGTCCAGTGTTTTCGACACCGAATAAGCCACCTAAGAAACCATCTTGCATTACTAAAGTTGTGAAACCTAATGTAGCCATTAATGAAAGTACGAAACCAAGTACTGCTTTTAATGGTACAAGGATTGAACGGAAGACAAATACTAATAATACAAAGGCTAATAATACGATAACGCCTGCAAATACTGGAATAGCGTTGTTAAGTTTTTCTGACATATCAATGTTAATAACACTTTGACCTGTTATTTCAGAATTGAAATCGTATTTTTCTTTAGCATCTTTATTGTAATCACGTAAATCATAAACTAAATCGTTTGTAGATTTAGCGTTAGGACCATCTTCTGGAATAACTTGGATAAGTGCATAATGATTATTATCATTTAATTGTGGTTTTTCCACAGTATCTACATTATCCATGTCTTTAATATCTTTTCTCATGCTGTTTAAATCAGATTCGATAGATTTTTTGCTACCTCCATCTTTAGTGTTAACAAGCATTGCAATTTGTCCATTATAGCCTGCACCAAAGTTATCTGTGATTAAGTTGTAAGCTTTATGTGCTGATGAATCATTAGCTTTAAGACTATCATCTGGGATACCTAATCTCATTCCGGATACAGGTATGATAGCGATAATTAAAATGATTAAACTAATAATAATTGCAATTATAGGTTTACCAACTACGAAATTTGCCCATTTATGATCTTTAGGGTCTTTATTATTTTCTGGTTTGTTTTTAATCTTAATTTGTTTATGGAATACACTAATTAATGCAGGTAATAGTGTTAAGGCTGCTAATACAGCAAATAAAACACTAAGTGCAGAAGAGAATCCCATAACTGCTAAGAAGTCAATACCTACTAATGATAATCCACAGACAGCAATCATTACTGTTAATCCGGCAAAGATAACGGCGCTTCCGGCTGTTCCAACTGCTAAAGCGATGGATTCAACAGGAGGTGTACCTTTTTTCCTAATTTCTTTATATCTAAATAAAATAAATAAGGAGTAGTCGATACCAACTGCCAAACCAATCATTACTGCTAGCGTCAATGTGAAGTTTGGAATGTCAAATACATTAGTTAGTAATGAAATGATTCCCACACTTGAAGCTAAACCGATTAAGGCACTTACAATCGGCATACCTGCAGCGATTAATGAGCCAAATGTAATTAATAAAATAATAAATGCTGTGATGATACCAACAAGTTCTGAATTACCACCAATTTCAGAATTCATTGAGCTTCCAGTTGTTTGTTCTATTTGAACATTGTGGTCATCTTTAACATCTTTCATTTCTCGATTGATAATTTTTTTAGAAGAATCTTGTAATGATGTTTGATTTACAACATAGTTTACTGTTGCAATAGCAGTATCTTTATCATCATTTACTTGATTTGTTTCATATGGATTACTTACATTTTGTACGTAATCATCGTCTTGTTTAATATTATCTAAAGCTTTTTCTATGTCTTTTTTAGTATTTTTATCAGTGATGCCATTCTTTTTATCAGAATGAATCACAATTTTCATCGATGCCTTCTCACTATCTTGATGGAATTCTTTAGACATTTTGTCATTTGTGTCTAATGATTTAAGTCCATTCATAGTGATATCACTATCGAATTTTGGGGAGCTTATCAATAGTGGTATGATAATTACGCCAAGAATGATAAGCCATGAAATAATGCTTAACCATTTGTGCTCAGCGATAAATTTGCCTAATTTGTATAAAAGTTTTGCCAAGACATTTCCTCCTATTTGTTTTTTTATTAGTAAACTTATGTCGTACATATGAAGTTAAGCTCAATTTAATTGAGTGAAATCTATGGTGTGTAAAAGTTACATTTATCAATTTAACAAGATTCAACTATATGAAACACCATTAATTTTTTTAAGGCGTTGAAAAATGAAACAGATTGCAAAAATTGTTGGAAAATTAATTGATAATGTTAGCTGTAACGTTGTTGTTCTCATTGAATAGGGAATTAATTATAGAGCTTGTTGTACCTTATTCCCTTAATTTATATAAATAATTAGTGAAATAGGATGTTTTTGAATATAACTGTTGAAAATTGGGATAGGGATGTACTTGTTTACCATTATATTTTGAATAAGATCATAAAATATTAAAAAAAGTGGGGAGAATCATTCATTCTCCACCACTTTCAAGATATTTAATATATATTAATGAAATCATAGGGGTAATTAAAAATTATCTACTATTATTGAGCAATTGCTTTTAACGAAACATCAATATTTCCACGTGTTGCTTTAGAATATGGGCAGAATTGATGAGCTTGTTCAACATATTGTTCTGCTTCTTCTTGAGATACATTCTCTAAAGTAACTTGAATGTCTGCAGCTAATTTAAAACCGTTATCCGTAGAATCTTTAACTAATTCAATCGTTATTTCTACTTCAGGATTTGCATCGTTGACTTTGTTACGAGATAGAATTAAAGACAAAGCACTGTTAAAACAAGCACTATATCCTGCAGCGAATAATTGTTCAGGGTTAGTGTCGTTACCGCCTTGACCACCCATTTCTTTAGGCGTCGCTAAATTTTGTACGAAAGTATTGTCCGGGCTAAATACACGACCATCTCGACCACCATTACTAATAATAGTAGTAGAATAAATTGACTCTGCCATCTGAAAAACTCCTTTTAAATTTAATTAAGTTAAATTATATACAAAAACCAATTAATTTAGCTTGGTTGAATTATAAAGCTATATACATAGAAATACAACGTATTTGTTTGATAAAATTTATAAGGATATCAAATACCTTCTATTTAAAATGTAAAGTGTAATTTTATAGGAGTTTGTTATATAATAAAAACAAATTTAAAATTGCTAATCGGCTAAAGGAGATTGAAAACATGAAAGATAAACAAACAAATAAAGTCAGCATATGTTTGAAACTATCTTGTTCAGCGCTTTTAATCAGTGGCTCAATGATTGGATATGGTTTTACAAATAATATGAAAGTCCAAGCAAAGGATTCATCATCTTATAGCACACTTGAATCGAAAGAAGAAAGTTTGCAAGGTCAAATCAAAAAAGCTAAACATGACATTAAACAACTCAGCCATTTGAATGAAGAAAAACAGCAAGATTATCTAGAACAATTGGATGACGTGACTGATAATACTAATTTGGACAAAATTATTAAAAATGCTAAGCAAGAAGATACAAAAATAAAAACAATAAAGAAACAGACTGCTAAGAGTACTGAGAATGAAAAATCAAATTCACAAGTAAATCATTCCAGTAATACTGATGATAATAAAGATGTGACAGAGAATTTAGACAAAATGTTAAAGGATTTAGACATTTCATCCTCGAAAGTTGATAATAGTCAACTAAGTGAAGGAGATTCCTATTCCGATAATGATAAAGATGTGACCGAGGAACAAAATCAACAACTTGATAAAACGAATTCAGATGATAAAAAGGGCAATATCATCGATGATTTGGATAAAATCAAACAAGATGCAACAATAAATGGCGAAGAAGATAACAACAATGATCAACTGGAAAAAGTTGAACCATCAAACAATTCTAAGAAAGTACAATCCAATCATAAAGAACAAACGAAGAGTAATTTGCAAAAGCAAAATAATGTTGAAGATAAAGAAAATCAAACATCATCTCAAGTTCAACAATTAATCAAAGATACAAATTCAGAGAGTACTAATAATAAAGCTAAAGATAAAGTGAATGATGTTACTAAAAAGTTAGAAGGCAGCGACAAAATTGATCATGATATTTCTAAAAAATTAGCTGAAAGTCATGCAAATAATGGTCAATATTTGAATAATAAACAAGATGCCTTAAAGCAATTAGAAAATAATGTTAATCAACAAAGTGAATTATCTACTCAAAGTAAAAAGGAATTGAAACGAGATATTCGTCAGACTCAAAATCGTACAAATCAACAACGTGATTTAATACTTGATGAGCTCAATAACTCTAAAGACAAAAATAAATCAGTTAAAGCGATATTAAATAACGTTATGAGCCAAAATGAAGCGAATCAAACACTGAAAAAAATACAAACCAAAGGTCGATCAGATGAACAAATCGCTAATCAAATTGCAAAACAATTTGATAACTTATCCCATACTTCATCAGATAACATTTTAAAATCAATGCTAGACCAGTCTAAAGATAAGCAACAATTGATTAAACAATTACTTTCTACCCGATTAGGTGACAAAGAAGCAGAACGTATCGCCAATCAACTAGCAAATGGAAATTTAAATAATCAACAAATTATAGATCAGTTAAAACAGCAAATTGATAAACAAGGGAACGTCACTGCAGATGATATCTTAAATGACGTATTAAATAATGCTAAAGATAAAAGACAAGCCATTGAAACGATATTAGCCACTCGTATTGAACAAGGAAAAGCCCAAGTGTTGGCAGACATCATTAATCGTATTCAAACCGATAAAGCGAGTACGTTAGACTTAATTAAATCTGCAATTAACGGTAAAGCAAATGACTTACTACAATTACAACATAAAGTTGATAGTGCTAAGAAAGATTTAGATTACATTATATCTCCTATTAAAGATAGACCGAGTATCTTTGATAGAATCAATCAACATTCGAATAATAATAATTCAAGCTTATTGGATCAATTAAATTCAGGACGTAGTTTATTGGATGGAATTGAAGATATACCAACACCTACACCAGAAAAGGGATTGACACTAGGTTCTGGAGATGGTCTGTTAGAAGGGTTATTTAATGATGACGGTAATCTATCATTACCAGAAGCAGGACAAACAATCAAACAACACTGGATGCCAATTTCAATTGTTGTTGCATTATTCGGGGCAAGTCTTATTTGGATAAGCAGACATAAACGAAAACATCATCAACAGTAACATCAAAATAAAAATGGACGAGGCAAATTTAGTATTGTCTCGTCCATTATTTATAGTTTGAAATTATTTACCAGTAATATAATCAAGTTGTGAAGCGTCACTCGCATCAATTGTTCTATATGAAATAACACCTAATCCTTTAACATTAGATTCTGAAATAATAATTGAACCATCTGAATTAACTTTTTCTACAAATGCAACATGGCCATATTGCGTGTCTGCACCTAATTGACCAGCTTCAAAAACAACAGCAGTGTGCTTTTTAGGTGTTGATGATACATGATAGCCTTCTTTTTCTGCACGGTTATTCCAATTATGAGCATCTCCCATATTACTGTGGATATATTCATTAAATTGTTTCATACGTTGGTCAACATACCAAGTACACTGACCTTGAGGATAGCCAGCGCTACCTTGACTTTCTTCGAATGGTTTGAAACTGGATTGTGATTGATCGTCATTTTTAATAGAATGGTTATATTTATCTAAACTTGGCATTTTTTTCTTATCAAAATCAGTTAAATGATAATGTTTAATAATACTATTTAATTTTTTAGCATAATTTGGATCAGTGGCATACGTGCGTGATAAGTGTGATGTTGCTGACTGATATGTAGATGCCTTACTTTTCCATGTCGGTTTATAAATTGTTGGATTACCATCGATACCACCTTTAATTAAATTAGCATAATCTTCTAATGAAGCTTTGGTATTAGGATATTTACGGAATCCAGCTGTTATATTATACATACTATTTGAGCTATCTGCTTCTAATGTGTTAAATGAAACAGATTGACCATGATAGTCGCCTTTAATCCCAAATAAATTGAAGTTAGGTTTTTGGGCAAGCGCACTGTTACCTGAGTCAGATTCTAGGATTGCTTGTGCCATCATAACCGAAGCATAAATATCTTCTTTTTGGCCTATTTGATGTGCGTCTTTGGCGATAGATTTTATAAAGTCTCTTGTGTTTTTACTATCTACAACATTGATATCCCCATCTGTTAAATGACCATCTTGTAATGTTGGTAATTGCTGGAATAGACCAGTTGAACGTGTATTAGACTTTTTAAAATCACTTTCAAATGATTGTGCTGGTTTCGTTTTGTGTTTTAATTCGTCAGGTGTTGGTAATTGAGGATTCTTGATATCTTGTTGTGTATCGTCTTTTTGTTGTTCTTCTGAATGATTCTCATCGCGAGTTTCTTTCTTTTTAGAAGATTGATATTGGTTTTGTGTCTTCGTTGCATCTTCACTATATTCATCTAAAATAGAATCAATTGCAGAATCTGAGATACTTTGATTTGATGAATCAGTATTATCGTCATTTTTAGTATTAGATTGACTTGAATGGCTCGTGTTTGAGCTTTGAGATGCATCATCATTTGTTTCTTGTGTTGCATTATGAGAATCATTGTTATCATGATCTGTTTGATCATCATTTGATGTAGTTTGATCGTTTTGATTATTGTCATCTTGTTCTAAATTGTTATTAGATGATGCGTTATCTAAATTACTTTTACTTTCGTCACTCGTTACATCATCGTTAGTATCTTGATCATCGGAATTTTGATTATCTTTCTCTTCATCGCGAGTTGGTTGTTCATAGTCTGAAATATCAGTGTCAAAATGAAATAGATTTTGAATTAATGTCGTTAAACTAAAACTATTGTCATATTTATCTGGTGACCACAAACGATTGAAATCAGATTGTGAAAAAGATAATCCATCATAAAATTGATTGATAACATTAGTTGGCTGATGGGATTTTTTATAATTATCATCAGTGACAGATGTTTGTGTAGAATGATGTGATGAATGATTCTCTTCTTTTGATTGATTATTTTTAGAATCATGTCGTGAAGATTTATTTTTAGCTTCTTTATCACTTTGAGAGGTATCATGATCTTTGTCTTTATCTTCTTCGTCATTATTATCATTTGTTGATGAAGTAACTTGACCACTCTTTTTATCAGCATTACTTTGAGATTGAGTGCGTTGTGAAGATGACGAATGTGTAGGTGTTTGATCATCTTCAGCATGGGCTATGGGTGCTGTTGTTAGAGATGGCACGATTAAAGTAGTTGAAAGTAAATAAATTAAGAATTTGTCTTTAGACATCTATATTAAGCTCCCTTGAAAATTTAAATATTATTGTGCTATATACCTTGAATTTGATATAATTTAATTTATGGCATTTATAGTTGATACATATCAACGAATTATAATAACCTAACAAAATGTATTATACTAACCTTTATAAGAAAAATAAATTGTTTTTAGAAAAATGTAAAATAACATTTGATAAAATGAGTATAAAGACTGTGACAAAATAGGTAGAAAAGTTAATAAATTGTTTTTAGGAGTGTGACAATGAAAAACGCACTGAAACTGTTTAAAACGGATTTAAAGAAAATTGCTAAGACACCGGCAGTTTGGGTGATTTTAGCAGGTTTAGCTATATTACCTTCATTTTATGCTTGGTTTAACTTGTGGGCAATGTGGGATCCGTATGGTAATACTGGACATATTAAAGTGGCAATTGTTAATGAAGATAAAGGTGACAAAGTAAGAGGAAAAGAAATTAACGTCGGTAACAAAATGGTACAAACCCTTAAGAAAAATGATAGCTTTGATTGGCAATTTGTAAGTCGAGAAAAAGCTGATCATGAAATAAAAATGGGGAAATACTATGCAGGCATATACATACCAAGTAAGTTTACACACCAAATTACAGGTACTTTAAGAAAGCATCCTGAAAAGGCGGATGTTGATTTCAAAGTTAATCAAAAAATTAATGCTGTAGCTGCAAAACTAACAGATACAGGTTCTTCGATGGTAGTAGAAAAAGCCAATGAACAATTTAACCAAACTGTGACCAAAGCGTTACTTGCAGAAGCAAATAAAGTAGGATTGAAAATTGAAGACGAAGTACCTACAATTAATAAAATTAAAAATGCAGTGTACGCAGCTAATAAATCATTACCAGAAATAAATAAATTTAAAGATAAAATTATCTACTTAAATGACCATCAGGATGACCTTGATCAATATGCGAATCAATTTAGAAATCTTGGTAATTATAAAGGTGATATTTTAGATGCACAAGAAAAACTCAATCAAGTCAATGCATCAATTCCTGCATTAAACGAAAGGGCAAAATTAATTTTAGCTTTAAATAATTATATGCCTAACATTGAACGCGTCTTGAATGTTGCAGCGAATGATGTACCAGCACAATTCCCTAAAATAAATAAAGGGGTATCTATTGCAGGACAAGGTATTGATGAAGCAAACGATCAATTGACTGATGCTAAAGGATTTTTAACTCAAGTTCAAAATAGAGTTGGTGATTACCAAGACGCAGCTGGACGAGCACAAAATGCTAATAATAATGTGAACCAAGACTTACGACAACAAACTAATACAAGTCAACAGAGTGCACATGGTAAACAGCATGATGAAGGGCATAGTTATAATTCAAATATTAAAACGAAATCATTGAGTACATCTGGTAATAATGAAAATAGTAATTCTAATGAGTTTGTTACTTCAAATGATGTGAAATCAATGAATACTGCATTGACTGAATCGTTATTATCACTATCCAATATGAGTGATGTACAAGCAAACGCATCACAAAAAGATATGGATGCGCTGAAAAATGTATCTTATGGTATTTTGTCATCAGATAAGCCATCTGAGTTTAAAGAACCATTAGATAATATTAAATCAAGATTAGAAAATGCTACAAAATATAATCAACAATTTATCGATATCTTATCAGAACTTGAGAAAAATGAAGATGTTGATTTGTCTAAAGAAATTAAACAAATTAAATCTGCAAACAATCAATTGAACAAACAATTAAGAACTACAAATCAATTAATCGATGCATTATCAAATGGAAGTTCTGGTAAAGCAGAAGCGGTTAATGTATTAAAAAATATCAAAGATACAAATAGTGCATTAAGTCAATTCCGTACGTATATTAAGAAAGAATTAAATCAAAACTTATTAAACATCTCAAATGACATTACTTCACAATTATCTGAAGGACAACAAACATTATCAAATGTACAATCTAAATTAAATTCAATTAACCAAGTGATCAATTCAGGTCAAAGTATTTTAGATAGCGGCCAAAAACGAATTGAGCGTATTCAAACAGTATTGCCTAGCATTGAACAAGCATATATTAATGCCATGAAAACAGCGCAAGCGTATTTCCCAACTGTGAAAAAAGATGTTGGTAAGGCTGCAGACTTTGTGAGAAATGAATTGCCTGGATTAGAACAACGCTTAGCTAATGCAACACAATCAGTAAATGATAATTTACCATCATTGTTCAGTAGGTATGATAATGCAGTTAATCTACTAGATAAAAATCAACCTAGAGCTAAAGAAGCATTGTCTAACTTAGCTGACTTCTCTGAAAATAAATTACCAGGCGTTGAAAAAGACTTGAAAAAAGCAAATAAAATTTTCAAGCAATTGGATAAAGATGACGCTGTTGATAATTTAATCGATACTCTAAAAAATGATTTGAAAAAACAAGCTGATGTCATTGCTCATCCAATTAATAAAAAGACAACAGATGTCTTCCCAGTTAAAGATTATGGATCAGGAATGACGCCATTCTACACTGCATTATCTATATGGGTAGGTGGGTTATTGATGGTGAGTTTATTATCAGTAGACAATAAACACGAATCATTGAAACCGATACTCACACCACGCGAAATTTTCATGGGCAAAGCAGGCTTTTTCTTCTTATTAGGTATTGTTCAATCATTAATTGTATCTATAGGAGATTTGGTAATATTAAAAGCAGCTGTTGAATCACCATTATTATTCGTAACGATAGCAGTGTTCTGCTCGTTAGTATTTAACTCAATTATCTATACATGTGTATCGTTATTAGGAAATCCAGGTAAAGCAATTGCCATTATTTTCTTAGTATTACAAATTGCAGGCGGTGGCGGAACGTTCCCAATTCAAACAACGCCTAAATTCTTCCAAACGATATCACCGTACTTGCCATTTACTTACGCTATTGACGCTTTACGTGAAACAGTAGGAGGTATTGTGCCTGAAATTTTAATTACAAAAGTGATTATTTTAGCAGCATTTGGATTAGCGTTTATAATTATAGGTGTAGTACTTAAACCGATTACTGATCCTCTAATGAGAAAAGTCTCAGCTAAAGTTGATGAAAGTAATGTAACCGAATAATAACAATTAGATTCTAGCACTTAAGACAGTTAATTAATGTCTTGGTACTAGAATTTTTTTGTGATTTTCTTAAGAGAAGTTACTTGCACACAAAATCATTTTTAAATAATATTATAATATATTAATATAATTCATTGATATGAAGATAATAAGTGATGATTTTGATGAAATAGTTAGCGCTAAGTGGAAAGATTGAAGTGAGATTTAATTAAAATCAAAACAAAAAAGGATTAGACATTCAGCTCATTGAGCCTGTGTGAGAATGACCTAACCCTATTTCTTATTTTATTCTGATTTGTTCTGTTTATTTGAATTACTACTGTTATTCTGCGATGAGTGATTCGCATTTTGGTTAGTAGTTTGTCCATTGTTAGCTTTAGGAGTTTCTGTACTCGTATTAGATTGATTTTGTTTCTTAGATGCTGATGGTTGTTGTGAACGAGTTGGTTGATTACTACTACGTTGTGAAGATTGTGCAGGTTGTGTTGATTGTTTGGCTTGTGTTGATTGATTTTGAGACGTTTGATTATTATTTTTATTTGATTTTTGAATCGTTTGTTGACTAGCTGAACTATTAGAGCGTGTATTACTTGGTTGTTGAGACGATGAAGGCTCAGTTTGAACAGGCTCCTGCTGTTTAGTAGTTGTTTGTTTTTTATCTTTAGAGTCTTTCTTTTTATCTTTGTCTTCAGTTTGATGATTTGTTTTGTGATGTGATGATTTATTTTGATGAGTTAAAGCTGCGAAAACAGAAAATCCTAATGCTATTACAAGTGCTAAAACGACAATACTTGCTAATATTTTTTTCAAAAGCATATCCTCCATTAACTTCGATGATAATTAATTATATTATAATCAATTTTCTGAATAAGAACATATCATTTAATTATATTTTTAATGAAGAATGTTAATTGACTTCAAATATGATAGGAAAGAAAGTGAAATTTATGGCTGTATTAACTAACGAAGAAAAAGTAAAAATTTTATCAGATATTGTATCTATTCCTACAGTTAATGATAATGAATTAGAGGTAGCGTTGTATTTACAGCAATGTCTTAACAAATATAATATTGAATCTGAAATAGACAGAGTATCAGATAAACGTGCAAATCTTATTGCAACAATTGGCTCAGGAAAGCCAGTAATTGCAGTTTCAGGGCACATGGATGTTGTACATGAAGGAAAGCATGAGGAATGGACATCGCCTCCGTTTGAGTTAACAGAACGAGATGGCTATTTATACGGCAGAGGTGCTGCTGATATGAAGTCAGGGCTAGCAGCATTAGTGATAGCAATGATAGAAATTAAAGAAAGTGGCCAATTACCTAAAGGAACAATTAAATTATTAGCAACTGCTGGAGAAGAAATGGAACAAGCTGGATCAGAGCAATTATATCGTAAAGGTTATATGGATGACGTAGATGCACTTGTGATAGCCGAGCCATCATATCCTAGTATTGTATATGCACATAAGGGTTCTATGGATATTAGAATTACATCTAAAGGTCGTTCAAGCCATAGCTCAACACCGTTTATGGGAGAAAATGCGATCACACCACTGATTGAATTTATTCAAAATATTAATAAAGAATACGAAGAAATCACTCAAAATATAAAAGGGACAGCATTAAACTATGGTAATATGGTCGACCAAATGGCTAGTCAGTTACCTAGTTATGTTAGTAAAGAAGAAGTGCAAACTAGAATACAAGGTCTTGTTATGACAAATAGCATCATTAAAGGTGGCACTCAAGTAAATTCAGTTCCAGATTATGCAACTGCTGAATATAATATTAGAACGATTCCTGAATACAATAATGAAAAAGTTAAAGCTTTATTTGAAAAATATATCAACATGGCAAATGATAAAGGAGCAAAATTAACGCACGACATATATTTAGATTTGGATCCTGTAGTGACTACTGGAGACAATCGCTTGTTTAAATTAGGACATCAGTTAGCGACAAATTACTTCAATCAATCTGAATTAGTGATTACACCAACTGTTGCAGTTACAGATGCATCTAATTTATTAAAAGGTAAAACAGATGCTTTTCCATTTTTAATGATTGGACCAGGAAAAGGACCTCATCAAATCGACGAGTGTGTGAATAAAGCGGATTATTTAAAATTCATAGACTATTATATCCAACTGCTAACTACATATTTAGAAGAATGTTAAAAATTAATTATGTTTACAAGTGTTTTATGTTCATCAACAATTTGAATATTACAAATATGTAATAACAATTGCTTTTAATTGTATGTCTTTGACCGATAGCGTATAATTTAGAAGTCTCATTGAGAGAAATAGTAACAGATAAAGAAAGTGAGGTACTCTCATGAATAAAAAGACTAAAACAATTATTGCGTCTACATTAGCTTTTGGAACATTATTAAGTGCATCAGCGAGTGCGACGCCAGTTATAAATACTACTGCTCATGCAGCAACTACACAACAACATAATGCATATTATACTTATAAAGGTGACGCAGGTTACGATGCAAAATTCGTATTAGATAAAAACTTCAAAAATGCTATCAAAGCTCAAAACGTAACATTTAATGGTATAAAAATTGCATCAACAAATTCAACAAAAAATATTGTTAAATCAGATCAATTATTCCGCCAATATGATAAAAAAACTAAAAAGGCTTCACTAGTTGATATTCCATTGAAAAAACAATTGAAGCTAACTGATTTACAAAAATCATATGGTAAAGATTTGAAAAAAGTAAATAATGGTAAAAACAATAATACTGGTATCTATTATTACCAACCTAATAAAAAAGGTGAAACAGTATGGTTTGACTCTTCTAAAGGTAAAATTGACCGTATAGTAATTGGTTATGAAAAAACTAAAGTAGCTATAAAAGAAGATAAAGCTATCAAAAAAATTAAATAAAATAAGATTTTTTACAGACGTCATATATTAAATGACGTCTTTTTTATTGTGTTTTATAAAGAATATTCAAAGTATTTTATGGAATTTGCATTTACTTTTTTGAAAAATATAAATATTATTGGGGGAGATTATAAATTTTGTGAATAAATGGAGGAGTTCTATGAATAAAATTTCAAAAATTGCTATTTCAGGCATCTCATTATTAACATTAAGCAGTTCTATTTATAGTGGAAATGCCGATGCTAAGATCGAACAGTCATCAACTAAAAGTAAAATAGAAATTACAGAAAAACATAAAGCATTCCAAGCATTAAAAGTATTACCTAATGATAAAAATGCGAAAAAACAATATAAACATTACAAAACTGTTGAGGTGAAAACTGACCAATTAGGTTATACCCATTACACTTTACAGCCAAAGTTTAAAAATACATATGTGCCTGATAGAGAAGTTAAAATACATACAGATCCAAAAGGGAAAGTAGTTCTTATCAACGGAAATACGAGTGGTGGTGAAATTAAGCCTAGTAATAGTATTGAAATTAATAAAAACGAAGCTCTGAATAAAGCATTCGAATCTATTTCAATGTCATCAAATAAAGCTAAAAACTTTAAAGATAATGTTGTTAAAGAGAATAATATCCAAATTAGTGGTCAACATAATAAATATGTTTATAATATTGAAATCGTAACAACATACCCTAAAATATCTCACTGGACTATACAAGTAGATGCTCAAACAGGTGAGGTCGTTGATAAATTAAATAATATGCAACATGCTGCTACTAAAGGTACAGGCAAAAGTGTACTAAATAAAAACAAAAAAATTAATATCAATAGTCAAAAGAAAGGTTATGCACTGCAAGATGTGACACATCAAGGTAAAATTTCAGCTTATGACTATAATGATAAATCAGGTGATTCGAAACTAATGACTGATAAGGATAAAAACTTTGTAAATCAGTCCCAACGAGCTGGTGTAGACGCTAATGACTATGCTAAAGACGTTTACGAGTATTATAAAAATAAATTTGGGCGAGAATCTTATGATGATAAAGGAAGTACTATCGATTCACTGACACATGTTAACCAATTTGAAAATGAAGATAATCGAAATAATGCTGCATGGATTGGAGACAAAATGATTTATGGTGATGGCGATAATGAAAATTATTTACCATTCTCTGGTGCTAAAGATGTTGTAGCACATGAAATTACACATGGAATCACTCAAGAAACAGCGGATTTAGTATATGAAAATCAACCGGGAGCCTTAAATGAAAGTATTTCTGATACCTTTGCATACTTTATTGATAGTGATAACTTTTTAATAGGTGAAGATATATACACACCTAATGTTAAAGGTGATGCACTTAGAAGTATGTCTAAACCAGAACAATATGATCAACCATCTAATATGAAACATTATTCAAAAACTCAAGAAGATAATGGCGGAGTACATACCAATTCTGGTATACCTAACAAAGCTGCGTACTTAACTATCAAACGTATTGGTAAAGATAAAGCAGAACAAATTTATTATCGAACATTAACACAATATCTTTCTTCAAATTCTGATTTTGAAGATGCAAAAAAATCATTACATCAAGCAGCACTTGATTTATATGATAAATCCACTGCAGACAAAGTAAATCAATCATGGGAAGATGTCGGCGTTTAATGATATTTATTTAGTTAAAAGCTTTTCATTGTGAATGAGACAATGAAAGGCTTTTTTAATATACGTCACACTTAGGTTTGTCTTACGGTAGACATCGAGTAGTCTTAATTTCAAAGTGAAACCAAGAAGATATAAATAACTATATTAACTAGTTTGAACTGTAGAAAAATATTTTTGAAAAAATAATTACATGACTGTTGCTTAGTCTTTTACTTTTAAAATGTTTCATGAGAAACATCATGAAATAGTTTTATATTACAAAAACATATATACATAGAAAACGTATTTTGCTTCCGATTAGATAGCAAATAATCAGAATAGCAAAGGGAAAAGTGCTTTTTAATTTTGCATAAATAATCATTATATTGAATCTATATTAATTTTATTGTAATATGTTATCAAGGAGTTGATGACATGAGAGAATTTAACTTTGAAGGTAAATGTTTTTTAAAATCGACTGATTATCCTAAAGAAGAATTGAATTATATTATTGAAAAAGCACGACAATTAAAAGATGAAAAGAAAAATAATAAATCACATCAATTACTTCCAAATAAAAATATAGCTATTATTTTTGAAAAACCATCAACACGTACTCGAGCTGCTTTCAGTGTAGCGGCACATGATTTAGGAATGAATGTTGATTATTTTGGTCAAAATGAAATTCATTTAGGTAAAAAAGAATCTATTTATGATACTGCTAAAGTATTGGGAAGTATGTATGATGGCATTGAATTTAGAGGGCATGAACATGATGATGTGGAAACATTCGCAAGATATGCAAATGTACCAGTTTGGAATGGATTAACGAATGAATGGCATCCTACTCAAATGTTAGCTGACTTCATGACTTTAAAAGAGGAATGGGGTACATTGGAAGGAAAAACGTTGACTTTTATGGGTGACGCTCAAAATAATGTTGCTAGTGATTTATTAGTTACAGGCGCTTTATTAGGTGTCAATATAAACATTGTTGCACCTAAGTCACGATTACCACAAGAAAAAGTAGTGACTATGGCTAAAGAATACGCACAACAAACTGGGGCGACAATACAATTAAGTAGTGAAGTAGATAATACAATATATCAAACAGATGCTCTATATACTGATGTTTGGTTTTCAATGGGAGAACCTGAAAATGTTATAGAAGAACGTGTAGCAATGTTAAAACCTTATCAAGTGAACATGTCAATAATTAAAAAAGTTCAAAATCCGAATGTAAAAGTACTACATTGTTTGCCAGCTTTCCATAATACACAAACTAAAGTAGGTAACGAAGTTTATCAGAAATATGGACTCTCTGAAATGGAGATTACTGATGAAGTATTTAATAGTTCGTATTCTATTATTTTTAAGCAAGCAGAGAATCGTTTACATTCAATTAAAGCAATAATGGCATTAACTTTAGGAGGATTAAAATAAATCATTAAAAAGAGGTGATATATATGATTATAGAAGTCTCTAAAGAATTAAAATCGTTTCTTTATCAAAAATATGAAATAGAGATAGGTGAAATTGCAAGTAAACAAATTATTGATCATTTATATCCTATGATTAAAGATGAAATACATGAAGATATTAAATCAGAAATACAGGAACAGACTATTAATCATGTTATTGAAAAATTAGAAGAAGAAAAAATGGTTCAGTATCAATAAAAACAATCCTCTTGAATAATGATCTAAATTTCATTATTCAAGAGGATTTCTATACAAGTAAGTTGTTATATGAAGTTAATGCTTAATTATTTATTTTGTGAAGCAAATGCTTTTGCAATATCGCTTAATTTAGTTGGTGCATCTTCAACAGCCATTTTGACTTCGACGAAATGCATACGATCATTATTAGCGTTTATGTTTTCAAAAGCATCTTTAAGTTCATGGGATGTGTTGACATCATGAACTGCAACATTATCGCCACCAAACACAGCAGGTAACGCTTTATAATCCCACATATGAATATCATTATAAGGTTCTTTCATACCATGAATTAATCTTTCAACCGTATAACCATCGTTATTAATAACAAATATAACAGGTTTCAATTGCTGTCTAACCATAGTAGATAATGATTGGACAGTTAATTGTAATGAGCCATCTCCGATTAATAAAATATTTCTTCTGTTAGGCGCAGCAATTTGAGTGCCTAGTGTGGCAGGTAATGTATAACCAATTGAGCCCCATAAAGGTTGACCTATAAATGTATTATCTTTATATAAAGATAAGTCATATGCACCGAAGAATGACGTTCCTTGATCAGCTATTAAAATATCATCAAGTTGTATGAATTCTTGCATCATCTTGAAATAAGTTGCTTGTGTTAAAGGTTGATCATCTAATATATAATCGTTATTTTCTTCTCTAACATATGAAGGGAATTCAGATGTATTTTTATATGAAATATTCATTAATCCTTTTAATAAGTTAGGTAAAGCAATATTGTTTGAAATAGTTTCATTCATTTTAAAATAGTTGTGATTTAACATAACGACATCATCTATATCGAATTCATATGAGAAACCTGCTGTTGCAGAGTCAGTTAATTTAGCACCAATATTTAAGATGGCATCACTATGGTTAACATAGTTTTTAACATTTTCTTCAGCAATACTACCATCAAAGATTCCAAGATAGTGTTCATTTTCCTCATTAAAGGCACCTTTACCTAAAGAAAGTTGTGCTACTGGGATATTTGTTTGATTAACAAATCGTTCTAGCTCTGAATGTAATCCAAAACTATTAATTTCATGACCTGCAATAATAACAGGTTGCTTAGCAGCATTCAATTTATCTTCAATCATTTTGATATAGCTAGAGATATCCTGTTCTGTTGATTGTTTAGGTTGGAACGTTGAAGTCACATCTATTTCAGTCATAGCTACATCAATAGGCAAGTGGATATGAACTGGGCGACGTTCATTTATAGCTTCTTGAATTAGTCTTGGAATTTCTGTCGTTGCATTGTTAGGTGTAATGTATCCTTGAGCTGTAGTAATGGGTTCAAACATTTTTCTGTAATCATCAAATTTACCTTCACCTAATGAGTGGTGAACATATTTACCAGCAGATTCAATCGCTCGAGTAGGTGCTCCAGTAATTGCAATTACTGGTACGCGTTCGGCATAAGAACCTGCAATACCATTGACAGCACTTAATTCACCTACACCAAAAGTAGTGACTAATGCACCTAAACCATTGATTCGTGAATAACCATCTGCAGCATAGCTAGCGTTTAATTCATTCGTATTGCCAATCCACTCTACGTGTTCATGTGAAATTATATCGTCTAAAAAGGCTAAGTTAAAATCGCCAGGGACACCGAATATTTTATCTACTCCTGCAGCGTGTACTGCATCCATCAAATATTGTCCTACACGTTGTTTCATAACTCATTCCACCTTGTTTATGTATTTGTATATTACATTTAAAAGATAACTTTTCAAGATTATAAAGTCAACTAACTTGACCTTTATAGTTATAGGTATAAACATGACGAAACACTGAATTTTTATTATAATAAGTTTTAAACATAAGAAAAGGAAAGAAAGCAAATGTCGACAAATAAAAATGATTATGAACATATGTTGTTTTACTTCGCATATAAAACCTTTGTTACAACTGCCGACGACATTATTGAACAATATGGCATGAGTCGTCAGCATCACCGGTTTTTATTTTTTATCAATAAATTACCAGGTATTACTATTAAAGAGTTATTACAAACTTTGGAAATCTCAAAACAAGGTTCACATGCTACATTAAGAACTTTAAAAGAAAAGGGACTTATCATAGAGAAAACGTCCGACAAAGATCGTCGAGTAAAACAATTATATTCAACTGACAGTGGGAACGCGTTAATCAATGAACTTAATTATGCTCAAGATCACTTATTACAAACAATCCAACAAAAAGTAGGTCATAATTGGTACGATATTATGGAAGAACTAGCAATTCGAAGAGATGGTTTTAAACATATAGAGCATTTAAAAGGACAAGAGTAATAAAAGATATTTTATAAACTTATATCGTTTTATATCTAATTAAAAAGTTCTCCTGAAGCAGTTGTCATTCATACTCATTCTGTATATTTGTGCTAAGTATATTAAATTTAATTTATGTTTTTTCAATCCTATTAGATTAAGGTTTTTAAAATTATTGGAAAAAAGTGTATAATTATGTCATAAGAATTTCAAAGCGATAATTGAAATGAATAAATTGAAAAGGAGTTTTGATGATGAAAAAATTAGCTATACTTTTAACTTTAGTTGGTGCAGGTTACTATGCTTTTAAAAGATATCAAAACCATGTAAACCAAGCGCCAAATATTGAATATTAATTTAGATATTTAATATAACTGTATACATGAAATTAATCCGAGATGAGGTATTACTCATCCCGGATTTTTTTAAAATCATTTTTTAAAATCATTATTTGACGTCATTAGCGAAAAAGTCGAATATGTTTTTAGCACTATCAGTATTTTCTTTATTACCTGTGAATTTTTTAGAACCAGGACCATATGCATAAGTATTAACATCTTCACCAGTATGACCATATGTTGTCCAACCAGTATGAGATTCATCATTAATTGGTTTTTGAATTGCATCTTGAAGATGTGTTGTTTGTTCTTCTACTTTAGGATCTTCGTCATCTTTACTTTTTTTAGTTAATTTTTTAAGTTTTTTAGCTTCTTTTTTAACTTTATCCATTTGTTCTTTAGGGAAATCAATGCCATAGCCTTCTTTAATAACTTTTTCAGGATCTTTTCCTGATGCGATTTCTTTAGTCATATATGAGCCAGAATGTTTCATTTGATGTATGGCTTGAGGATTCCATTTATAATCTTTGCCTTTTGCAATTGTCATACCACCAGTAGAATGGTCAGCTGTAGCCACAACTAGCGTATCTTTATGATTTTTCGCATAATCAATAGCATTTGAAAATGCTTTATCAAAGCCTTGCATTTCAGACATGACACCTGTTACATCATTTGGGTGTGCAGATTTATCAATAGAAGCACCTTCTACCATTAGGAAGAATCCTTTATCATTTTTTTCAAGTTTACTTAAAGCACTTTTTTCCATATCAACTAATAATGGGTTACTATTTGGCGCATCAATTTGAAGCGGCATATCTTCTTCTGAGAACAATCCTAATACTTGTTTTTTGCTAGATTGATTAAGCTCATTTTTGTTAGATACTACATCGTAGCCATCTTTTTTAAATTTTTCATCAAGATTGCCGTTCTCTTTGCCAAAGTATTTAGAGCCACCACCTAAAAGTACATCTACCTTATGTTTGCCATTAATTTTATCTTTATAAAATTGTTTAGCAATCTCGTCTTTTTTATCTCTTGAATCTACATGAGAAGCATAGGCAGCTGGTGTTGCGTCAGTGAGTTCAGCAGTTGATACTAATCCAGTTGATTTGCCTTTTTCTTTAGCGTCTTCTAAAACTGTTTTAACTTTTTTCTTATTTTCGTCTACACCAATGGCACCATTATACGTTTTATGACCAGAACTAAATGCAGTTGCTCCTGCAGCTGAGTCTGTCACGTTTTCTTTAGGATCGTTTGGATATGTACGATTCGTACCCTTTAAGTATTTATCAAAAGTGGTAGGATTCATAGATTTTGCAGATGGATCATTTTGGTAATAACGATAGGCCGTATTAAATGATGGACCCATACCATCACCCACTAAAAAGATGACATTTTTTGGATTTTTAGTATTACCGAAGGCTACTGCGTCATCTTTGTTTTTATCCTTACTTTTATCAGCATTTGTTTCTGAAGCTGAAGATATATTTGTCGTACTTAATAATGTTGCAGCGACTATGCTACCCGACAACAAATACTTACCAATATGTTTAAAAGATTTCATTAAAAAAGCCTCCTAAAATATGTATATACTTATTACATTTTAATTATAAGAAAATAATTTTGACTGTTTATGATATTCATGTAAATAGATTGTAAATCTATAATAAATTTTAATTACATTAAGAAATGTAAAAGTAAATCACTCATAACAAATGTATTTTTTATAATAAAGATGTAAAATAGATAATAAATACAGTGTAGTAAGAGAAATTAAGGTGTGTATTTACCATCGTAACTTCTTAAGCTAATATGACTGAGGTGAAGAAAATGATATTTGTCATGTTATCCCCATTATTTATAGTAGGTTTTATTGCTTTAAGTATTTATGAAGAAAAAAGAAGAAAAAAGAACCAAGAAGCTAAAAACAATCAAAATGAAAATCATATTCAACATCAAACTGATGAAAAAGATAAACATCAAGATAAAACAATTTAGCGCAACGAAAGGTGTATCTTAATGAAGATTTTTATAGTAGAAGATGATTTTGTCATTGCAGAAAGTTTAGCTAATGAACTTAAAAATTGGAATTATGAGGTAAGTATAGCTAAACAATTCTCAAATATTTTAGATGACTTCATCACATATCAACCTGACATAGTATTGTTAGATATTAATCTACCGACATTAAATGGATTTCATTGGTGCCAAGAAATAAGAAAGATTTCTAATGTGCCTATTATATTTATCAGTTCTCGAACGGATAATATGGATCAAATTATGGCTATCCAAATGGGTGGCGATGACTTCATAGAAAAGCCATTTAATTTATCATTAACGGTTGCTAAAGTTCAAGCATTACTTCGTCGTACCTATGATTTAGCAGTTTCCAATGATGAATTAACTGTCAAAGGTTGTAAGTTAATTATTGATGAGGCCAAAATTATTTATAACGAAGAAGCAATACAATTATCTTTAACAGAACTTCAAATCATAAAGTTATTATTCCAAAATGAAGGGAAATTCGTTAAACGCAATGCTTTGATTGAAAAATGTTGGGAATCTGAAAATTATATAGATGATAATACATTAGCCGTTAATATGACGCGACTGCGCAAGAAATTAAATCAAATTGGTTTAAAAGACTTTATTGAAACGAAGAAAAATGTTGGATATAGGGTGTAAATAAAATGATGTTACCTTTTATAAAAACAATTAAAAATGAAATTGCAATCGTCACATTAATATTATTATTATTTGCTGTGATCTTTTTTGTATTTTCACTTTCAATGAGTGCATTGCTGCTTGGTATTGCTATTGTTTTATTTATTATGCTGATTTATTGGTGGATTAGTTATTTAGGATTTCAAAAACAAGTTAATCTTAAACATAAAATAGAGGTACTTGAAGAAGAATTATTTGAAACAAAAAAACGACAAGCTGAATATCAAAAAGATATTGAAAGTTATTTTTTAACATGGGTACATCAAATTAAAACACCTATTACTGCCACCCAATTATTATTAGAACGTAATGAACATAATGTTGTTAATCAAGTAAGACAAGAAATAGTACAAATAGATAATTATACTAGTCTAGCATTAAGTTATTTGAAATTACTTAATGAAGCTTCTGATATGAGTATTTCAGAAGTAAAAATTGACGAGTTAATCAAGCCTTTAATTATGAAGTATCGTGTACATTTTATTGAACAAAATACTAAAATCCATTATCAATCAGTTGATGATAACGTATTAACCGATGCACAATGGGCATCTATATTAATAGAACAGTTGTTAAATAATGCATTAAAGTATGCACGTGGCAAAGATATTTGGATTAACTTTAACTCAGAAACAAAACAATTACATATCAAAGATAATGGTATAGGTATTAGCCAAGCAGATTTACCAAAAATCTTTGACAAAGGATATTCTGGATATAATGGGAGTCTTAATGAATCATCTAGTGGTATAGGTTTATTTATTGTTAAACACATATCTCAACATCTTAATTTAAACGTTGAAGTAGAATCAAAATTAAACAGTGGTACGCAATTTACGATTGATTTTCCAAGAGAATGATAACTTTCAAAATTGTAAGGTAACCAACAAAATTTGTAAGAAATTATAAATGTTGTTGGTTATTTTTTAATATAAAATAGGTAATGATTAGGAAAGGAGCGTCCATATGTTATTAGAAGTGAAGCAAGTTAAAAAAGTGTTTGGCAAGGGGCTAAATAGGACAGAAGCATTAAGTGATATGAATTTATTTGTTGATAAAGGTGAATTTGTAGCTATTATGGGAGAATCAGGTTCGGGAAAAACAACTTTACTTCAACTTATTGCGACGTTCGATCAATTGACAGAAGGAACGATTCAAATCGATGGTCAATCATTAGCATCACTGAAATCGAAAGATATCGCTTCATTTCGACGTGAACAATTAGGTTTTGTTTTTCAAGACTTTAATTTATTAGATTCAATGACTAACAAAGATAATATTTTAATGCCATTAGTTTTGGCTAATAAACCAGTTAAAGTTATGCAACAGCGTATTGATAACTTAGCTCAGCGTCTTAATATTAGTGATATATTAAATCAATTTCCTAACCAAATTTCTGGAGGACAAAAGCAACGAGTAGCTATAGCAAGAGCGCTTATTACACAACCCCAAATTTTATTAGCTGATGAGCCCACTGGTGCACTTGATTCGAAAAGTTCAAAACATTTAATGCAATTATTTCAACAAATTAATCAACAACAATTACAAACGATTTTGATGGTGACTCATTCTAATATTGATGCTTCATATGCGAATAGAGTCATATTTATAAAAGATGGACGTTTGTACCATGAAATTTATCGTGGAGAAGAAAGACAATCAGAATATCAAAAGCGAATTGCTGATAGTTTAGCTATCTTAAATAATGGGAGGGAGTAAATGAGATGCCCTTTTCGATGATTTGGACTATGGTTAAGCGTCATTTTGTAACACAACGACATATCATCTTACCATTTATTTTATCTTCAAGTATTATATTTGCTATAGAATACATATTATTATCTATTACGACTAATTCATATATACAACAACATCACCAAATGCTAGGTATGTTTGCAATTATTGGTAATGTATTCATGTCATTATTAGCTGTCATTTTTATCATTTATGCCAATCAATTTGTAATGAAACAACAACAAAAGACATTTTCACTGTATCTTATTTTAGGAATGGAAAAGAAACATATTAGAGTGATGTTACTTATTGAACATATAATAAAATACTGCCTTATAACGATAATTAGTATCGTGGGTGGATATTTATTTGGATCATTATTCTTTATGTTAATCAATAAAATTACGACAGGTCATCAAACTAGTTTACGTGCATATCCATTTGATGTTAAAGCAATGTGGATTACATTACTGTTGTTATTTATAGTGATGTTATTACTTTTTATGATTAATCAATTTAAAATCACGCTACAAAATCCTATGCAATTAATTAATAAAAAGGCTCATCACAAGCGACGTTATAAAAAAGTGATCAATTATATACTTCTACTTGTAGGAATTATTCTTGTGGGCAATGGTTATAGAATTGCATTGCAGGACAATACGCCTGTTGAATCTTTTTTTGCATTGTTTATAGCTATATTTTTCGTATTTTCTGGTACTTATTTATTATTTGTTTCATTCAGTGTGCTCATAATAGAAAGATTACAAAAGTTGCCAAAGTATTATTATCAACCTAAGCATTTCTTTTTAATTTCTGGTCTAAGAACACGCATGAAATCTAATGCTATTGGTTTGGCAAGCATAGCACTACTTTGTACTTTCTTAATTGTTACTTTAGGGATGACAGTAACTACATATAGAGGTTTAGATAAAAATGTAAATGAAATGTGGAAAAATCAATATGTAACGAGTGTAGATGGAGACTTTCATCATAATCAACAAACTGCTAAAAAAGTAAAAAAAGTAATTAATGATATTAAACAGAAGACGAATGCTGATACGCCAAAAGTTTATACGCAATCACTGTTTAATGTATATTTGGATGCTAATTCAGAATATCAAAGATTATTAAAACCGAGTGAAACACCAAATAAGTTTAATATTGATCCAGGGAAAAATAAAAATGTATTTATAACTGTTATGAATTTAAATGACTATAATCAATTTAATCGTCATCTCCATCTTAAAGATAATGAAGTTGGCGTAAACACTAATATGAATATTCTAGATGATTCTGACAAAATAGTCATACAAGGTAAACCTTACCATATAAAACGTGTCCATCAGACTAACGTTAATTCTCTAAGATTCAGTGAAAATATTAATTTGATAGTGAAAAATGATAGGGAATTAAATCAAATAGTTAACTACTATAACAAGTCGACATCACAATCGAACATGCATTTAACAAATACGACGATAGAGTTTAATGACTATGAGTTAAAAGGAAATGATTCACCGATAATACATGAGATTGAACGAAAACATGATATAGATATTAGTACTTATGAGCAATTTAAGAACGTTTGGTACAACATTAATGGAGGACTTATATTTGTTGGAAGTTTAGTATCATTAGTTCTATTTATTGGCATATTTTTAATTATTTATTACAAGCAAGTTTCTGAAGCACAAGAAGATGTTCAAAATTATCTTACTATGGAACATTTAGGTATTGATAATCAGAAAATCAAACACATATTGGATCAACAATTAATATGGTTATTTAGTATTCCTTTTATCGTAGCTATCATTCATACATTATTTGCTTCTAAAATTATATATGAAATTTTAGGTTTGTTTGGAGAAGTATACATAGGTATATATATTACAAGCTTTATAAGTATTGTTCTCATTGTAGGTATAATTTATTTTATTATGTATAAAATGACATCTTATTTATTTACAAAATTAGTAAAACAATTAAAGAAATAATACTTATTAAACATTGATATAATAGGGATAATTAAAATTTTATGAATTTAATTTAATAATTTAAGCATATATTAATATTCATTTGGGTAATGATTAAGAAATAGAGAAAGAGGTGTAAATTGATGAAAAGAACAATTGAACGCATCCTTGCTTGGTTAGGGATCATTACTCAATTATTTGTAATATTAATTTTAGGGGTAGCATCATTATTTGGTGGAAGAAGTGAAGTGCAAAGTGAAATAAAAAGACAAGCGAAAGAACAAGCAGCTTCTAATCCGGCCGTAGACTCAACATCACACATGTCTGAATTATTACCTTCAATCTTTAAAGTAGGTCTAATATACGGTTTAGTTATTTTTGTAATTGCAATAATTGCAACGTTATTAATAAAAAAACATGCAAAATTAGCAGGTATCTTATTATTAATTGCAGGAGTCCTATCATTAGTGATGAACTGGATAGCAGCATTATTCTGGATAATTGCTGGTATTATGTTATTAGTTAGAAAAAACAAACAAGTAGACAATCATAATGATGACAAGCATAGAAATAATGAACATCATACTAATGATCAACATAACGATAATCAACGTCATCATGAAACTGATGAAAAAAGAAATGACCGTGTAGTAGATAATCATAATGATTATGACAATCAACGTAAAGAAGACAATGTTCATAGAGAACATCGTGAAGATATAGATAATCATTTAAAAGATGATAAACAAAGAGATAACAATGTAGACAATCATCGTGATTCATATGAAGAAGAACATAGAGAAGATGATCACTTTAATGAACATAATCATCACGAAGAATTAAGTCGTCAAAAAGATAAATTAAAAAAAGACGATTCTAACAAAGATGATTTCACTGACGAAGTAACACGTCGTTTTAACGATAATAAAGAGAAATAATTAAAGTAATATCTATAAAAAGTAAATAGGCTTATTTTTAATTCAACACCTTGAAAGGAAATCAATTGAGTTCCTTTCAAGGTGTTTTGTGTTTGAGATTAAACTTATTTATTTTAGACTATTATTTGCTAAAAAAAGTAAATGTATAAAAAGATTGTTTGTAAAAGTTAATAAATACAGTTATTATGTATTGTTGTCTGCTAATTCTTTTTAAAAGGTTTAAAAAGGAAAAGTTAGGCAATAATAAGATTTGCATATCATTATATTTATATATACTAAAATAGTTTCTGCTATTTTTATTAATAATAGGTAATTAGACCAAAGTTTCAAAAATTATATAAAGAAAGGAGGTATGACGATGTATACAGTAGGTTTAGTACCATCTCCAGGCGTAGCGCACGAGCATGTGACAAAAATCATTCCTAAAGTAAAACGCTTATTATCACAACGAATTAACGATGATAGTCAGTGGAACTTTGATGTAAAAGAAGATTTAATCATTGGATCTGCGGAAGATGTACACGAAAGTGTTGATAAGGCTGAACAAATTAAAAATGAAAAAAATTGGGATTTTGCAATATGTGTGACGGATCTTCCAAGTATTTCAGGAAAAAGAGTTGTAGTGAGTGATTTTGATAATGACAAACAAGTTGCAATGTTGTCATTACCCTCATTAGGAGCAATTGATTTAAAACGAAAGTTAATCAGTAGTATCACAACTATGATTGAACAACTTTATTATAATGAACCCTTAAAGAAACCTAGTACACACCCCCTCATACATTTACGTTCTGTTGAACCTGCAGAAGATGAATCCGCTAAAAGACGCTATATCAATACATTAATGTTAATAAGTTGGATTCAGTTAATATGTGGCTTAACACGAGCAAATAAGCCGTGGAAGAATGTATTTAACTTTAAAAAAATTATTTCTGTAGCCTTTGCGACTGGAACATATGTCTCAATTTTTTCAATGCCATGGGAACTCAGTGTTATTTATTCACCATTAAGATTTATTATCTTAATGATTATATCAATAGTTGGGATGGCAGGTTGGCTTTTTTACGCCCATAGATTAATTGAAAGAAAAACAGCTAAATCTCAAAGGACTTATAGATGGATATATAATGCGACTACAATGTTGACACTTGTTGTCATTACTCTTATTAACTATTTTGTATTATATATACTGTTAACTATAAGTATTACCTTATTCGTACCAGTAAGTTTATTTAATAGTTGGACAAGTGCACAAGCTGAATTTACATTTATGAATTACGTTAGATTAATTTGGTTTGTTTCCTCACTTGGTTTATTAGCTGGTGCAATGGGATCTACAGTTGAAAATGAAGAAAAAATCCGTAAGATTACTTATTCATATCGTCAGTACCAACGTTATAAAGAAGCTCAAGAAGAACAACAAGAGGAAGAACAGCAACATGATCCATCACATCAAGAAGTGGAACAGCAATCTTCAAGTGATGATCGTAATGATGATTTAAACAAAGGCAAGAAACAAGAGCACAGAGAGGAGGGACGCTAATGTCGCAACGAAAAATGATTGGTTTAGTAGTAGCACCTGGTGTTACAGAAGCACTTGCAGAAAAAATAATGGAAGATGTTCCTGATATTTTATCTGAACAAAATGAAAATCAATATGAATGGGAAATTGACTTAGTTGTCGATCCTCTGACTGGTTATGCTGAAAATGTAGAAGATATATTTAGTAAAGTTCAAGAGTATCACGATGAACGTGAGTGGGATTACGTTCTTGCAATTACAGATTTACCTATTTTTCATCAACATCGTGTGATGGCTGTAGATATTAATATGAAAAATGGTGCTGCTATCTTTTCTTATCCTGCATTTGGTTGGAGACCAGTTAAAAAGCGTTTTAAAAGTGCGATTTTAACAATTATCAATGAAGTGCATCATGCTGAACAAGATCATCGTGACTATGATGAAAATAACAATATTGAACAAAGTATAAAGCAACAGTTTCCTTTATCTAAAATCGATAAAACGCAAGTATATTTAGAAAATACAGAGACTCATCATACACGATATTTATCAAGCTCTAGAACAAGAGGTATGTTTAGGTTAGTTAGCGGCATGACATTTGCGAACAATCCACTCAATATGATGGCTAGTTTAAGTAATATTGTAGCTATCGCTTTTACTACAGGCGCCTTTGGTTTAATATTTACTACCATGTGGCAGATGGCTGACAATTTCTCAATGTGGCGATTATTTGGTATCTCTATTATTGCAATATTAGGTATGTTGCTATGGATTATGGTGTCACATGATCTGTGGGAATCTTCAAAGCACAGCAAAAATAAAAGAATCACCTTATTATATAATTTAACAACTGTTATGACATTGTTTATTGCAATTATCATATATTATATTATTCTCTATTTAATGTTTTTATTCGCAGAATTAGTTCTTTTACCAGCAGATTTCTTAGGAAAACAAATTAGTCTTAAAGGTCCAGCTGGCCCTGATTTATATTTAAGCATTCCTTGGTTTGCAGCATCTATTTCCACAGTAGCAGGTGCTATTGGTGCTGGATTACTCGATGAAAAATTAATAAAAGAAAGTACGTATGGTTATCGACAACGCATTCGATATGAAGACACACATCAAGACCAGGATTCATAAAAAGTATCGCCCTTTTTGGAGCGGTACTTTTTTATTAATTGATAGGATTAAAACAATTAATTTTAAAAATGTAAAAGAAAAGATAGTCATTTTACATAAATTAATTTAAAATATTGTATAACAATATTTTTAAAACTATAAACTGTGAACGATTATTGAGAGAAGGGAACGATGAAAATGAAATATTGTCCCAATTGTGGAAATGAATTAAAGTCTGGGCAAGCATTTTGTAATAAATGTGGGAAGTCTTTAAATAATCAGGATAAAGCAACTTCATCGGCATCACAAAATGAACAAACTAATCAACAGTATCCAGATCGTAATCAATATAACCCTCAACAAAATAAAAAGACTAAAAAACCGATATGGATCGTGATTTTATCAATTATCTTTATTCTATTGATAGCAGCATTGTTATATGGCGCTTATTATTTTTATAACAATGTAATCAATAATAGTTCTGACGATAATCAAACTACAGAGACAAATAAAAAATCTAAAGATACTAGTAAATCAAATGATAACGCATCAAATGATAAAAAAGGTTCAGAAAAAGCACCAACGATTGATGTATTTAGTAGTAACTTCGATCAAGGTTATATGAAATCTGCTTCTACTGATGGTTACAAAGGCATTTATGAAGATATGACGAGAAAAGAAGTTGAAAGTAAATTTGGCAAGCCTACAGGCAAAGTTGATGGGGGCCAAACATATTATGAAAAATATGGTGATTTAGCCGTGTTATATTCTGGTGATAAAGTTGATCGAGTGGGTGTAGCACCTTCGAATGTATCAGAAGATGATTTTACAGACGTATATAATGAGCCAGATGAACGTAAAGGCGATGAATTGATTTACGATAGTAATAAAGATAATGATTTCTCAGTCGTTGTGCATAGTAAAAAAGGCAAAATCACTTTAATTGAAAATATGGATCAATTGTAATTGGATAAATAATCAGTTAAATCTGGTTGAATTAGACTGTCGACAAAGTATATGACTTTGTGGGCAGTTTTTTTATTCGTGCTTTCTTAGGAAATCTTTTAGTTTGGTATTTTACACAGCTATATCTTTCAAAATATCAAGGTGATAATACTGTTTTTATGCGAGTTAACGCATAATTGATAACAATAAAGGTATTATTTCCTGAGAAATGTTAAGTAAGATACTGTTTATAGACCACTTATCTTTAAATTTGAAATCAAATCGTATCAAATGGTACTAAAAAAGAGATGTAATTACACTATCATTTACTGTTTCAACGTTTTGGTACATAATGAAAGTAATCGAATCCGACTTAAAAATTAATATGTATAATAGAATTTTAAGATGATTAGCTATTAGTATTTGAACGCTTACAGATTGAACGTTTAAATTTAAAATTAATAAAAAATATAGAACGACAAATCATTTCATATATAAAGTACGGATTTAAAGAATTTAGTATTGAAGATAAGAGGTGAAAACAGTGAAGATTAACATCACAAATAGTCCTTTCAATGAGGAACAAGCAGAACAACTTAATGAATTACTTCAAACACTATCACCCGAACAAAAAATGTGGTTAAGTGGATACATTTTAGTTAGTGAACAAGTGTCAAATAATGAAAAAGAATCAACTTCCACGTTGAACTCAAGTGATTCAGTACAAAGTAATCAACAGACTGAAGCGCTACTAGCTGAAAAGGAACCAGAAGTTACTCCAGAATCGCGAACAATTACCATTTTATATGGTTCTGAAACAGGAAATGCACAAAGTTTGGCTGAAATATTTGAAGAAAGACTTGTGAACCTAGGAAACGATGTCACATTAAAATCAATGGAAGATTTCAATACTTCTGATCTTAAGAAAGTAGAAGACTTATTTATTATTACCTCAACATATGGCGAAGGTGACCCACCAGACAATGCATTTGAATTTCACGAAGCGTTACATAGACGCGAAGCACCAAAATTAGATGGTGTAAGATTTTCAGTATTAGCTTTAGGTGATCAAACCTATGAATATTTCTGTCAAGCTGGTAAAGATTTTGACATTAGATTAGATGAATTAGGTGCTGAACGTATCTATGACCGTATAGATTGTGATGTAGATTATGAAGAAGACGCTGAAAAATGGATGGCCAATGTGATTAATTCAATTGGTTCTAAACCTGAAGATACAGAGAGTGAACAGGTGGTAAGTGAGTCTATAAAATTAGCAAAAGAAAGAAAATATTCTAAATCAAATCCTTATGAAGCGGAAGTATTAGAAAATATTAATTTAAATGGTGAAGGCTCAAATAAAGAAACACGTCATGTTGAATTACTATTAGATAATTTTGGTGAAGACTTTGAACCAGGGGATTGTATTGTTGTGTTACCACAAAACGATCCAGCTATAGTAGAGTTATTAATCAGTACATTAGGTTGGGATTATGAAGATCAAGTACTTATCAACGATGATGGAGATACACTTAACTTAGAAGAAGCCTTATCATCCTATTTTGAAATTACGAAACTAACAAAGCCATTGTTAGAAAATGCTGCTGTGTTATTTGATAATGATGATTTAAAAGAGAGAGTTCAAGATAAAGAATGGATTCAAAATTATATTGACGGTCGAGACCTTATCGATTTATTAAATGATTTTGATACAACAGAATTACAACCAGATAACCTATTCCAATTATTGAGAAAATTACCGCCTAGAGAGTATTCAATTTCAAGTAGTTATAAAGCGATACCTGATGAAGTACATATTACGGTCGGTGCAGTTAGATATCAATCACATGGTCGTAATAGAAAAGGTGTATGCTCTGTAGAATTTGCAGAACGCCTTCAACCGGGTGATACAGTACCAATTTATTTAAAACGTAATCCGAATTTTAAATTCCCTCAAGATAGTGATATTCCAGTTATCATGATTGGACCAGGAACAGGCATTGCACCATTTAGAAGTTATATGCAAGAAAGAGAAGAACTTGGGTTAAAAGGAAATACATGGCTATTCTTCGGTGAACAACATTTTGAAACGGATTTTCTATACCAGGAAGATTGGCAAGAGTGGTTGGATAAAGGTTATCTAACTCAACTAGATGTTGCTTTTTCTAGAGATACTGAACACAAAGTGTACGTACAACATCGTATTTTAGAAAATAGTGAGCAATTTAATGAATGGATTCAAAACGGAGCGGCTATTTACATTTGTGGAGACGAAAAACAAATGGCTAAAGATGTACATCAAACAATTAAAGAAGTATTGATAAAAGAACAAAATTTATCTGAAACAGAAGCTGAAGATTATCTAAAACAAATGAAAAAAGAAAATAGATATCAAAGAGATGTCTATTAAAATAGAAATGGGGATTACGCATGCAAATGCCAATAATGATTGATTTAACAAATATGAATGTAGTTGTTATTGGAGGCGGAAAAATTGCCACTCGTCGCGTAAGTTTGCTCCTTGAATATACATCACAAATTCATGTAGTCAGTCCGCATATTACAGATATATTGGAACAACTAGTACGACAGCAACAGATTACGTGGGAAGAAAAATCTTTTGAAGCATCAGATGTAAACGATGCCGACCTAGTGATTGCCGCTACAAATCAAGCGCATGTTAACGATGAAATTAAAAATCATATATCCCCTCACACACTATTTAATCATGTTGGTAATGCCCAACAAGGTAATATAACGTTTCATAATCAACTTAGAAGAGGAAGATTAACTATCAGTGTCTCCACAGAAGGTGCAAGTCCCAAATTAGGAAAACAAATTATTCAAGATTTATCTGAAACATATGACAAATCTTATGAGAATTATATTGATTTCTTATATGAGGCAAGACAATTAATTAAGGCGAAAGTAATAGATTCGTCTAAGAAACAGCAACTACTTAAAGATATTTTGTCTAAAAAATATTTTAATCAAGCAGAACAACAATCATTTATAAGTTGGCTTGAATCTATGAATTCATATAGATAGAGGACGTCTTGAAGTATGTATAAGAGTTTTAATAATACATTTAACTATGTTTATAAACAGTAAATAATTCGTTATTTAATTAATAGAGGGTACGATGAAGAAAGTTGACATTTCATCGTATCCTCTTCGTTTTTTCCCAAAAAATCGGTACACAGTAAAATACATATTTAAAATAGTGTTTATTTATTGGTTGTAAGTGAAATATTTAATGTAAAGTGATTAATTACATGGAATACAATGGGGATGATGACATGAGTGTATTTTCAGAAGAAGATAAAATAAAAATTTTAGCTGATATTGTAGAAATAAATACTGAAAATGATAATGAGCTTGAGGTTTGTAATTATTTTAAAGCATTATTGAACAAATATGATATTGATTCGAAAATAATAAAAGTTGACAATCGTCGTGCTAATTTAGTTGCTGAAATAGGTGAAGGAAAGCCTAAAATTGCTATATCAGGACACATGGATGTAGTTGACGCAGGAGATTATAATGAATGGAAATATGATCCTTTTAAATTAACTGAAGAAGATGACAAGTTGTATGGACGTGGAACAACAGATATGAAAGGTGGATTAGCAGCATTAATTATAGCCATGATTGAGATTAAGGAATCGGGTCGTTTACAAAAAGGGACAATTAGATTAATGGCTACTGCTGCAGAAGAAAAAGAAATGTCAGGTGCTCAATTATTTAAAGAACAAGGATATGTTAATGATTTAGATGGAATGATCATTGCTGAACCATCAGATGGTTTCGCTTTTTACGCAACAAAGGGATCTATGGGATTAAAAGTAACATCTAAAGGCATACCGGCACATTCATCTTTACCATCATTAGGGCACAACGCAATCAATTCATTAATTGCATTCATACAAAGGATTAAAGAAAAATATGTTGAAATCAAAAAGAACGAAAAAGAACATTCGCTTGATGTTCATCCTTATATTGATGAATGTATTAGAGAGCAAGGTCATTATAATGATGGTGACCTAAAGGAAGATGTGGCAGCAGGCCTAGTAATTGTAAACTCAATTATTAGAGGAGGCGAGCAATTCAATACAGTGCCAGAATCTGCCTACGCAGAATTTAATATAAGAACAGTGCCAGAATATGATAATGTTGCTATTGAAAAGTTATTTAAAGATACTGTAAAAGAAATAGACAGTGAAAGATTATCTGTAGAAGTCACTGTTAATCATCCTACAGTTTATACGCATAAAGATAATCGTTTAATAAACACATTTTTAGAATATAATCACGACTTCAAAGTATCAGGTATGGTTGGTGCAACAGATGCAGCAGAATTACTAGGGGATAAAGATGAAGATTTTGATTTAGCTATTATTGGACCAGGACATATAACGTTGGCACATCAAACAGACGAATATGTTTATAAATCTAGATATTTAGATTATATAGATATGTATCAACAAGTTATATTGAATTATTTGAATCAACATTAATAGATTATCAAATACTAAGATAATAGTAGAAATAAAGCTATTATCTTAGTATTTTTATGTCTGTAATTGTCAGATAAATTACATAAACAGTAATAAATAATATAAATATAATTAAATAATAGCCTAGGCAATGAATTGAAAGCCATTACAACGATATCCAACAATTTTACAAAAAATGTTGGATTATTATGATTCATTTACAAAACATTAACATTGACCACAAACTCTTGTATGTCTGTTAGAGTGTGACTTGTCGTTATTTAACGAGTAAAAAACTTTTATTAATTGAAAATTGAAGGTAGCCACGAGATAAAGAGAATAAACAGTTATATCAATCTTTAGGAGGATATTTAAAATGAAAAAAATCGCTACAGCTACAATCGCAACAGCAGGTTTCGCAACTTTTGGTTTAATGCAACATGATGCAGATGCAGCAGAAAACAATAATAATGGATATAATCCTAATGATCCTTATTCATATGAATACACATACACAATAGACCAACAAGGTAATTACAATTACGATTGGAAAGGTAATTGGAGTCCTAACCAACAGAACCAACAAAATCAACAACAAGCTCAACAACCACAACAAGGTAATTACTATAGTTATTCATATGGTAACCAAGGAACTCAAAGCTACAATTCAAATAACGCTACAACAAATAATAATCAATCTACACAATCTTATACAGCAAATAATTCAAATAACCAAGGTGGCGGATTAGGTGCTGATTATTCAACATCAGATAAAAATATTAAAGTAACTACACAAAATGCGCCATCATCAAATAATTCAACTGCATTTTCAGGTCAATCAAGCTCTGGTTCAAATGCATACACAGCTGGTCAATGTACTTATTATGTATATGACAAAGTTGGCGGAAAAATTAGTTCTAACTGGGGCAACGCTAGCAACTGGGCAAACGCTGCTGCACAAGATGGTTATAATGTAAGTAATTCACCTAAACAAGGTGCAATCATGCAAACATCACAAGGTGCATATGGTCACGTTGCTTATGTTGAAAATGTAAATTCTGACGGTTCAATTAAAGTTTCAGAAATGAACTATAATGGTGGACCAGGTAACGTATCAACTCGTACAATTTCAGCTAGCCAAGCTGGTTCATACAACTATATTTCATAATATAGATTGAGTTTATTAAGACAAACTTACCATGAGGTGGGTTTGTCTTTTTTTATTTTAAAAAATAAGTTATTTATGCTGATTAAAATAAGAGTACTAATATAGTAGCGCACGCATTGTTATCAATTGGATTGCTATCAATAATGTAAGAATTATTTTATAGTTGTTCATTAATTGGTAAAAACTTTATGACAGTTTGGTTAAGTGTCGAGTTATCCATTGAATAACTATATATAGTGGATTAAGTTTAAATTGGACACTATATATAGAAAAGAGTGAAAAGATGAATCAACTAGAACAATCATTAACTGGACTTATAGAAAAAGACCCAACTATAGTAAATGAAAATGCTAATAAAGATAGTAATACTTTTTCCACAATGAGAGATTTAACAGCAGGAATTGTTTCTAAATCATATGCTTTAAATTACTTATTACCTAAACATATAGCGCAAGCACATGAAAGTGGTGATATTCATTTTCATGATTTAGATTATCATCCATTTCAACCTTTAACGAATTGTTGTCTTATAGATGCAGAAAGTATGTTAAAAAATGGCTTTGAAATCGGTAATGCTAATGTAACTTCTCCTAAATCCATTCAAACAGCGTCAGCACAACTTGTACAAATTATTGCTAATGTTTCTAGTAGTCAATACGGTGGTTGTACAGTTGATCGTGTAGACGAATTACTTAGTAAATACGCAGAAAGTAATGAACGGCATCATAGTGAAATGGCTCATAATTATGTGAAAGAAGACCAGATTCAAAAGTATATAGACGAACAAGTTACAAAAGATATTAACGATGCTATAGAAAGTTTGGAATATGAAATTAATACTTTATATACATCAAATGGCCAAACACCTTTTGTGACTTTAGGTTTTGGATTAGGAACTGATCGATTAAGTCGAAAAATACAGCAAGCTATTTTGAATACAAGAATTAAAGGACTAGGTAAAGATAGGGTAACAGCTATTTTCCCAAAATTAGTATTTTCGATTAAAGATGGTGTGAATTTGAAGCAAAATAATCCTAACTATGATATTAAGCAACTCGCATTAGAATGTTCAACGAAACGTATGTATCCAGATATTTTAAATTACGATAAAATTGTTGAATTATTAGGTGATTTTAAGGCACCAATGGGATGTCGATCATTTTTACCAAGTTGGCGCAATGACAAAGGAGAATTTGAAAATAATGGTCGTTGTAATTTAGGTGTCGTGACATTAAATTTACCTAGAATAGCTTTAGAATCAGAAGGGGATATGACGACGTTTTGGAAACTATTTTACGACAAAATGACATTAATGCATGATGCATTAGTATATAGAATTGAACGACTAAAAAGTGCTACAGTCAATAATGCTCCTATTCTGTATAGAAGTGGTGCATTTAAATACAAACTTAACGATGATGAACAAGTCGATACTTTATTCAAAAATAAAAGAGCTACCATTTCTATGGGTTACATTGGGTTATATGAAACTGCAACAGTTTTTTATGGACCTGAATGGGAGGATAATCAAGAAGCTAAAGCATTTACGCTAGAAATATTAAAGGAAATGAAACGTCTTCAAGAACAATGGACCAATCAATATGATATTTGGTTCAGTATTTATAGTACACCGAGTGAATCTTTGACAGATCGCTTCTGTCGATTAGATAAAGAACGGTTCGGTGACATTCCAGATATCACAGATAAAGGTTATTACCAAAATTCATTTCATTATGATGTAAGAAAAGATATTACACCATTTGAAAAAATTGATTTTGAAAAGGATTATCCATATTATGCGAGCGGTGGCTTTATACATTATTGCGAATACCCAAAATTGAATCATAATATTAAGGCATTAGAGACAGTATGGGATTACGCTTATGAAAGAGTAGGGTACCTAGGAACAAATATTCCTATTGACCATTGTTATGAATGTGGCTTTGATGGAGATTTTGAGTCTACTAAGAAAGGTTATAAATGTCCACAATGCGGCAATGATAACCCAGAAACAGTAGATGTAGTTAAACGTACATGTGGCTATTTAGGTAATCCAGTACAACGTCCTGTCATTGAAGGTAGACATAAAGAAATGTGCGCCCGTGTTAAACATATGAAGGAATCTAAAGCATGAAATCTTATTTGAAAATTGAAAATGGGCGTGGATATATCGCTAAAATAGAGACGCATAGTTTTGTAGATGGAGAAGGCGTACGTTGTAGTGTCTACGTTTCTGGTTGTCCATTTCAATGTCTTAATTGTTATAACGAAGCTGCACAAAATTTTAGATATGGAGAACCTTTTACAGATGATATATTAGAAGAAATTATCACATATTGTGAACCTAATTTTATAAGTGGCATAAGTATTTTAGGTGGAGAACCATTTTGTAATTTAGACGTAACCTTGAAGTTAGTACAAACGTTTCGACAACATTTTGGACAGCAAAAGTCTATATGGGTATGGACTGGGTTTCAATATGAATATTTAGCGCAAAATAAAGGTAAACGTCATCAATTATTAGAATATGTAGACGTTTTAGTGGATGGAATGTTTATAACACAATTGTATCGTCCTAACTTACCTTATAAAGGATCATTAAATCAAAGAGTCATTGATGTGCCACTTTCTTTAAAGAACCATCATGTAGTTGAATATATTCATAGCGGTCCATCAACATTTGAGTATGTATAATCATGTGATGAATTAAAATAGTTGAATAGGGAAATATAATAGTAAGTCAATGGTAGAGAAGGTGAGACATTATGTGGTTACTAATTGGTAAATGGATTATCGCCATCGGTCTTATCGCAGGTTCAATTATCGAAGAAACTATTTATAAAAAACGACGTCAAGCGAAGAAACAGAATAAATGAATAAGTGAAATGAGACATACCTGAGACATAAAACCTAAAATAATAACACTAAGATGATTTATTTTAATCATCTTAGTGCTTTCTTTATATCCAATACTTCGTATTGTATGGCTTCGCTATGCCCAACTTGCTTTGCTTGTAGAAACTGATTTAATCAGTTTCTCTGTGTTGGGTCCCTTCCTAGGGTATAGTTTCAGCCAGAAATACTACACAGATAAATCTGTGAGAATTTCTAAGGTCTTCAACTAGTACTGTTCCCTCAGAAGTCTCGCCATAAATACTACGTATTTATATGTCATGTTATATTAAAAAACTTTTTCACTTGTCCAAAAATTTTATGTCCTAGACACTAAAATTATGTATTTTCTCAATTGTTACTAATTTTTGACTGTATTAAAACCATTGATACAACAGTTCTGATAGATATTTTATACATAAAAAAACATGATTTTGATTTTATAATCAAATATGAAAATATATACTTATCACATATTAAAGTGATAAAATATTAATGTTCCAAAATTTAACTTCAATAAAGATTAGGGGTTCATGAATTGCTACTATTTATAATAGAAATCATCATTATGATTTTAGCAGTGCTACTCGGTTTAAGAACAGCTGGCGCGCTTGGCTGTGGAATCTTTGCCATCGTAGCCCAACTTATTATGATCTTCGGATTTCAATTGCCACCAGGTTCAGCACCAGTAACTGCAGTATTAATTATACTTTCAATAGGTATAGCAGGAGGTACGTTACAAGCTACTGGCGGGATTGATTATCTAGTATATATTGCATCAAAAGTTATCGAAAGATTTCCTAAATCAATCATTTTTATCGCACCTATGATTGTATTTATCTTTGTTTTTGGTATAGGTACTGCAAATATTGCTTTATCATTAGAACCAATTATTGCAAAGACCGCTCAAAAAGCCCATATACAGCCTAAAAAGGCTTTAACTGCATCAGTTTTGACAGCTAATTTAGCACTTTTATGTAGTCCAGCTGCATCAGCTACAGCATACATCATTTCTGTATTAGCAGGTTATGAAATTTCAATGGGTAAATATTTAAGTATCGTATTACCTACTGCTATATTGAGTATGCTTTTATTAAGTGTATTTTGTACGTTTGTCGGTAAAAAAGATCCAATACCATCACATAAGTTAGTTGAGTTACCTGAAGAAACGTTGCAAAGTCAATTTTCTAAAAAGGTTAAATTTGGCGTGCTAGCATTCTTATTATGTGTATTGTGTATTTTAACATTCGGCATTTTTCCAAATTTGATGCCATCATTTAATGTGAACGGTAAAACCGTTAATGTTGAAATGACTGATATTGTTCAATTCTTTATGTATTTAAGTGCAGCAACAAACTTATTACTAGCCAAAATTAACACTTCTGACATTTTAACTTCTCATATTACACAGTCAGCATTTGGTGCTTTATTTGCTGTATTAGGACCAGGTTGGTTAGGTGCAACTATATTTAATGCACCGAATAACTTGAAAATATTAAAACAAGATATTGGTGCAACAATTAGTAATACACCCTGGTTAGTTATTATTTTAGTTTCAGTTGTTGCGATGATTGTTATTTCTCAAACTGCGACTGCATCTATAATGGTACCTATCGTTATGAGTTTAGGTATTCCGCCTATTTATTTTGTCGCAATGATCCAAACACTTAATGTTAACTTTGTAATTCCTGCACAACCAACATTATTGTTTGCAGTTGAATTAGATGAGACAGGTAGAACAAGACCAACTAGTTTCATCATTCCAGGATTCTTTGTCATTGTCGTATCTATCATCATTGGTTTTGCATTAAAATTCTTATTAGGTTATTAACAAATATATAAATAAAGCAACTATCTTTCATCATTCGTATGAAAGATAGTTTTTTTATTTGAAATAAATAAATATTCTTTTATTTCGTATAAAAATTCAATATTAAACTAAAGTAAAGTTTGTTCAATACGTTAAATCTAAACTTAACACTGTTGTCACGACAATTAATAGTGATGAATTATATGACGGAAATTATATAAATATTCAATTTGACTGCTGTTATTGTTTGTATGTAATTTGCATTATTATTAAATGTTCGTTATTGTCAATTTTGTGAATCGAATAATTTTGAGCGTGTAACTTTTAGAACATCAAGATTCATAAATCATTTAGTATTAGGGGGATCACGATTGAAAAAGGAAAAAGTTATGGACTGGACGACCTTTATAGGTGTAGTCGTAGTATTACTTATAGCTGTTATACCTATGATGGTTTTCCCGAAAGCAAGTGAAACAATTATTACAGATATCAATAGTGCTATTTCAAATTCCATTGGTTCTGTTTATTTGTTTTTAGGTTTAGTTATATTTTGTTTCGTATTATACATAGCATTTGGCAAGTACGGTAATGTTACCTTGGGTAAAGCAACTGATAAACCAGAATTTAATACTTTCACTTGGGCAGCAATGCTGTTCTGTGCAGGAATAGGTTCAGATATTTTATATTGGGGTGTCATTGAATGGGCATTCTATTATCAAGTGCCACCAAACGGCGCTAAAGGTATGTCTGATGAGGCTCTCCAATACGCCACTCAATATGGCATGTTCCATTGGGGACCAATAGCATGGGCAATTTATGTGCTACCAGCATTACCGATTGGTTATTTAGTATTTGTTAAAAAGCAACCAATTTATAAAATTAGCCAAGCATGCCGTCCAATTTTAAAAGGCCAAACTGACAAATTTGTCGGTAAAGTAGTTGATATCTTATTTATCTTTGGATTATTAGGCGGCGCGGCAACATCATTAGCATTAGGTGTGCCTATGATTTCAGCAGGTATAGAAAGACTTACAGGACTTGATGGTCATAACATGATTATGCGTTCAATCATTCTCTTGACGATTACTGTTGTCTTTGCAGTTAGCTCTTATACTGGACTGAAAAAAGGTATTCAAAAATTAAGTGACGTCAACGTTTGGTTATCGTTCCTACTATTAGCATTTGTATTCATCGTAGGACCAACAATATTTATTATGGAAACAACAGTTACTGGATTAGGGAATATGATTAATGACTTTTTCCATATGGCAACTTGGGTTGAACCATTTGGAGGAATAGGGCACCGTAAAGAGTCTCATTTCCCACAAGATTGGACTATTTTCTATTGGTCATGGTGGTTAGTTTATGCACCATTTATAGGGTTATTTATTGCTCGAATTTCAAAAGGTAGAACATTAAAAGAAGTAGTACTAGGTACAATGTTATATGGTACCTTAGGTTGTGTTCTATTCTTCGGTATTTTTGGTAATTATGCTGTTTATTTACAAATTTCAGGACAATTTAACGTAGTAGATTTTTTAAATCATCACAGTACAGAGTCGACAATTATTGAAGTGATGCATCAACTACCATTCCCATCGCTGATTATTGTTCTATTCCTAGTATCAGCATTCTTATTCTTAGCAACAACATTTGATTCAGGATCATATATTTTAGCTGCTGCATCTCAGAAAAAAGTAATCGGCGAACCATTAAGAGCCAATCGTTTATTTTGGGCATTTGCATTATGTCTATTACCATTCTCATTAATGTTAGTAGGCGGGGAGCGAGCATTAGAAGTTCTAAAAACAGCTTCCATATTAGCCAGTGTACCGCTGATAGTTATATTTATATTTATGATGATTTCATTCTTGATTACTCTAGGTAACGATCGTATCAAGTTACAAACGCGTGCTGAAAAACATAAAGAAATAGAAAGACGCTCATTGAGGATTGTTCAAGTTAGAGAAGAAGAACAAGACGATAATTTATAGAATAAGAAAATGGGAGCGGGACAGAAATATAAAGCACTACTCCTAATTTTATTAGGTTAGTAGTACTTACACATTAGCTTTAGCTAAGGTGTACATTAATGGAACACATGAGTTGAACTCATGCGTAAGAAATACTAATTTCTAAAGAAAAAGTATTTCTTTATCGTTGTCCCACCCCGGCAAGGTTGACTAGATTTGAAAAATAAAGTGTCACTACTATTTTAATAGTTTAGTGATACTTACACATTAGCTTTAGCTAAGGTGTTCCACTAAGGATTACATGAGTTAACACTCATGCATAAGTAATTCTAATTTCTAAAGAAAAAAGAATTACTTTATCAGTCAACTACTGCCTATATATAATTGTAGCCTGAGACATTGATTTATGTCCCAGGCTGATTTTTATTTACCATCATTATGTTCTGGAATAGGGAAGTATTTAAATATTTCACCGGTTTCTAAGGCTTCGCTAAGCTGAGCTAACCACTCGTAATAAACCTTTGAATGGTCGAGTTGTGCTTTGACTTTATTAATGTCTTGACGTTCTTCATCAGTTAAATTGTTGTTATCCAGTAGCGGTTTTAGAAGTGTTTCCGCATCTTTAACAGCTTCCATATTAGTGTCAATTTCTCTTTCCCATTTTTTAGTGAAGAAATTACGAAAGAAAGTGAAGAAATCTTTTTCAGCGATAAAGTGTTGCTTTCTACTACCTCTTGTAAATTGTTGTTTGACGATATCATATTCTTGTAATTTTTTAACCCCTGCACTCATGCTAGGTTTACTCATTTGTAGTTGTTGTCGCATTTCATCAAGTGTCATACTTCCTTCAAACACCATGATACCGTATAGGTTGCCGACACTACGATTAATTCCATATAAATCCATAGTTTCTCCAATGGAATTAATGACCAAGTCTTTGGCTTGCTCGACTTGAGATGAGTAGTTATTCGATTGTGTCATGACTGTACCTCCAATAATAATTATTTTATTTTACCACGTATCACAACAAATTTAACATGATTTCATTTTTTATATGCCAACATTTTATATATTTTATTTTAAAGAGATGAAAAAAGACTATATATTATCATTATTTATTGATGAATATGTGAAAAGATTGCTTTATCATCCCATTGCTCACCAATTCGAATCTGCTGAGATTAAAAAGGAACACCTTAGCTAAAGCTAATGCGTAAGTATCACTAACCTATTAAGAATAGGAGTGATACTTTATTCTCCAGACCTTTTGACGGCTTTCGAAAAGCAGAGTTCTCGGCAGAAGTTCTCATGGTTCGACAAAATTTGAAAAACAATTTTGCTCACCAATTCGAATCTGCTCAAACTCTAACCGCTTATCTCCAGACCTTTTTGATAAATTGACATATTTTCAATTTCTATGCTAACATAATTCTGTAAAATTCGTTAAATAAAAATTTAACAAACTTAACGGAGGTCATTTGATGGAACTTGTAAAGAACTTGTCTAATCGCCAATACATTGATGGTGAATGGGTAGACAGCTCAAATAAAAATACGAGAGAGATTATTAATCCATATAATCAAGAAGTTATTTTTACAGTAGCTGAAGGTACAAAAGAAGATGTAGAACGAGCAATTTTAGCTGCAAGAAGATCATTTGAAGATGGCGAGTTATCTTCAGAAACAGGTGAAGTCAGAGGTCAAAAAGTCAGAGCGATTGCAGATAAAATTAAAGAACATCGTGACGAATTAGCTAAATTAGAAACACTAGATACTGGTAAAACAATGGAAGAGTCATATGCAGATATGGATGACATCCATAATGTATTTATGTATTTTGCTGGTTTAGCAGATAAAGATGGCGGAGAAATTATCAATACGCCAATTCCAAATTCAGAAAGTAAAGTTGTTAAAGAACCAGTAGGCGTAGTGACTCAAATCACACCATGGAATTATCCTTTATTACAAGCATCTTGGAAAATCGCACCGGCCTTAGCAACAGGTTGTTCATTAGTAATGAAACCAAGTGAAATTACGCCTTTAACAACAATTCGTGTCTTTGAACTAATGGAAGAAGTAGGATTTCCTAAAGGTACAATTAACTTAGTATTAGGTTCAGGTGCTGAAATTGGTGACGTCATGTCAGGTCACGAAGAAGTAGATTTAGTGTCATTTACAGGTGGCATTAAAACAGGTAAACATATCATGAAACAGGCTGCAGACCACGTAACTAATGTAGCTTTAGAACTTGGTGGTAAGAACCCTAATGTTATTTTTGATGATGCTGACTTTGAATTAGCAGTAGACCAAGCATTAAATGGTGGTTACTTCCACGCTGGTCAAGTATGCTCAGCGGGTTCTAGAATTTTAGTTCACAACGATATCAAAGAAAAATTTGAAAAAGCACTTATAGATCGCGTTAGTAAAATTAAACTAGGTAATGGCTTTGATGATGATACTGAAATGGGACCAGTTATTTCTCAAGAACATAGAGATAAAATTGAAAATTATATGCAAATTGCAAAAGATGAAGGTGCAACAATTGCTATAGGTGGCAAACGTCCTGAAAGAGAAGATTTACAAGATGGATTATTCTTCGAGCCTACGGTAATTACAGATTGCGATACATCTATGCGTATAGTGCAAGAAGAAGTATTTGGACCAGTTGTTACTGTTGAAGGATTTGCAGATGAAGCAGAAGCAATTCGTTTAGCTAACGATTCAATATATGGATTAGCAGGCGCTGTATTTAGTAAAGATATTGGTAAAGCACAACGTGTAGCTAATAAATTGAAATTAGGTACAGTTTGGATTAACGATTTCCATCCTTACTTTGCACAAGCACCATGGGGTGGATATAAACAATCAGGTATTGGTAGAGAACTTGGTAAAGAAGGCCTAGAAGAGTATTTATCTACTAAACATATCTTAACTAATACAAACCCAGAACCAGTTAACTTCTTTAGTAAATAAAACATAACAATTATTCAGAGGTTTGAATGATGCGCTATTACTTAATAGGTCATTCGGCCTCTTACATATGTAAGAACGATTCAAGATAACTATGAAAGAGATGAATATAAAAACTAAAAAAATTAATTTCGGAGGTTATTTGTGATGAGTAGAAAACATGATTCATATGATTATATTATCATTGGCGGAGGTAGTGCAGGTTCAGTTTTAGGTGCACGACTAAGTGAAGATAAAGATAAAAATGTATTAGTATTAGAAGCGGGACGCAGTGACTATTTCTGGGATTTATTTATTCAAATGCCAGCAGCATTAATGTTCCCTTCAGGAAATCCTTTATATGATTGGATTTATCAAACTGAAGAAGAACCGCACATGGGACGTAAAGTTGACCATGCACGAGGTAAAGTGTTAGGTGGTTCAAGTTCAATTAACGGAATGATCTTCCAAAGAGGTAACCCAATGGATTATGAAGGTTGGGCAGAACCAGAAGGTATGGAAACTTGGGATTTCGCACATTGCTTACCATACTTTAAAAAGTTAGAAACAGCATATGGATCAGCGCCTTATGATAAATACAGAGGTCATGATGGACCAATTAAATTAAAACGAGGTCCTGCAACGAATCCATTATTCAAATCATTCTTTGATGCTGGGGTTGAAGCAGGATATCATAAAACACCAGACGTAAACGGATTCCGACAAGAAGGTTTCGGACCATTTGATAGCCAAGTTCATCACGGACGCCGTATGTCTGCATCAAGAGCATATTTACGACCTGCAATGAGACGTAAAAATTTAGATGTAGAAACAAGAGCATTCGTAACAAAAATTAACTTTGATGGTAGAAGAGCTACAGGTGTGACTTATAAGAAAAACGGCAAAGAAAGAACAATCAATGCCAAAGAAGTTATTTTATCAGGTGGCGCATTTAATACACCACAATTGCTACAATTATCTGGAATTGGTGATTCAGAATTCTTAAAATCTAAAGGTATTGAACCTAGAGTTCATTTACCTGGTGTTGGGGAGAACTTCGAAGATCATTTAGAAGTGTATATCCAACATGAATGTAAAGAACCGGTATCTTTACAACCTAGTTTAGATGTAAAACGTATGCCATTTATTGGATTGCAATGGATTTTTGCTCGAAAAGGTGCAGCAGCTTCTAACCACTTTGAAGGTGGAGGATTTGTACGTTCAAATAACGAAGTAGACTATCCTAACTTAATGTTCCACTTCTTGCCAATCGCAGTTCGCTATGATGGTCAAAAAGCACCAGTAGCGCACGGTTATCAAGTACACGTTGGACCTATGTACTCTAATTCACGCGGTAGCTTAAAAATTAAATCTAAAGATCCATTTGAAAAGCCAAGTATAGTATTTAATTATCTTTCAACTAAAGAAGACGAACGTGAATGGGTAGAAGCTATTCGAGTTGCAAGAAATATCTTATCTCAAAAAGCGATGGATCCATTTAATGCAGGAGAAATTTCACCTGGACCTTCTGTACAAACAGATGAAGAAATTTTAGATTGGGTGCGTAAAGACGGAGAAACTGCATTACATCCATCATGTAGTGCTAAAATGGGACCAGCATCAGATCCAATGGCAGTTGTTGATCCACTTACTATGAAAGTACATGGTATGGAAAATTTACGTGTCGTAGATGCTTCTGCTATGCCTAGAACAACTAACGGTAATATCCATGCACCAGTACTTATGTTAGCTGAAAAAGCTGCAGATATTATTCGAGGTAGAAAACCTTTAGAACCTCAATATGTAGATTATTATAAACATGGTGTACATGATGAAATGGCAGGCGCTAAAGAAAACGATCCATTTTATAAACACTAATTAATTATATGATTTCAATCACTTCAATATGACAATGCTCATATTGGAGTGATTTTTTTCTAAATTTATGTCATTTTTAGTCAATAAAAGTGTGACACAACAATAAACGGGAATAACATATTATAATGTAGATGTATAGATAAAGGAGAGGATTTTATGAGTAATACTTTAGTTGAAAAATTACGCGAAAAAGAAGATCGAATGATAGAAATTAGAAGACATCTTCACCAACATCCAGAATTATCCTTCCACGAAGAAGAAACACCAAAATATATTGCTGACTTTTATAAAGATAAAGATTGTAAATTGGAAACAAATGTGGGACCAAATGGTGTCAAAGTAACTATCGATAGTGGTAAACCTGGCAAAACATTAGCAATTCGTGCAGATTTTGATGCCTTACCTATTAAAGAAGAAACAGGATTATCATTTGCATCTAAAAATGATGGTGTTATGCATGCGTGTGGACATGATGCACATACAGCTTACATGCTTATTTTAGCCGAAACCTTAATTGAAATGAAAGATCAATTTAGCGGTAAAGTAATTGTCATTCACCAACCAGCTGAAGAAATGCCTCCAGGTGGCGCGCAAGGTATGATTAAAGATGGTGTGCTTGATGGCGTTGACCATGTATTAGGTGTTCACGTGATGAGTACGATGGAAGCTGGGAAAATTTTTTACAAACCAGAATTTGTACAAACAGGTCGTGCTTACTTTAAATTAACAGTTCATGGTAGAGGCGGTCACGGTTCATCACCTCACATGGCAAATGATGCAATTGTGGCAGGATCTAACTTTGTAACAACTGCACAAACAGTTGTATCTAGACGTTTAAGTCCATTTGAAACTGGTGTCGTTACAATTGGTTCTTTCGATGGTAAAGGTCAATTCAATGTGATTAAAGACACTATCGAAATTGAAGGTGACGTGCGTGCGCTTACCGATGATACAAGAGATACAATTCAAAAAGAATTAACACATCTTGTTGAAGGATTAGAAGCTTCATTTGGCGTAAAATGTGATTTCGAATTTAACAAAGATTACCCTGCATTATATAACAATCCAGAATTCACATCTTATGTAGCTGAAACAATTAAAAATGCAGAAGGAACAGACATTCAAGGTGTTGAAGAATGTGAAGCACAACCACCTTCTGAAGACTTTGCATTTTATGCAGTAGAACTACCAAGTACATTTATTTATTCAGGAGCAGCACCAGAAGATGGCGAAGTATATCCACACCATCACCCTAAATTTAATATTAGTGAATCATCTATGTTAGTTGCTGCTGAAGCAGTAGGTACTGTTGTATTAGACTATTTAAATTAAGATAGATGACTATAAATTACAGATTAAAATATGTAAATTAAAATAATAAGTATGCCCGTCAGTCTAACAGCACTCTTATGTGCTATGTTGCTATTAGTACTGGCGGGCTACTCATACATATGACTATTGCGCTTATAAGTTTTAATATTTTAACTTATCAAATCCATGTTTAAACTTGTATTTAACGTTGTTTAAATCATTAAGCAAACTGATGAACGAGACATCAATAACTAATGTATTAAAGAGAAATTTATGATATAAAAATGAACTAATTAATTTCGTCATTATTTTGCAAATAGAAAAATATATTAGACTATTTAATTTTGATTGGTGTTTTATTTACTAATTCGTGATATCATTAATATATTAAGTAAGAAGAGGTGATTTAGTGACGTTTTATGAGTTTATACAAGGATTTACTGGAGACCAAACACCTCTAGGAGAACTAGCCGCTTGGGTTGATAAAGATGTACAATTTCCAAAAGAAGAAAAATTAGCGAAGAATATTTTAAATTATTTTAAACAAATAACAAATTTAGATGATGAAATACTAGAAATAGTTAAAAGATCACTTTCAATATATGAACAAAATATTTAAACGTAAAATGAATTAGAATGAAGGAACTAATATGTTACTAAATGATTATTATAAAACGTATAAAATGAATGAATCTAATGATGAATTTATAATTGAGAAAAATAATGATGCACAATATTATGATATTTTAGAATCAATTAATCAATTATCAAATGATACATTTTGTGTGCTCAATCATTTATTTGTAAATGAAGATAAAGAAGACCAATTTGAAGATAAATTCTTATCACGTCAAAAACACCTTCAAGATGTACCAGGGTTTAAAGCATTGCGCTTCCTTAAACCTCGAACAAATCATAGACATTATATTATTGTTACATTATGGGAATCGAGACAAGCGTTTTATGACTGGCAAAATTCATCAGAATACGCACAAACACATCGTAAACGAGGTACTAAACAAGGCGTTGATAATCAAATTGTGAATCGTGATTTGTCATATAATATTAGAATAGAATTAGAAGATTTGAAAAAACAAATGCTAGATTATGAAGATATATTTTAAATCATAGAAGGGCGGACAGAAATCATTTTATGTAAATGCTATTTCGGATCCGTCCTTTTTTTATTATAAAAGATCATTTTAGTTTAGTAGATAGATACTAAAGAGTAAAATATATCAATGAGATTATACATTTGATAATATAATAGTGAATGTTAAGGAAAGGGAGTAATATAATGGAAAAAACTGATTTACTAGCACCAGAAAAATACAATATTACATCTGCAATCGAACAATATGCTTCAGACGCATCTAAAAAAGCAATCATTTATCGTGATTCAGAACATGATCATATAGAAGTGACTTATCAGGAATTAATAAAAAATGCTAATAAAGTAGGTAATATATTTAAAAAGCATGGTTTGAAATATGGTGACAAAGTTTTAATTATGATGCCAAGAGCTATTGCTACCTATGAATTATACATTGCAGCTTTAAAATTAGGTATTGCCATTATTCCAAGTTCTGAAATGTTACGTACAAAAGACTTACAATATCGTGTAAGTCATGGAGAAATTGATGCGGTTATTTCATTTGGAAAATTTATTAAGGAATTTGAAGGATTAAAAGAATATCAAAGCCTTACTAAATTTATCGTTGGTGATACACACGAAGATTGGATTTCGATTGAGGAAGAAAAAGCAAATGTTAGTGATGAACTTGAAGCAGCAGACACATCTCGTGAAGATGTTGCTATATTATCTTATACATCAGGCACTACAGGAAACCCAAAAGCAGTTACTCATTCACATGGTTGGGGTTATGCCCACCTACAAATGGCACCTAAACATTGGTTATGTATTAAAGAAGATGATTTAGTTTGGGCAACTGCTGCACCTGGATGGCAAAAATGGGTATGGAGTCCTTTCTTATCAACTTTAGGTTCTGGAGCAACAGCATTTGTTTATAATGGTCGTTTTAAACCAGAAACATATCTAGAATTATTACAAGATTATCAAATTAACGTCCTATGCTGTACACCTACAGAGTATCGTATGATGGCTAAACTACAAAATCTTGATGAATATAATTTAGAACATTTGCATAGTGCAGTTTCTGCAGGTGAACCATTAAATAGAGAAGTTGTAGAACAGTTTAAAAAATATTTTGATATTATTGTTAGAGATGGATATGGTCAAACAGAAAGTACATTATTAATTGGATTCCTGAAAGATACAGCACCTCGACCTGGAGCAATGGGTAAATCTATACCAGGAAGTTATACAACAATTATTGATGACGATGGTAATGAAGTAGAAGCCAATGTTAAAGGTAATATTGCAGTCCCATTAGACTTACCTGCACTGTTTAAAGGTTACTATAAAGAACCAGAACGAACTGCTTCAGCAAGATTAGGCGATTACTATGTTACTGGAGATTTAGCACACCAAGATGAAGATGGTTATTTCTGGTTTGAAGGTCGTAAAGATGACATTATCATTAGCTCTGGCTATACGATTGGACCATTTGAAGTTGAAGATGCTTTAACAAATCATCCAGCTGTCAAAGAATGTGCTGTCGTTGCAAGCCCTCATGAATTGAGAGGTAATATTGTAAAAGCATTTATTATTCTTCAAAATGGATATGAAGGAACTGAAGAATTAATTAAAGAACTTCAAACATTTACGAAAAATGAAGTTGCACCATACAAGTATCCGCGTTCTATTGAATTTGTAGAAGATTTACCTAAAACTAATTCAGGTAAAATCAGACGTGTAGAATTAAGAGATGCAGAAATTGAAAAATATAATCAACAACATGAATAAATAAGTACATTAGACACCGCTTTAATTAAAGTGGTGTCTTTTTTAATAGATATTAGTATGACACATTTAACCAAAATAATATTAATATTTAAACAGTTCTAATTTAAGAATGTTTTATAACCAAATTATGACAATATTATTAACTAATAGAAAACGTTTACATATAAATCTTGTCTTTTTTAGCTTAATATGACATACTATAAAATGATTAGTATGACATATTAAGAGAGGTGCTTATTTATGGAAAAATTAATTTATGCATTTGATGAAGGTAATAAGACTATGAAAGATTTACTTGGAGGTAAAGGTGCGAATTTATCTGAAATGAAACGGTTAGGATTACCAGTTCCAGATGGTTTTACTATTACAACTGCAGCATGTATTGACTATTTGAAACAAGGTGGACAGTTATCTGATAATGTGACATCACAATTACAAGAACATTTAAACACATTTTCAAATCGAACAGGTAAGTCATTTTCATCTCAAGAAGACTTATTACTTGTATCAGTGCGTAGTGGTGCAAAAATATCGATGCCTGGGATGATGGATACGATTTTAAATTTAGGATTAAATGACGAAAACGTTGAAAAACTTGCAAATAAAACTAATGACGCCAGATTTGCATATGATTGTTATCGTCGTTTACTACAAATGTTTGGTGACGTTGTATACGGCGTACCAATGAATCGATTTGATACATATTTTGATAACTATAAGAAGGAACATCAATTTGAGTCAGATGCAGATATCACTGCCGATGGATTAAAACATATATGTGAAAAGTATAAAGATATTTATATGGAGTATGGTAGTAAACCATTTCCTCAAGATCCTTATAAGCAATTAAAAGAAGCAATTGAAGCAGTATTTAAATCTTGGGACAATGATCGTGCACGTGTCTATAGAGATTTGAATGATATTCCTCATGACATAGGTACAGCTGTAAATATACAGGAAATGGTGTTTGGTAATAGTGGAGAACAAAGCGGTACTGGTGTGGCGTTTACTAGGAATCCAGTTACTGGAGAAAATAAATTGTTCGGTGAGTACTTATTAAACGCACAAGGTGAAGATGTAGTGGCAGGTATACGTACGCCACAAGATATTAATACATTAAAAGACCAAATGCCTGATGTACATAAAAATTTTGTCGAAGTAACAAAGCAATTAGAAACACATTATAAAGACTTACAAGATATTGAATTTACTATTGAAAATGGACAACTATACTTACTTCAAACACGTAATGGTAAACGTACAGCACGAGCAGCAATAAAAGTTGCAGTTGATTTAGTTAATGAAGGTCTTATATCTAAAGAAGAAGCTGTAACTCAAGTAGATGTTAAATCAATTGAAACACTTTTACATCCAAACTTTAAAGAAGAATCATTAAAGCAGGCAACTGTAATTTCTAAAATGGGACTTCCAGCCAGTCCAGGGGCTGCTACTGGTCAACTCGTATTTTCTGCGGAGGAAGCTAAAGAACAAGCAGAAAGTGGTAATAAGGTGATTTTAATGAGACCTGAAACATCTCCAGAGGATATAGAAGGAATGGTAGCTAGTGAAGCTATAGTAACAACTCATGGTGGAATGACATCTCATGCAGCAGTCGTTGCAAGAGGTATGGGAAAATGTTGTGTTACTGGATGTTCTGATGTAGAGATAGATACAGTGAATAAAACTGTAAATTATCCTAATGGAGATGTTTTACGTGAAGGAGATATTGTATCCGTAGATGGTAGTGCAGGTGATTTATATCTAGGGGAAATTGAAACAGTAAGTGCAGAACATAGTGATGAATTTGAACAGTTTATGCAGTGGTCTGAAGAAACGGCTAGATTACAAGTACGCATGAATGCTGAAACTCCTCAAGATATTAAATCTGGGTATGAATTTAATGCTAAAGGTATTGGTTTAGTAAGAACAGAGCACATGTTCTTTGGAGCTGAACGACTAGTAGAAATGCGAAGATTTATTTTAGCGTCAAATTATGAAGAACGTGTTGAAGCATTAAACAAAATTAAAACATATCAAATAGAAGATTTTGAATCTATTTTTAAATTATCGGATGGCCGTCCAACAATTGTACGTTTACTCGATCCACCATTACATGAATTTTTACCAGCTTCAGAAGAAGATATTCAAATTGTAGCCAAACAATTAGATGTCTCAACTGATTACTTAAAAAGAAGAATCAATGATTTGAATGAAGTCAATCCTATGTTAGGTCATAGAGGATGTCGTTTGGCAGTCACTTATCCTGAATTATATGAGATGCAAGTAGAAGCAATTATGAGTAGTGTATTTAACCTTCAACAACAAGGAATAGAATCCCAACCTGAGATTATGATTCCACTAGTTTCTACAGTAGAGGAATTTACGACACTAAAAAAACAATTAATTACAACAATCAATGATTTAGAGAATGAAACGAATAGCAAAGTACCATATTTAATTGGCACAATGATTGAAACACCAAGAGCATGCTTGATTGCTGGCCAATTAGCACAACATTGCGATTTCTTTAGCTTTGGAACTAACGATTTAACACAATTGACATATGGTTTCTCAAGAGATGATGCAGGTAAATTTATAAACGTGTATACTGAAAATAACATATTACAGCTTGATCCATTCCAATCATTAGATAATGATGGTGTAGGTCAATTGATTAACTTAGCCGTAACAAATGCTAAACAAGTCAATCCGTCTATTAAAATTGGAGTTTGTGGAGAATTAGGTGGCGATGCTAAATCAATTCATCGTTTTAATCAGTTATCTATTGATTATGTTTCATGTTCTCCATTCCGCGTGCCTGGGGCAATCTTAGCTACAGCTCAGAGTCAAGCTGAAGAAAGTGAGAGATAAGGTGAAAGAACATAATGAACAAGAATTAACGATTTATATTGTTTCTGATTCAATAGGGGAAACAGCTCAGCGAATGATTCATGCAACGCTAACTCAATTTCCAGATTTAACACAAATAGAAATTAAGAAATTTCCTTATATTAAAGATGAGATGGAGTTTCTTAACGTATTAGAATTGGCACGTGAAAAAAATGCCATTGTTGTTACAACATTAGTTAATGAATCATTTAATGCATTAGGACATCAATACGCGAACGAACATCAATTATCATATATAGACTATATGTCAGAGTTAATTACGATGATTGAAAAACATACGACATCTACGCCTTTAATGGAAAGTGGCGCGTTACGTAAGATGAATACAGAATACTTTAATAGAATTGAAGCTATAGAGTATTCTGTGAAGTACGATGACGGTAAACATTTTACTGATATTGGAGAAGCGGACGCATTAATTGTCGGAGTTTCTAGAACGTCTAAAACACCGTTAAGTATGTATTTAGCTAATAAAGGTTACAAAATTGCTAATATACCATTAGTACCTGAAGTTACAATTCCTGAAAGTGTATTTCAACATAAAAATTTAAAAGTATTTGGATTAACAGCAAGCCCTAATTATATTGCCAATATTAGAAAAAATCGTGCAGAAGCTTTAGGTATTTCTAAAACATCAACTTACAATAGTTTAGAAAGAATTAAGAAGGAACTGTCCTACGCTGAAGAAATATTTAATAAATTAAATGCTATTGTGATTAATACAGAATACAAATCGATAGAAGAATCGGCATTTTATATCGAAAGGTTTTTACAACAGAAAGACTAAAAGTTAAAACTATTATGAAATGAAGTAAAGTAATATATAGATTTGCATGCTTTTGTGAATAAAATATAATCATAAACAAAACCAATTTCTATTATTATAAAGAATAATAATTTACTTTTCCGATAGCTTGATTTAACATAATAATAGAAGACTAGTTTGCGAGATGGATTGTTAGAAAAATTGTATTGAGCTTTGATTGAAAATACAGTTTTAGTGGACTGGTGTAAGTATTTATTATATTGGAGAGGTGAACAAAATGGCAAAGTCTGACAAAAAAGACGTAATTTTAATTGGTGCCGGTGTACTTAGTACAACATTCGGTTCAATGCTAAAAGAAATTGCGCCAGACTGGAATATTCATTTATATGAACGTTTAGACCGTCCTGGTATTGAAAGTTCTAATGAACGTAACAATGCTGGTACAGGTCACGCCGCACTTTGTGAATTGAACTATACTGTTCAACAACCTGATGGTTCAATTGATATTGAAAAAGCAAAAGAAATCAACGAACAATTTGAGATTTCTAAACAATTTTGGGGTCATTTAGTTAAAACTGGAAACATTGAAGATCCACGTGCATTCATTAACCCATTACCTCATATTAGCTTTGTAAGAGGTAAAAATAACGTTAAGTTCTTAAAAGACCGTTATGAAAAAATGAAAGCTTTCCCAATGTTCGATAATATCGAATACACAGAAGATATTGATGTAATGAGAAAGTGGATTCCATTAATGATGAAAGGCCGTCAAGATGATGGTAGCTACATGGCAGCAAGTAAAATTAATGAAGGTACAGATGTTAACTACGGTGAATTAACACGTAAAATGGCACAACACCTTCAAGAAACTGACAATGTAGATGTTCATTATAATCATGAAATCATTGATTTTGAACGTTTATCTAATGGTAAATGGTCAGTTAAAATTAAAAACCGTAACACTGGTGAAGTCTTTGAACAAGAAACTGACTATGTATTTATTGGTGCCGGTGGCGGAGCAATTCCACTATTACAAAAAACTGGTATCCCTGAAAGTAAACATTTAGGTGGATTCCCAATTAGTGGACAATTTATCGCTTGTACAAATCCAGAAGTGATTAAACAACACGATGCCAAAGTTTATGGTAAAGAACCACCAGGCACACCACCAATGACTGTACCTCACTTAGATACACGTTATATTGATGGTGAAAGAACATTGTTATTTGGACCATTTGCGAATGTAGGTCCTAAATTCCTTAAAAACGGTTCAAACTTAGATTTATTCAAATCAGTTAAACCATACAATATTACAACATTACTAGCATCTGCTGTTAAAAACTTACCATTAATTAAATATTCATTCGACCAAGTGATTATGACTAAAGAAGGTTGTATGAACCACTTACGTACGTTCTATCCAGAAGCACGTGATGAAGATTGGCAAGTTTATACAGCAGGTAAACGTGTTCAAGTAATCAAAGATACTAAAGAACACGGTAAAGGTTATATCCAATTTGGTACAGAAGTAGTAAACTCTGAAGATCACTCAGTAATTGCATTATTAGGTGAATCACCAGGGGCATCAACTTCAGTATCAGTAGCATTAGAAGTACTTGAAAAGAACTTCGCTGAATATGCTGATGAATGGAAACCATTAATCAAAAAAATGATTCCTTCATACGGTGAATCATTAATTGAAGATGAACAATTAATGAGAAAAATCCGTAAACAAACTTCAAAAGATCTAAAATTAGGTTATTACGAATAGTAATAGATAGAATAACTCAACCAAAGTTGAACGAACACTTTGGTTGAGTTTTTTGTTTATTTTATCGAAAATTTGAAAAATAAATTGTTATAATAAAACCAATAAATAGAGAAATGAGGTTTTACAAATGTCTAAATTACCAAAAGATTTTCTATGGGGAGGCGCGTTAGCAGCCAATCAATTTGAAGGGGGATATGATCAAGGTGGAAAAGGTCTTAGTGTTATTGATGTCATGACAGCTGGCGAACATGGTAAAGCACGTGAAATTACACAAGATGTTGATCCTAATAAATATTATCCAAATCATGAAGGTATCGATTTTTATCATCGTTATAAAGAAGATGTGAAATTATTTAGTGAAATGGGACTGAAATGTCTTCGTACCTCTATTGCGTGGACAAGAATATTCCCTAATGGCGATGAAGTAGAACCTAATGAAGAAGGTTTGAAATTCTATGATGATTTATTTGATGAATTACTAAAATACGATATTCAACCAATTATTACATTATCTCATTTTGAAATGCCACTTCATTTAGCTAGAGAATATGGTGGTTTTAAAAATAGAAAAGTAGCAGATTTCTTTGCTCATTTTGCAGAAACTGTATTTAAACGTTATAAAAATAAAGTTAAATATTGGATGACTTTTAATGAAATTAATAACCAAATGGATTTAAATAATCCAATTTTCCTATGGACGAATTCTGGAGTATTACTTTCAGAAGATGATAATAAAGAAGAAGTGCTATATCAAGTTGCACATAATGAACTTATTGCTAGCGCTAAAGCTGTTAAAATTGGTAAAGAAATTAACCCTGAATTTGAAATTGGTGCTATGATTTCTCACGTTCCAATTTATCCATATAGCTGCAACCCTAAAGATATGATGGAAGCAGAAATTGCTGGTAGATTAAGATTCTTCTTCCCAGATGTTCAAGTAAGAGGTTATTACCCAGGTTATGCTACAAAAATGTTCGAACGTGAGAATATGGATATTGGTTGGGTAGAAGGTGATGATCAAATTTTACGTGAAGGTACTGTAGATTATATTGGATTTAGCTATTATATGTCTACTGTTGTTAAATCTGATAGTGAAACAAGTGTTGAAGATAATATCATTAATGGAGGACTACCTAATTCAGTTGAAAATCCTTACATTCAAACAAGCGATTGGGGTTGGGCAATTGATCCAGTTGGACTTAGATTTACATTGAATGTATTATACAATCGTTATCAAATTCCATTATTCATTGTAGAAAATGGTTTTGGTGCTGTGGATGAGTTTGATAAAAATGGAGAAATACATGATGATTATCGTATCAATTATTTAAAAGAACATATCCAAGCCTCAATTGAAGCGGTTGATCAAGATGGCGTAGATTTAATGGGTTATACACCTTGGGGTATTATTGATATCATTTCATTTACAACAGGAGAAATGAAAAAACGTTATGGTTTAATACATGTTGATCGAGATAATGAAGGTAATGGTGCACTTGATCGTACTAAGAAAGATTCATTTGATTGGTACAAACACGTGATTGAAACCAATGGTGAGGATTTATAGAAATATAATGACAAACTAAAGGAGACGCAAGATGGCCTATTATTTAGTAAAATTTGTACACACCGATATAGAACATTGGAAACAACATGTGAGAGATCATGCAATATATCTATATCAACTTGTTGAATCAGGAGATTTATTACTTTCAGGACCTATTGAAAATAATGATGATCATCAAAAAGAAGCTTATCTGGTACTCAAAGCAGACAATGAAGCACAATTAATGGCATTGTTGAAAGCTGATCCATTTTGGAAACAAGGATTAGTATCAGATTATACTATCGAAAAATGGACACCAATGTTTGGGAATCCTGAAAATATCTATATAACACCTCCAACAAATCAAGACAACTAAAAAATATATAACATTATAGAAGATGGAACTATACAATAATTAGAATTTGTAATTATTTTAGTTCCATCTTTTTTTAATAAGGTATATAATTTTTCATAATTATTAAACCACAATTATATCTTTATAATTTATTGAAAGATATCGAATTGAAGGAGTTGTTATTCATGGATATAAATCATTTAAAAGAATTTATACTTCTTGCAAAATATGAGAATTATCTTAAGGCTTCACAAGAATTGTTTATAGCACAGTCAACATTATCAAAACATATGACTGCTTTGGAAAATGATATAGGACATCGTTTAATTGATAGGACTAATAAGAAGATAGAATTAACTGAATCTGGTAGTCTATTTCTTCATTATTCTAAACAAATTTGTCAAAATGAAGAGGAATTAAAGAAACATCTTTCATTAAAAGATGTAGATGATATAGTAACAATAAATATGGGCGCTTCTCGTTTGATGATTGAATATGGTATTACGGAATTGGTATCTCAATGTGTGAAATTATATCCTAAGGTTAGATTTAAAATTACAGAAGGCTCGGAGATAGAATTAAAACAAGCTATTGATCAACAAAAACTTGATATTAGTTTTATTAGAGAACTTTCTCCGGCCAAAAGTAATAATAGTTTTGTATATATGAAAGAACAACTTTGTGCAATTGTTAAGAATACACATCCTTTAGCTAACCAAGATGAAATATCATTAGAAATGTTAAAAGATGAACAACTTTATTTGCCACCTGATTTTACAGTAGAACACCAAGCCTTCCTCAAATGTTGTGAGAAAGAACAATTTTATCCAATTATTTCATTTACTGCTCCTCGAATGGAGAATTTATTAGAAATGGTTAATATTAATGAAGGTATTGCATTGATAATGGAGCATCAAGCCCGTTTTTATTTAAATGAATCTTACAAGTTAATTCCATTGAAGCCGGAAATTGATTCTTATATTAATTGTAAGTTACATCATGACTGCCCAGATTCAAAAGAATTAGAGAACTTTATGTCTATTGCCCGTCAATATTCAAAAAATTAAAGAAGGTAAGTCAAGAGACCAACGACTTAATATACGTTTCTAATTCAGAATACAAACACCTCTAAAATCGAATTGATAGTGCTTAGTTTCCTCGCTATGATTAAAATTATATTAATTAAAGGAGGAAACTTATATGAAAAAAGCCCTAGCCCTAATGTTAACAGCTAGTTTATTGCTAACTGGATGTGAGTCAAATCATCACGATGATAATCAAAGTAAAACTCATACAAAAGGCGTGAACGTTTCAAAGACAAAGGTTAAAGACTATAAACAAGCATCATCTAAACTAAAGATTGATAATACAAAATGGAAATATGATAGTAAAAATAAAGTGTATTATCAATTAAATATAAGTTATGTAAGTCATCCTCAAGCTAAAAATGTTGAAAAATTAGGTATATATGTTCCTGCTGCGTATTTTAAAGGTAAGAAAAATAAAGATGGTACATATACTGTTACTGTAAATAATGAAAACAAAGTAAATGGTTATTCAGCTAAAAATGCACCATTAGTGTATCCGGTTAATACACCGGGTTATGCTGAACAAAGTGCACCAACTTCATATAAATATAGTAATATTTCAAAATATATGAAAGCCGGATTTATATATGTAGAGGCTGGATTAAGAGGACGTAGTATGAATATCGGAAATAGTTCCAGTAGTTCATCTAATAAATCATATGAGTATGGAGCTCCATGGGGAGTTACTGATTTGAAAGCGGCTATTCGTTATTATAGATTTAATTCTAATGAATTACCTGGTAATAGTGAAAAAGTCTACACATTTGGTCACAGTGGTGGTGGCGCACAAAGTGCTATTGCAGGAGCATCTGGAGATAGTAAAACATATTATAAATATTTGAAAAAAATTGGCGCAGCAATGACTGATAAAAAAGGGAAATATATTAGCGATAAAATTGACGGTGTAATGTCTTGGTGTCCTATTACAAATTTAGATGAAGCAGATGCAGCATATGAATGGCAAATGGGGCAATATACAAACAGCAATAGTAGAAAAAACAAAACATTCCAAAAAGCATTATCTAATGATTTAGCTCAATCATATGGATCATATATCAACAAATTAAATTTAACTACTAATGGACAAAAATTATCACTTAATAAATCTAAACAAGGTTATTATACTGAAGGTTCATATGCAAAATATCTAAAAAAAGAAGTTGAAGAATCAGCTACTGACTTTTTAAATAATACTAAGTTTCCTTATAAGAAAACAGATAATCAACAAGCTGGAATGGGTCAAAGTAAGGCACCATCTAATGGTCAAAAGCCAAAAGGTAAAGGTGCTATGCCAAAAATGGGCTCTCAATCAAATAACAAAACATATAAAACTATGGATGCTTATCTTAAAGATCTGAATAAAAAAGGTAAATGGATCACTTATAATAAGAAAACTAAGAAAGCGCATATCACTAGTCTTAAAGACTTTGCCAAATATTATAAAACACCATCTAAATCAGTACCAGCATTTGATGATTTAAAACGTAGTCAAGCAGAAAATAATGTATTTGGCACAAATGGTAATCATACAAAACTACATTTTGATAAAACAACGGCTAAATTGTTAAAACAAAATCAAAGTAAATATTCAAAAATGAGTGGCTGGAAAAATAAATATGTAGATAATTATAATGATGACTTAAAACAAAAAGATAAACTTAACCAATCTGTAGAAACACGTATGAATATGTATAATCCGATGTACTATTTATCTAATTATTATAAAGGATATGGAAAATCAAATTTTGCGAAACATTGGAGAATCAGAACGGGAATTCAACAAGGCGATACAGCATTAAATACTGAAACAAATCTGTCATTAGCTTTAAAACAGTATGTTGGAAATAAAAATGTTGATTTCAAAACTGTATGGGATCAAGGCCATACAATGGCAGAAACTTCAGGAAATAGCGATACTAATTTTATCAAATGGGTAGAAAAAAATAATAAAAAATAAAGTGACAATTGAACCTGAAACGTCAAATAGATGTTTCAGGTTTTAATTTATACTAAAAAATAACGATATATCGTTGACTTATTTCGATATATCGTTTATGATACTGATATATCGAAATAGAGAAAGGTGATTAATATGTTTAATAGAAATGAAAATAGAATGAACGGTCATATGAGAAGATTTGAAGGATTTGGTATGAATGGAGGACCTGGTAGAGGACCAGGACAGTTTGGTGGCTTTAGACAAATGAATGGCAAAGATAGATTTTTTAAAAAAGGAAATCTTCAATATGTCATTTTACAAATGTTACAAGAAGAACCAAGACACGGGTATCAAATTATTAAAGATTTAGAAGGAAGATTCAATGGATTCTATGCACCTAGCCCAGGTTCAGTATATCCAATATTACAAATGTTAGAAGATAGAGATTTTGTATCTATTCATAAAGAAGGAAATAAAAAAGTATATTCTATTACTGATGAAGGTACTCAATTTTTAGAAGAAAATCCTGAAAATGAAGACTTTAAGAAACGAATGGAACAATTTAAAAATGCTGATTTTGAAGGAATGAAAGCAGCACGTAAACAACTACATGAAGTGTTTAAATTATTTATGGAAGCATCACAACAAGCAATGAATGATAACGAGAAAAAAGAAAAATTTGATGCGATTATTAAAGAAACTAAAGAAAAATTAGAACAACTAACTAAATAATAGATAAGAATAAAAAAAGACACGTGATTTAATCACGTGTCTTTTCTATATTAATATATTAGTTTTTATTAACTGAAGCATCATAGATTGAATCTACTGCGTCACCTAATGCTTTATCGAATTCTTCTTGTGATTGACTAGCTCTTAAGTCACTAGCTAATGCACGAGAGAAGCTTGCGATAAGATCTTCGTTGTCTTTTAATAATTTATTAGCTTCATCTCTGCTGTAACCGCCTGATAATACTACAACACGTACAACATTTGGATGTTGAGCTAATTCTTTATATAAGTTAGGTTGAGTTGGGATAGTTAATTTAAGCATAACTAATTGATCGCTGTCTAAATTGTCTAAACCTTTTTTAAGTTCATCTTTTAAGACATTTTCAATTTCTGCTTTATCTTTAGCGTTGATATTTACTTCAGGTTCAATAATTGGAACTAAACCTTTAGCGATAATTTTTTTAGCGAATTCAAATTGTTGTTCAACAACATCTTTGATACCTTGTTCATTTAATTCTAAAATGTTTGAACGCATTTTAGTACCGAAAATATGACGTTCATTAGCACGATCTAAAGTGTCGTCTAAATCGTCAATTGGTTTCATTAATTGAACACCGTTTTGTTCTTCAGCTAAACCTTTATCTACTTTTAAGAAAGGAACAACACCTTTATCAGCTAAATAGTCTCCAGTATATTTACCTTCAACTTCACGATCCATAGTTTGTTCGAAAAGAATCGCACCTAAAATTTTATCAGCTGAGAATGATGGTGAAGTTACAACGCGTGTACGCATATCATGAACAAGTTTGAACATTTCATCATCATTGCTATATTCATCTTCATTAATACCATATTCTTTTAAAGCTTTAGGTGTACTACCACCACTTTGGTCTAATGCTGCAATAAAGCCTTTACCGTTCTTCATTTTTTCTAATTGTTCTTTATTCATACTTTCCACTCCTTAACTTAACTTTCATCTACAGTATGATAAAAATTAATCTGATTCTCAAGCGATTCAACTTATAAATTTCAAGAAAATTACACTATAATAGTATAAAGTCAAAAAATCGACTTATAATAATGTTCGTAAAGGCGGTGGGGATGATGTGTAGAAGAATACTAATCATTGGTAGTCCGGGAACAGGTAAATCAACTTTAAGCAATCTACTTAGCCATCAAATGAATTTACCACTTTATCATTTAGATGACATATTTTGGAAAAATTCAATTTCAACTATAAGTCAACAACAATTTATTAGTGAAATTCAGAAAATAATAATGTTAAATAAATGGATTATTGATGGAAACTATACAGATACTTTAGAAATGAGAGTGTGTAAGGCTGATACAATAATTTGGTTACAAGAAACAAGAGTAAAGTGTATGTTGAGAGTAGTTAAAAGATATATTAAACATGTTGTAACCAATAAAAATGTCGGTGCGAATCCTAAAACAATGAGTATAGAATTTCTAAAGTACATATGGGACTTTCCTAAAGAAAATTACGAAAAAATAAAAGCGATTAAACGTCAATATCCAGAGAAATTATGGATTATTAAATAACCAACAATTATTTCCGATAATTTATGTATGTAAAATACAAATTAAATGATGCAATGTGCTAATATATAATTAAGAAAAGTTTTCTTTAATTTAATATATTGTTTAAAAACATAAAATGGTTAAGAAATCTTTTTTAATACACATAAGGGGTTTAGGGATGAATCATAAAAAATTATGGGTGACATTAGCAGCAAGTTCAATAATTATCGCAGGTTGTAGTAATGGTAGCAATAATGGCAACAATGATAATAAAGATACTAATAAATCAGAACAAACAGCAAACCAAAAGAATAAAGTAGCATACCCTAAAGATGGTGTTAAAGGTATTTATGTTACGAGTAATTCAACACAAGGTGAGAAAATAGATCAATTGATTAAATATGTAAAAGATGCAAAATTAAATGCAATGGTTATCGATGTTAAAGATGACGAAGGAAATGTCACTATGAAATTTAATACAGGTAATAAATTGATAGATAAAAATACGATGGATATTGCAGAAGCAAAACCATTATTGAAAAAATTGAAAGATAATGATATTTATCCCATTGCTCGTATAGTCACATTTAAAGATACTAAATTAGCTAAAGAACACCCAGAGTGGTCATTTAAAGAAAAGGACGGCTCAGTTTGGCAAAATGGCAAAGGAGAAAGTTTTGTTAACCCATTTGTCAAAGATGTTTGGAAATATAATGTAAACATTTCAAAAGCAGCCGCAAAAGCCGGATTCCAAGATATTCAATATGATTATGTTAGATTCCCTGAAGGTTTTGAAAATGAAGCAGATCAATTAGATTATGATAAAGGCGATTATAAAAACAGTAAATTAAGTAAAGGTGACCAACGTGTAGATACGGTCACAAATTACTTAGAATATGCACATAAAGAATTAAAACCGTATAAAGTTAGAATATCTGCAGATGTTTTTGGTTATTCTGCACTAGTAAAAAATGCGCCAGGAATTGGACAAAGTTTCCCTAAAATCTCTAAAAATGTTGACGCTATTTCTTCAATGATTTATCCGTCTCATTGGAGTCCGGGTGATTTCGGATTAGAAGCGCCAGATACAGAACCATATAAAACAGTAAATAGATATATTCAAAAGGAAAATAGTATTTTAGATGAATTAGGTAAGAAAAAGCCAATTTCAAGACCTTGGATTCAAGACTTTACTGCTTCTTATTTAGGAGAGGGAAATTATAAAGAATATGATGCTCAAGCATTATCTGATCAAGTCCAAGCTTTAAAAGACAATGGTGTGAATGAATTCTTATTATGGAATGCAGGTAATGACTATACTGAAGGCGCTAACTTTAATCCTAAAAAAGGTGAAAACCAAGATAAAGATTATCAAAAGGATAAACAAAATAAGTAGAAATTAAAAACACCTCTTGTGGCCAATTAACCACAAGAGGTGTTTTACAATCAATAATATTGAATTAGAATAACATTTGATCGCTACCGAACGTATCATTTAATGCTTGTTGAGCTAATACGTTTAAATAGTTCCAAGGACGGTCATAATCTGGTTGGAAGAAGAAGTCTTGTACTGCTAACTGTTCTAAAGTATAACCAGCAGAGATTGCAATAGAAATAGTATTAATTGCTTCTGTAACGTCTTCTTTAGACATTAATTGAGCACCTAAAATTCTATGACTATCTTCATCAAATATCACTTTCATGTGAATGTCTGTTTCATCTTGCATGAATTTAGGTCTAATAAGTTCTTTGACATATTTTTCACCTAAATTACCATCATAGCTGTCTTTTTCAGTTCCGTGAACACCAGTTTGACCAAATTTATAATCAAATAATTGTAATCCTGAAGTACCAGAGACACGTGGCATTTCTACGTCATGACCTAACATATTTTTAGCAGCAGTCACACCTTGACGTCTTGAATTAGTAGCTAATGCAATATAACGGTCTTCTTCAATAGGTGCGAATGGAACTAACGTAGCGTCGCCACCAGCATAAACATCTTTAGCTGAAGTTTCTTGTTTATGATTAATTTCGATAATACCTTTATTACCTAGTTTAATTTTGCCGTCTAACCATTCAGTAGCAGGTGCAACACCTACAGCTATTAATACTGTATCCGCTTCATATTCATTTTTATCAGTTACTACTTTATTTACATTACCTTCATTGTCGCCTTCTAAAGCTTTTACTGATTCGCCGCCAATAAATTCTAAGTTATGTTCTTTACTATTTTGTTCTAAAATATCAGTGAACTCAGAATCTAAATAGGTATTTAAAATACGTTCAGCAACATCGATAACTTTTGTTTCAATACCTGCTTTAGCAAATGCCTCTGCTGCTTCAATACCGATATAGCCGCCACCAACTACAACAGCTTTTTTAGCATTAGGCATGCGTTTTTTAATTTGATCTGCCCATTCGCGACCACGCATAAATAGTACGTTGTTATATTTATCTATACCATCAAAAGGTGGTGCAACGGCTTTACCACCGGGACTTAAGAATAATTTATCATAAGATACTTCTGAACTATTGCCATCTTTTTCAACTGTAACTGTTCTATTATCTGTATCTAAATCCGTTACAGTACTATTAACATGAATATTAACACCTTGGTCTTTGTATGATTGTTCGTTTGCATAGTGTAAAGAATCTAAAGAAGGTGATACATCTTCTAAATAGCTTTGAATACCACAAGAAAGGAATGAAGGTTTGTCACCACTTTCGAATACTTCTATTTCTGCATTTTTATCTTCTTTTAAAATAGTTTGAATAACTTCGTAACCTGCATGGGATGTACCTACAATTACATATTTCATTATTACATTACCTCCTAATGTATTTATATATATAAGCGTTTATATATTGAATTTGTCTACAAATAATATATACCACGACATAGTTTTTTTATTCAGGTTGTTCTAAAATAGTAGGCATTTTTCAAAAATTCGTCACTATTTAAATGAGAAATTATATAAAAAATAGAGAGCTATCATTTTAAAAACGATAACTCTCTACATATATATATATTGAATTTATGAGGTTTTTCTTAATTGTCTTTGGCTGATAAGTATTGTACCTGCAACAAGTGACAGACCAGCTAATGCTTCATTAGGTAGTATATCTTTTTGGCCAGATTCAGGTAGTTCATCTGATTTTACATGACCAACATAGTAAGCATTTAACTCTTTTGTACTGTCTACAGATGTATTTTCTTGTTTAGCATCTTCTTTTTCGTTATAGGATTTTGAACTAATACCTTGTGCAGTATAATTATCTTTTGAATTTAAAGTACTATATTCTCCAAAGTTACCACTTTTATATTCAACTTCACCATTTTTATATACTTTATATGTTCCAACGCCAACACCAGATTTATTGTTTATACCAATGATGAAATATTGTCCTTTATCTTTAACTTGATTAAAGTTTTGCAAGTCGGGATTACCACCACTATTTGTCATAGCCTGTTTTGCCACTTGGACGGCATTGTTTGTTGTGACTTCCTCAGCTTTAGCTTCACTAGCAAATGATGTTGAAAAGAGAACAGCAGTTGCTAAAACAGTTGTTACTAGTATAGAGCGTTTCTTCATAATGAAAACCCCATTTCCAATTAGTGAATGATTTAATATTTCTTACATCAATAGTGTACCACCCATTTTTTATAAATAGGCTAATTTAAAGTAATCAACACTTAAACTTTAAGTTATGTTAAAGAACTTAATAATTCATACAGATGGGACTATAACGATTTAAATTGATATTGAAAACAATACTATTGTTAAAGTTATGTAAATTACAACTATTGTGTAAATGGATATATGTTTTTGAAATAATGTAGTTTATAATAAAATTATAATGTAATGTATATACAAAAATAACAAAGGGGATTGTTTAATGAAAAAGGTAGCAGGGGCTTTATTAACAGCATCTTTACTTTTAGCAGGGTGCAGTTTTGGAAATAATGACAATGACAAAGGAAGTTCTAAAGTATCTGATGACTCAACTAGTGAGAGTAATAGTAACAGTGATAATAAATCGAATAACAATCAATCTTCACAATCTAGTAGTAGTTCAAATAATTCATCTTCAAATCATTCAAAATCACAACAAGAAGATACAAACTCTGAAGAATATTATGCTAAAGTTTGGTTAACTGCGCTAGATAGTTATAGAGGTTCTAAAGAAAGCCAATTTGAAGATTTAGAAATCCAACATGGAGATGCGTCAAATGGGCTCGTTAATCCATACATGCCTAAAAATTCTGCTCGTTTACCAGAAGGTACTCAAGTATTATTACCGAGTGTTAATGCAGCAGGTCAGGTTGTATATAAAAATAACAATGATGGCACAATCACACTTTATAATGTTCCATCACATTTCCAAGGAAAAGAATGGGTTACACCTAGTTATTCCGATAGAGAAACACAAAGAATTATAGATGAAGCGAAAACAGTTAAATTATATGATGCGAGTCAATCCGAAATTGATAAAATGTTAAAATACATGTCATCTGAAGAAGTTAAAGGTTTTGGAGAACCTATTGATGAAAATCAAGATTTTAGTGAATCAGACGATTCTGATGATAGTGATAGTTCTTCAGATTCTGAAGACACAACTGTAACGCGTGATAACGTGATAGATAAAGTTGAAGATTATGAAGGTCACAAATTAGATACTGACACATACACATATAAAGAACCAGAAAAGAATAGTGATGGAGAGTGGGGCTTCTCATTCACTGATAAAGACGGTGACCTAGCAGGATCATATATTGTTGACGAAGATGGTAATGTTACTAAATTATGATGAAAATGGTGACGAAGAATAGAAAAAGTTAAATAAGCTAAAAAAGGTCGATGCATGAATTTGCGTCGACCTTTTTGCTTTATCTATATTTATTGTTCCTACTAATGAAACTGATACTGATATACATTAATAAAGTGAAAATAATATGTGCAATCATCCACCACATGTATTCTAACCAACTAAATGTGAAAAATGATCTTTGAGCAATACTAATAAGTAAAGGGTACATAATTACAAATATAATCATTAATGGTAGATAAGCTAAATGATAAAAATGTTTAGAAATATAATACAAAATCACAAAAACAATATAAATGCTAATACCAATAAATAGGTGAATAATTATCTCCATCCAAGTTGGTACATTTTGAGGATTAGTTAAAAAATCTATATTAAGTAACAATTGAGTTAAGTGCGTATGTTGTAAAAATAAGTCTATAACGACATTACTTATTAATAAGATAAAGGAAATGATTATAGCACTTAAAAAATGGTATAAAATTTTTAAAATAAATAACACATCCTAACAGTTATTTGATAGTAATGATTTCCCTATTTACTACTATTTATACACAAATATTTCAGTATAAATAGTAGTTATGATTATTTTTAGTTAGAATTTTCGGAAAATATTTACAAATCTGAAAAATATTAGTATATTGAGTACTATCATCAAATCGAAATCATTTTATAACTGAGGAATAATGAATATTATTTTATCTAATTAATTAACAGTAATGAAGTGAAGTTCAATCATGGAAGGATGATTTGATTATGAGTAAAGCGCACGACTTAATAAAAGAAGATGAGCAATATTTTGCTAAATCTGGAAGAATCAAATATTATCCTTTAGCCATTGATCATGGCTATGGTGCAACATTAGTTGATGTTGATGGCAAAGAATACATTGATTTATTAGCTAGTGCAAGTTCACAAAATGTAGGGCATGCACCAAAAAAAGTAACAGATGCAATTAAAAAACAAGTCGACAAATTCGTACATTACACACCTGCTTATATGTATCATGAACCATTGATTCGTTTGTCTAAAAAATTATGTGATATTACACCAGGTGACTACGAAAAAAGAGTGACATTCGGTTTAACAGGATCAGATGCTAATGATGGCATTATCAAATTTGCCCGAGCATATACTGGTCGACCATATATTATTAGTTTTACTAATGCCTATCATGGCTCAACGTTTGGGGCTTTATCCATGTCAGCGATTAGTTTGAATATGAGAAAAAGTTATGGACCGTTATTGAATGGTTTTTACCATATTCCATTTCCTGATAATTATAGAGGTTTATTTGAACAACCCGCTTCAAATACTGTAGATGAATATTTAGCACCACTTCGAGAAATGTTTGATAAGTATGTCCCAGCTGAAGAAGTCGCTTGTATTGTTTTAGAAACGATTCAAGGCGATGGAGGTTTATTAGAGCCAGTTCCCGGTTATTTCAAAGCTTTAGAAAGTATTTGTAGAGAACATGGCATACTCATTGCTGTAGATGATATTCAACAGGGATTAGGTCGCACAGGTACATGGAGTTCAGTTGAACACTTTGATTTTACACCTGATTTAATTACATTTGGCAAATCATTAGCTGGTGGATTACCTATGTCAGCTATTGTTGGCCGTAAGGAAATTATGGAGACACTAGAAGCTCCGGCTCATTTATTTACTACGGGTGCTAATCCTGTTAGTTGCGAAGCGGCATTGGCGACGCTTGAAATGATAGAGGAAGAACATTTACTTGAAGCAAGCACTGAAAAGGGTAAATATGTGCGTCAAACAATGGATCGATGGGTAAAAGATTACGACTGTATCGGAGATGTAAGAGGTATAGGATTATCAATAGGTATTGATGTCGTATCTAATTCTATAGAAAAGACACGTGATCCAGAAGCTGCATTAAAGATTTGTAACTATTGCTTTGATAAAGGCATAGTTATTATCGCAGTTGCAGGTAACGTATTAAGGTTCCAACCTCCATTGGTTATCACATATGAACAGTTAGATTATGCTTTAACTACAATTGAAAATGCGATAAAAGCATTAAATAATGGAGAATTAAATCAATATGAAATAGAGGGCCAAGGTTGGTAATCTATAGTGAAAATATCTAAAAAAAGAGAGTTCCACAAAGTGAATTAAACTTCGTGGAACTCTTTTTTTATGTTTTTAAGATTTTTTAGGTGAGTGATATGCATCGTCACGGTCTTTTTTAGAATGTCTCATTCCATAAAATAGATAAATGATTATACCAACAATAAACCAAATTAATGTATATAATTTAGCTTCAAAACTTAATCCCCAGAATACTAATAGAACAAGGATAAAAGTTACTGCTGGTAATACTGGATACAATGGTAACTTAAACGATGGAACAGGTAAGTCTTTACCTTCACGTTTTCTAAGTTGATACATTGCTAACGAAACAAACATAAATGCTATTAATGTTCCAGCTGAAATTAATTGTGCTAAGAAAGCAAATGGGAACATTGATCCAATAATAACGGCGACGATTGTTAAAATAACTAAGGATCTATTTGGTAAATGTTTGTTGTTAAGTTTTCCTAACCAAGCAGGTAACAAACCATCACGTCCAAATGAATATAGCAATCTTGAACCTGCTAACATCATTCCAATTAAAGCAGTAAACATACCAATAACTGAGATAGCTTGTACTATAGCTGCAATAATACCATGACCACTTTCACGTAATGCCCAACCTACAGGCTCAGCATTATCAGCGTATTGACTGTAATGGAACATACCTACTAATACTAATGCTACCGCTACAAATAATACGACAGCAATGACTAAAGAACCTAAAATACCTCTAGGCATTGTTTTAGAAGGGTTAACCGCTTCTGCAGAGTTAGCAGCGATTGAATCAAATCCAATATATGCTAAGAAAATCATAGATACGCCAGCATAAATACCTTGCCAACCACCGAAATCACCTGCATCAGTTACTTTATGTTCAGGAATAAATGGAACATAATTGCTAAAGTTAAGGGCAGTTAAACCTACAATTACAAATAATATGATAGCTAATACTTTTAAAATTACTAAAATATTTTCCATACGAGCAGCTTCACTCATACCTCTTGATAAAAGTAATGCAGTTAAAATAATAACAATGGCAGAGACAATATCAATGACACCGCCATTACTACCTAATGGATTCGATAATGCTTTAGGTAATTCTATACCAAGAGGCTTAATTAGACCCCTTAAATTGGCCGAGAAACCAGATGCAACGAATGCAACGGCAATGAAGTATTCTGCTAATAAGGCCCATCCTGCAACCCAACCAAAGAATTCACCAAATAAGACATTGATCCATGAATAAGCAGAACCAGCAAAGGGCATTGTAGAGGCCATTTCTGCATATGTAAATGCAACTAATCCGGCTACAATAGCTGCTAATAAAAATGATAGAGCTACTGCTGGACCTGCATGTTCCGCAGCTACTACCCCAGGTAATGTAAATATTGATGTGGAAACGATAGTACCCACACCTAATGCAAGAAAATCACGAACACGTAAAGTTCTTTTTAAATGACCATCTTTACTTTGATAGATGGAAGGATCTTCTTTTTGTGTTAAACGTTTAAAAAAACTAGACATACTAAACCTCCGTAAATAAATGAGTTATATTTAACTGTCATTTTAATAATTTATATAATAGCATAAATCGTTTATATTTTGTCTAAAAATTCTGAAAAATTAAAACTTTCCGTTTTAATTGGAGGATATTGTTGACAAAATATTCAAATATAAAAGGATAAACTTGATTATAACAGAAAATAACCCTATAAAAAGTATTTTTTTAATAAATGTGAACTATATTTTAGCTTTTTACAATTTATTCTTTACAATAGAGTTATATTGAACTTTCAATAAAATAAAGATTATCACGTTTTAATATTTTAAAAGTAAAAAATAGAGGCGATAAATGTGGCTTTAGAAAAATTTATTAGAGAGAACATATATCAAAGTAAAGAAATTGCCGTACTTCTTACCTTTGTAGGCGGATATATTGATGCATATACCTTCTTAACTAGAGGAGGCACACTTGCAGCCGGACAAACAGGAAACATTATATTTCTTGCTTCAGAGTTATCACATAGTGATTTAAATGGAGGAATGTTAAAAATTTCGTCAGTCATTTCATTTATGGTTGGTGTCATGTTCGTCTCTTTAATCCATCATCAAATGGCAACACGATATTGGAGATTAGTATCTTTAGTGCCTATCACATTAAGTTGTATTATTGTCGGGTTTTTACCTACTTCTGTTTCAAATTTATATATTCTCCCTCCACTAGCATTTGGTATGGCAATGCTTACAACATCTTTTAGTAAAATTGAGGGGGAAGGATATAATAATACCTTCTCTACAGGAAACATTAAGAATGGTGTCATTGCATTGAGTGAGTATATGTTAAATAAGGATAAGGCTCAATTGAGAAAGGCTCAACTTTACATTAGAATAGTATTAAGCTTTATTATTGGTGCCATTGTCTCAGCAGAAGTTCAACTATTTTTAGGAACTTATGCCATATTAGTTGCGGCAACAATATTGATAGTCATTTTTATATTTTACAGTTCATTAATTTATAGAAGAGAACATACAGCTGAATAACTACTAAACTTTAATTTAAGAGGTAAAAGCTATGGAAATAAAACAAATCAAATACTTTGTTGAAACAGTCAGACGTGGTGGTATGACACAAGCATCAGAACATCTATATATCGCACAGTCAACGATAAGTAAAGCAATCAAAAGTATAGAAAATGAATACGATATAACATTATTCGATCGTTCTCAAAAGCAAATCAAACTGACAGATATTGGTCAGACATTTTATGATAACAGTTTAGAATTTTTAGCGTTATTTGAAAAACTATCATTAGAGATGAATGATGTCATGAATGTGCAAAAAGGACATATTAGAATAGCCTTGTCACCAATGATGAATGTTCAATTATTTACTGATAGTTTGAATCAATTTCACCAGTTATATCCGAAAGTGACTTATGAAGTCATGGAAGGTGGAGGTAAAATAGTTGAGAACCTCACAGAAACAGATGAAGTAGATATTGGAATTACGACGTTACCTGTCGATGCATCATTATTTCATTCAGTTTCACTATATAATGAAGAGTTATTGTTAGTGGTTAGTAAAAATCATTCACTAGCACAACAAGAAAAAGTCGATTTAGCTGAACTTAAAGAGGAAGAATTTGTATTGTTCCATGATGATTATTATCTTAAAGATCAAATTATTGAAAACTGTAAGCGACTAGGATTTTATCCTAAGACTGTAGCTAATATATCTCAAATTAGTTTTATAGCGAATATGATTAGTCAAGGTATCGGAATTAGCGTGGTACCAGAGAGTTTAGTTCGTTTAATGGGAGATAATGTAAAAGCATTACAATTAGAAAATGCAGATTTATCATGGCATCTAGGTTTAATTTGGAGAAGAGATGCATATCTTAATTTTGTAACACGTGAATGGATTCAATTTATAAAAGACTTAAGAACGAAATAGACATTTAATTTAATATCAGAACAGTAAAAAATACTTTAATGGACATGTACATTGAAGTATTTTTTCTATTACTTTTTTCTATATCAAACCTATTCCTTTTTGGAATGTTATTAATCGAAATTATGTATTTTATTAATACTTCGCAAACTACTATAATTAAGTGCGTAGGGAACTTAAAACCAACAAATTAGTGACGTTAACATCATTTGAACCCTTGTATGTTTACACACAAATATTAATAAAGTATATTTAAAATGAAAGTGGATTATATGTAATTAAATATATGTATGAGGCGATAACATATGCTTTGTATTCAGTCTCATCAAAAATGAAGGAGTTTTTCGATATGAAAAAATTTGGTAAAAAAGTTGTTTTAGTTGGAGATGGCTCAGTAGGATCTAGTTATGCATTTGCAATGGTAACTCAAGGTGTTGCAGATGAATTCGTAATTATCGATATTGCTAAAGATAAAGTTAATGCTGACGTTCAAGACTTAAACCACGGCGCACTTCATAGTGATTCACCAGTTGTCGTTAAAGCTGGAGAATATAGTGATTGTAATGATGCAGATTTAGTTGTAATTACAGCTGGAGCACCACAAAAACCAGGTGAAACACGTTTACAATTAGTAGAGAAAAACACAAAAATCATGAAAGATATTGTAACTAGTATTATGGATAGTGGTTTTGATGGTTACTTCTTAATCGCTGCAAATCCAGTAGATATCTTAACTCGTTATGTTAAAGAGTTAACTGGATTACCAGCTGAACGCGTTATCGGTTCAGGTACAGTATTAGACTCTTCAAGACTTAGATATTTAATTAGTAAAGAATTGAATGTAGCACCTGCAAGTGTCCACGCTTCAATTATTGGTGAACACGGTGATTCTGAATTAGCTGTATGGTCAAAAGCCAACATTGCTGGTATTTCAGTTTATGACACACTTAAAGAACAAACTGGTAGCGAAGCTAAAGCACAAGAAATTTATGAACAAACAAGAGATGCTGCTTATGAAATCATTCAAGCTAAAGGTTCAACTTATTATGGTATTGCACTAGCATTATTAAGAATTTCAAAAGCATTATTAAATAATGAAAACAATGTATTAACTGTATCTTCACAATTGAATGGTGAATATGGATTTAATGGTGTATATGTTGGTGTACCAACTTTAATCAATGAAAATGGTGCAAGCAAGGTTTATGAAACACCTTTAAGCGATCATGAAAAAGAATTATTCAAACAATCTGTTGAAGCATTAGAAACAACTTATGATTCAGTGAAACATCTTTTAGATTAATCTATCAGAATATACTTTAAATATTTTATCAAGTAATGGGGAATCATTTTCACACTGATGTTATCGTCACGATAAAATAAATATGTGAAAAATGGAAGGAAATGAATAGCATGGCAGACAAACAATATACCGCAGCCGATATGGTAATTGATACTTTTAAAAATAATGGTATTGAGTACGTATTTGGTATTCCAGGTGCAAAAATTGATTATTTATTCAATGCATTGGAAGACGACGGACCAGAACTTATTGTAACGCGTCACGAGCAAAACGCGGCAATGATGGCACAAGGTATAGGACGATTAACTGGTAAACCAGGTGTCGCACTTGTTACAAGTGGTCCAGGAGTGAGTAACTTGACTACTGGATTATTAACAGCAACATCTGAAGGAGATCCCGTATTAGCATTAGGAGGACAAGTTAAACGTAATGACTTACTTCGTTTAACACATCAAAGTATCGACAATGCTGCTTTATTAAAATATTCAACAAAATATAGTGAAGAAGTTCAAGATCCTGAATCTTTATCAGAAGTTATGACAAACGCAATGAGAACAGCGACATCAGGTAAAAATGGTGCAAGCTTTATTAGTATTCCGCAAGATGTCATTTCAGCACCAGTTCAATCTAAAGCAATCGCACATTGTGAAAAACCTAGTCTTGGTATTCCAAGTGAACAAGATATTAATGATGTGATTGAAAAGATTAAAAATGCTGAATTCCCTGTTTTACTTGCTGGTATGAGAAGTTCAAGTGCTAACGAAACGAACGCAATTCGTAAATTAGTTGAAAAAACCAATTTACCAGTTGTAGAAACGTTCCAAGGTGCTGGCGTGATTAGCCGTGAATTAGAAAATCATTTCTTTGGTCGTGTAGGATTGTTCCGTAACCAAGTTGGTGATGAATTACTTCGTAAAAGTGATTTAGTAGTTACAATAGGTTATGATCCAATTGAATATGAAGCAAGTAACTGGAATAAAGAATTAGATACTAAAATTATCAATATTGATGAAATTCCAGCAGAAATTACTAATTATATGCAACCAATGAAAGAATTAATTGGTAATATTGCAGGAACAATTGAAATCATTTCTAACAAAGTTGATGAACCATTTATTAATCAACAACATTTAGATGAATTAGAAAAATTAAGAGCGCATATTATTGAAGAAACTGGTATTAAAGCAACACATGAAGACGGTGTGTTACATCCAATCGAAATTATCGAATCAATGCAAAAAATGCTGACTGATGATACAACTGTGACAGTGGACGTAGGTAGTCACTATATATGGATGGCTCGTAAGTTCAGAAGCTATAATCCAAGACATTTACTATTCAGTAATGGTATGCAAACATTAGGTGTTGCTTTACCTTGGGCTATTTCAGCTGCACTTGTAAGACCAAATACACAAGTTGTTTCAGTTGCTGGAGATGGTGGTTTCTTATTCTCAGCACAAGATTTAGAAACAGCCGTGCGGAAAAATTTAAATATCATTCAATTAATTTGGAATGATGGTAAATATAATATGGTCGAATTCCAAGAAGAAATGAAATATGAACGTTCATCAGGTGTAGATTTTGGTTCAGTTGACTATGTAAAATATGCCGAAGCATTTGGTGCTAAAGGAATACGTGTCACTAACCAAGAAGAACTAGAAGCAGCTATCAAAGAAGGATATGACACTGATGGTCCAGTATTGATTGATATTCCAGTTAACTATAAAGATAACATGAAGCTTTCTACAAACATGTTACCTGACGCATTTAACTAATAAAGATGAACACGAATTAGGAGTGAAATTGTTTATGACTAATGTCTTATACCAACACGGTACATTAGGAACATTGATGGCAGGATTACTAAAAGGGACTGCATCAATTAATGAACTATTAGAACATGGTGATTTAGGAATAGCAACACTTACTGGTTCTAATGGGGAAGTAATATTTATTGATGGTAAAGCTTATCATGCTAATGAACATAAAGAATTTGTTGAATTAAAAGGCGATGAATTAACACCTTATGCTACAGTAGCAAAATTCACAGCAGATACGACTTATCAAACTAAAGATAAATCATCTGAAGCGGTCTTTAATGAAGTGAAAGAAAAAATGCTTAGTGAAAATTTATTCTCAGCAGTAAAAATTTCTGGAGTTTTCAAAAAAATGCATGTACGTATGATGCCAGGTCAAGAACCACCGTATACTCGTTTAATTGATTCAGCACGTAGACAACCTGAACAAACTGAAACGAATATCAAAGGTTCTGTAGTTGGTTTCTTTACACCAGAATTATTCCATGGTGTAGGTTCAGCAGGTTTCCATGTTCATTTCGCTAACGATGATCGTAACTTTGGTGGTCACGTATTAGACTTTGAAGTCGAAGACGTTAAAGTTGAAATACAAAACTTCGAAACATTTGAACAACATTTCCCATCATATGATGAAACATTTACAAATGCTGATATTGATTATAAAGATATTGCAGATGAAATAAGAGAAGCTGAATAATTATAGTAAAACTGAGGCGTGATAGATCACGTCTCAGTTTTTTTGTTTGTCTATAAAAATAAATTATTGTGAACTTGAATTTTGAATAATACGTTGTTGATAGCTAGATAAAAATGAATAAATAGTATCTAAATAAGGCGTATGTAATTGATGTTGTCGTGCCTTATTGTATATATAGCCCTGTATTGCTTCCATTTCTAAAGGCCGATCTGACATGATATCGTAATACATACTTGTTCCCATTTGATCAGGATAACCTTCATATATTGTCATAATAGAGTTTAGCGTGCTTTCATCAAAAGTGATTCCCTCAGCATTTGCTACTGTAATACCCTCTGAAATAATTTCTCTACAAATATGTTTAATATGAGCTGAATGCAAAATTTTAGCTGTATCACGACCTACTGCTGTTATTGAATTAATTCCTAAATTGACTAATAGTTTATACCATATTTTTTGTTCAATATTATCTTCAAGTATTATTTCAATTTTAGTTTTGTTAGTTAACTTTTGTAATTGTCTTGTTCTTGGTGTATCTTTCAAATGAAGACAATAGTCTCTATAATGCACGATATTATTATTGTTTTTCTGACCACTAATATAGACTACAGCTTGATATGCATGTTCATAAGGAATTTTCTCTAGATATCCATATCCATTTTGAGCAAGGATAATTAATGTATTTTCATGTATGATTGAAGTTAATTTTGAAAGTACAGAATCTAGTTGGTATGTTTTAACGGCAATGAATAGTACATCAAGAGGTTGAATTATATTCTGATAAGGTGTAACAGACATTATGATTCCTTCTTTTTCATTTTCTGGGAAATAATGTAATTCTTGTCTTTTTTTACCAATTAATAAAGTGTCAGGATATTTCTTTTGTAATTCAATAACTATAGTCGTTCCAACAGCTCCAGGACCAATAACACCAATTGTCATAATATTTATGCTTTCCTTTCTTGATTAGATTCATTATACTATTGCTAATAATATAGGAAATTGAGGATGAATTGAATTGAAAACTTTAGCTCAGTTAATTGAAATGAAACAAATAGGTAACAAAATTTCAATGGTTACTGCTTATGATTTTCCTAGTGCAAAACAAGCACAAGAAGCAAATATAGATATGATACTAGTGGGAGATTCCTTAGGGATGACTGTGTTAGGTTACGAAAGTACAGTTCAAGTTACAATAGATGATATGATACACCACGCAAAAGCCGTACGTCGTGGAGCGCCAGACACGTTTGTAGTCGTAGATATGCCAATTGGTACGGTTGGTATCAGTGATGAGCTGGATTTACAACATGCTTTAGATTTATACCAACAAACGAACGCAAATGCGATTAAAGCGGAAGGTGCACATTTAGCAACGTTTATAAAAAAAGCGACAAGAATGGGTATTCCCTTTGTAGCACATTTAGGTTTAACACCACAAAGTGTAGGCGTAACAGGATACAAATTACAAGGTAGTACTAAAGAAGCAGCATTACAATTAATTGAAGATGCTCGCCTTATGGAAGAATCAGGTGCAGTTGCGCTAGTTCTTGAAGCAATACCTAGTGATCTTGCCCAAGTAATTAGTGGAAAATTGACGATTCCAGTCATAGGTATCGGTGCAGGAAAAGACACTGATGGGCAAGTATTGGTTTATCATGACATGCTCAACTATGGTGTTGAACGTCATGCAAAATTTGTTAAGCAATATAGTGACTTTTCAATTGGTATTAATGGTTTAAAACAGTACAATGAAGAAGTTAAATCAGGCGCATTTCCCTCTGAAACACACACGTATAAGAAAAAAATTATGAGTGAGGTAAATAACAATGACTAAAGTGATAACAACGGTAAGTGAAATGCAAAATATTGCTAAAGAATATAAGACACACGGACAAACGATAGGTTTTGTACCTACTATGGGTGCTTTACACGAAGGTCATTTGAAAATGATGGAATTATCATCAGAATTTAATGATGTAACTGTAGTGAGTATTTTTGTTAATCCGCTACAATTTGGACCTAATGAAGATTTTGATGCATATCCTCGCCAAATTGATAAAGATGTTGAAATGATAGAACAAATTGATGTCGATTATGTGTTTTATCCAAGTGTAGAAGAAATGTATCCTGATGAACTAGGTGTAACACTTAAAATTGGTAAATTAGCACATGTACTTGAAGGTGCACAACGTCCGGGACATTTCGAAGGTGTTGTAACTGTAGTTAATAAATTGTTTAATATTGTAAGTCCAGATTATGCTTACTTTGGTAAAAAGGATGCGCAACAACTGGCAATCGTAGAAAAAATGGTCAAAGATTTTAATCAGCCAATTGAAATTATAGGTGTGGATATTGTTCGAGAAAAAGATGGATTAGCAAAAAGTTCAAGAAATGTTTACTTAACAGTAGAGGAAAGACAAGAAGCGGTTCATTTAAGTAAGAGTTTGAAATTAGCACGTGAATTATATAATAATGGAGAACGCAATAGTTCAGTTATTATAGATGAAATTACTCAATATTTACTTGATTACACAAGTGGTCAAGTAGATGAAGTGGCTATCTATAGTTATCCAGAGTTAGAAGAACAAACTAAAATTGAAGGTCAAATCTTTATTTCATTAGCCGTTAAATTTTCAAAAGCACGTTTGATAGATAATATAATAATTGGAGCTGAATAAGTTGATAAGAACAATGATGAATTCTAAAATTCATAGAGCAAGGGTGACAGAAGCTAACTTAAACTATGTTGGCAGTATCACGATTGACTCAGATATTTTAGATGCGGTTGATATATTACCAAATGAAAAGGTTGCAATCGTAAATAATAATAACGGTGCGCGCTTTGAAACTTATGTCATTGCTGGTGAAAGAGGTACTGGTAAGATTTGCTTGAATGGTGCTGCAGCTCGTTTAGTTGAAATAGATGATGTAGTTATAATTATGACTTATGCTCAATTAAATGAAGAAGAAATTAAGCATCATGCACCAAAAGTAGCTGTATTGAATGAACATAATGACATCATTGAAATGATACATGAAAAAGAAAACACAATTGTTTTATAACAGTGATAATTAAATATATAAATGCAAGTCCTAACAAATTAGTATAATTTATTGTTAGGACTTTTTAAATATTAATAAATAAAATAAAAATAATATAGAATAGGGTGTTGAAATGTAATATAATCTATCTAAATAGTTATAGTGGAGGAATTAAAAATTCATGAAATGTCTTAATTGTGGTCAGAATTATCAACCAGAAGATCGATTTTGTGTTCAATGTGGTGCAGAAATAATTAAACCAGATGAAGCGACACAAAACGTTCCAACAGCATCTACAATGACAGAGGACCAACAACTTCAAAGTACTTCAAAGCAATCTCAGAAAAAAGATGATGTTAATAATGAACGTCAATTATATAAAAAGACGACATCGGTTCATCAAACAACGAGAAAGCGATCTACACTTGAAGAAAATGACTCATTTGTTGAAGAAATAACAGATGATAATATGTCGTCAATGGAATATTTCTTTAAAGATTTACAAATTGAAGGTAAAAAATTCTTCACCCATGTATTTAAATCTGTGGATGATATTTTTGAGAATCAAGTCACATTTAATTATCGTTTTTTATTATCATTAGTATGTATAGGAACGTTATTGAGTACTTTACTAATAATCATTTTATCTTCAGATTTATTTTTATTTATGGCAAGCAGCTCACCTTTAAAGATAACTTTCTATATATTGATGATAATGTTAGGTAGTACAACTTTATCAATTGGCGTGTTGTATAGTGTTTTGAAAATAAGTTTAAACACGAAAGTCCAACTTCACAAGGTTGTGTCTGATTTCATTGTCGTTAATACGTTTTCAGTTATAACATTATTAATAGGATTGATATTAGCTATACTAGGCGTAACAAAATTAGCTATCATTATCTTAGTTGTTGCTTGTGTTATGTTATATATCATTTCACCGTCATATATTTTGGCTAAATATAGTGTTATGTATAGTACAAAAATCGCAAGCATATATAGTATCATTATCTATCAATTGGTAATGACAATTTTAGTTTATTTATTAGGTCATATGATTATAGAACAATTAATCAACGATTATCTTATGAAATTATGGGATAGTGGTTTTAATGGCTTACTGTAAACAATGCAAGAAACCTATGTATATTAATAATGATTACTGCACAAGATGTTATCATTCTATGTTAGCTACAAAAAAATATACAGAAAGATATTCGCATCAAATTCATGCTTCTCATGCGTCTAAAAGGTATCGATTTCGCAAACCTAAAAAACCATTGTCACTTATAATACTGGTACTTTGTTTGATGACGATCATATTAATTAGTATTTTATCTTTCTATAGATTAGAAAACGCACTAGATAAAAAGGTTCAATTATTTTCAGATGCAATCGATCATAAAAATACGGACCAATTGATTGAATTAGTAATATCCAATAATCAACAATTAACAAATGAAGAAGCTAAGGCATATGTATCTTTGATCAATTCATTTGGTGGTAATAAAAAATTCTTACATCAATTAACATCGGCAGCATATCATTTAAAACAAAATAAAGGTAAAACACAAGATGTTGAATTAGAAGGAGTGACAATCTTAACGATACATCAACAGATTCATTTATTCGGTTTGTTTAAAAACTTTCAATTTGAAATACCACGATTTAACTTTACATTAGATGCTAAAGATAATGGTAAATTGACATATCGTTTAAATAACAAAAAGTATAATGTTCGTTTAGTAAAAGGTCATATCGTTAGTTTAAATGCTGTACCTTTAGGTGAATATAAATTAGACGCAACTAAAAAAATCGGAAATCGTACATATGACGGCAATATTATTTTTAGTTTGAAAAAATATGGTACTTTAGCTAAAGAAGATTTTAGTGAAAAACGATTTAAAGTAACAACTAAAAATAGTTATATGTTTAATAAAATGGATTTAGTTATTAATGATAAAAATGTTGGTAGATTAAAAGACTATATTACTTATGGACCTTTTAGTGGAGAAGATGACTTGCTTGTTTATGGTGTAGGTTATGTAGGGAACCAAGCATTTAAATCAAATGAAGTGAATGTACCATCTATTAATAGTGATGAAAGTCCTGTTAATGTTGTTCTTACATTTAATGAAGCAGAAGTATTTAGTCAATCTGATCATCAACTAAATAAGAAAATACATAAAAATAAATAATAACAATTAAGAACCTGGGACATATCTTTTAGAAAAATGGCTAGTAAATGAGTTTATCAAAACTCGTTTACTAGCTTTTTTATTTACAATATATCGTATTTTTGTGTGACTTTAAATTAAAAAATAAAACGCTTTTTATATTAGGACTAATTGTGTTACCAACTACTTACTATCTATTAAAAAATATTTTTTTAGTAAAAATATCTATTAAGGTATTTGATATATCTAAAAATATAACAAACTTTATTAAAGGTTTTTAAAAATATTTGAAATTTCATAGAAAACAACATAAATAAAATGTTATAATTTGCAAAGATAAACAATAAAATACTGGAGGTACCATTATGAAATGCCCTAATTGTGGTCATCAAATCGAACAAGATGATGTATTTTGTGGAGAATGCGGCACAAAAGTTAATCGTCAATCTAATGCAGTTACATCAGCAGAGGACGATATTAAACAAGCTGATTCTCACTCAAATAAACAACAGGCCACTCAATCAACTCATAATAGCACAATGAATTCTACTAGCAATGCCTCACATGAACAATCACAATCAATGAATCAAAGTAATGCATCTGCAGAAACTCACGCAAATCACAATCAATACCAACACTCACAACCTAACAACACACAACAGCAATACCAAAATCAAAACCCAAACCAGAATCAAAATCAAAATCAAAATCCAAATCAGAACCAATACCAGAATCAATATCAAAACTATAATCAAAATCAACAGTACCAACAACAACCACATCAGTATCAACAACAAACAAATCAGTTTAGTGAACAAGCTAAAGAAGTGACTCAAGAAAGTAAAGGTTTCTTCAAAAGTGCTTTTGTAGATCCTGATAGAGAGATTAAAAGTACTCATACATTCAGTTTTAAATTATTAGGTTCACTATTAGCAATTGGATTAATCGTACTTGCAATCATTCTTTTCTTAGCTATTCCAGAAGAAGTATCTTTATTTACTTCAGAATCCAAAATCGTGTTCTCTATTATTATTAGCTTAATTATTCTTTTAGCTGCAATTGTAGGTACAATATTCGGAATGACAAGATTAGTTGTAGTTCAAGCGATACCATTTAAAAAGGTATTTTCTGATTTCATATTAATTAATAGTGTCACAGTTGCAATGTTACTTGTATCTATCATTCTATTAGTTATGGAAGCATACACATTTGGCATGGTTGTCTTAATGTTATCTTTCGTTATACTTGTAGCTTCTGGTGTATATTTAATTGCGAAATATAGTGGTATTAACTTCACTAGATTTTCAAGTTTTTATGGTATTGTTATTTACTTAATTGTTATTTTTATCTTGATGAGAATTTTCGGAGAAGTAACACTTTCAAGTATTTTAGAATCATTTGATGAAACAAGAGATTCATTCTTTAATAACTTATTCGGTGGAGGTAGTGGTTATTAATGAAATATTGTAGTAATTGCGGTAAACCCTTACGCCAAGACGTTAAAATTTGTACTAATTGTGGGGCACCAGTTAACGCATCTCAGGATTCACAACAAAATTCTCACAATCATACTCATTCACAACAACATAACCAAGGTTATAATAATGCATCTATGTATCAACAATATGAACCACAACCGAAGAAAAGTAAGAAAAAAACAATATTAATCATTGTTATAGTTGCAGTTGTTTTAGCAATGTTAATTGCTATCTTTGCGATTTTAAAACATCAATTTTCACCTGAAAAACAAGCAGACCAAATCGCACATGCAGTTAAGAAAGATGATGCAAAAGGTCTAGCTAAACAAGTGACTTCAGCAGATAATAAATTGAGTGAACAAGAAGCACGTGCTTATTTAAATTACCTCAAGGCTGAAGGCGACTTAACTAATGTAGCAAACCAAATTGAAAGTAATACGAAAGAAGTTGAGCACGGTAAATATCATAGTTTATCTGTTAATACAGACGATGATAATGTATTAAATATTGAAAAAGACGGCAAAAAATATTTATTCTTTAATAACTATAAATTCAATATTCCACAAAAAAAGGTATATATTGAACCTACTGATACCGGTGATATTACTTATAAATTTAATGGGGAAAAACATCATCTTTCTGTTGATGAAGCTGAAAGTAAACCAATGGGCACGTTCCCAATTGGAGATTATAATTTAAAGGCCTCTAAGAAAATGGAAGGTAAAACATTCGATGGTGCAATTAACATTACTATGAGTGAAGAAGACGGTATTGCGAAAGAATCATTTAGACAAAAGAGATTCAACGTAACTACTGAAGGCGGATCAATGTTAGATGATATTAACATCTACGTGAACGATAAAAATGAAGGTGATGAATCTGATACATTTGGTCCTTATGATCCTGACGAAGATGTTATCGTATATGCACAAGGTACTTTAGAAGGTGAAACATTTAAATCAAGTTCTGTAAATGTTTCAAGTGCTAGTGAAGAAGATAATGGCGTATCAGATGTAACAGTCAAATTTGATGAAGACGCTATAGATGATTATTACGATAAGAAAATGGAATCAGACGACGATGATGATGACGATGATAGTGACAGTGATTCAGAAGAAGTAACTCGTGATAACGTTATCGACAAAGTTGAGTCATATGAAGGACATACATTAGATACAGATGAATATACGTACAAAGAACCTGAAAAAACAGATGATGGCAAATGGGGATTCTCATTTGAAGATAAAGATGGTAATTTAGCAGGTTCATATACTGTAGATTCAGATGACGGTTATGTAACTGAATATGATGAAGACGGAGAAAAAGTAGGTTCTGGATACTAAAAGTTCCAGAAAATAATTAATAATAAATGACCACCCAAAAGGAGAAATCCTTTTGAGTGGTCATTTTAATATATTTATTTTGTTACGGGAATGATTAGTTGAGAATCGTATTGTCCGCCAGTGTGAATATGATGATGTCCTTTATTTACTGTTTCGTTATGTTCATAACGTGTACTCATACCAGGTGTACTATTACCTTTTACTACTTCGCTTCCTTTTACAACAACTTCTAGAGTTTCACCTTGTTTAAATAATGTGCCTGAAGGTAGTAATTCAATTTCTACAGGAACGACTTCACCATTATTAAGTTTTAATTCTTGTTCATGTGCATGCCAAGGTTGAGCAATGGTTGATTTTTCTTGATCTAATTCGCGATGTGAAGCACGTAACCAACCAGTTGCAACTTGACCATCTTCAATATGGTTAAAGTCAGGGAAGTGTACTTCATTACCACGACGGTCTAATTTTTTAATGCCTGCAAATAAGTCCATATCGTCTGTATCATCTGTACTTACCCATAATTTTAAGTTCATATTACCTACTAATTCTGTATCTTTATCAAATGTATAACTGAAGCGTACTTCGTCTTTTTCATTTTCAGAATCATAACTAGTTGTATTTTCTTCAGAGACAGCATTTTGATTTAATGTTAATTCTTTACCATTTAAATATAAAGGAGTATATTCAGTATTTGGTAATGGGAATGATGTTGCTGTTTTGAATTCACCTCTATAGAATTGGTCTCTTACTTCATAAGTGACAGTTGGTGTGTCTTTCCAATCATTATCTTCTTCTTTTAGGTAATAATCGAAGAACGCTTTTTGACGTTCAAGATTTTCTCTAGCATAATAGCTTTCCCATTCTTTACGACCATGGATATATAGCCATTTGTCTTCTGAGCTTGCTTGTTTAAATCCTTCAAATGAACCACGATTGTGTAAACCTTGAGTTGACCAACTTGCACAAGCTAAGATAGGTGTTTTGATTTGATGAAGTGGTGCTTGGCGTTGTTTCCAGAAATCATCGAATAATGGATGGTCTTTTTGAGCTTGAATTAAATCTTCAATATTTGGATTATCTGTCCATCTCGCAAAGATTCCTTGAATCCAGAAACGATAGAATCCTGTATCTGGAATACCGCCGTGGAAAGCAACTTCACGATACATATCGTTTAAACCTTCCCATGGAATCATAGCTTTTAAATGAGGGGGATTTAATGACGCAACCCACCATTGCGTAACTGCAAGGTATGACACACCATTAGTTCCGATATTACCATTACTCCATTCTTGTTGTGCAGCCCATTCAATCACTTCATAGTAATCTTCTGCTTCACGTTTTGACCATGGAGATAAGACACCATTAGATTTTGAACTACCTCGTAAAGCAACTTTGATAACAACGTAATCTTGAGGTACCCAGAAACCTGGATCTGGTGATTCTTCAGGCGTGAAGCTTGAAGTAGGTATAGCACCTAATGTTGGCCAATTAGCCCCCATATTAGTTATTTTTGGTTTGTTATCTTTACCATACGTATCTGCAGACATCACTACTGGGAATTGACCTTCTTTGTTAGGACGGAAAATATTCACATATAATTTTTCGCCATCTTTCATTTCTACAGTAACGTCTTTTTCCATAATCATTTCTTGATTACCAAATTGTACACTATCTACAACAATATGATTTAAATCTTCTTTGACATCGTTAACATCTGTAACAGTTAATTTTGGATTTCCTAATAATTTGCTTGTCATATGAATCATCCTTTACATGATTTCTTTTTCTTTACACCTTCATGATAAGAGGTAATAATCAGAATTCCAATCATCAATGTCCTTAATTTGTGTAATAACCAACAAACAACGTATAATTGTTGTATAGAGATAAAGGATGTGACATTATGCCGCAAGATCGACGCATTAGAAAATCACAGCAAGCAATCAGACAAGCATTTATCGATTTATTGCATAAACAGGAATTAGAACAAATTACAGTTCAACAAATTTCAGATTTAGCAGACGTCAATCGTAGTACATTTTATACGCATTACATAGATAAATATGATTTATTAGAACAAATGGAAGATGAGCAGGTTAAAGAAATTAAAGTATTTATTGAAGAAAATGATGTATATAGTAATAAAGCAATATCAGCTGATAATATACGTACGATTATGGAGTTTTTAATTGGTAATATAGAAGAGAATATGTCGTTTTATCAACTTATGTTTAATATTGGTAAGGATTCCAATTTGCATGAGAAGCTATATGAACTTATCACAGGACATTTAAATCATTTTAAAAACGACAATAATAAAATTGGTAACATACCATTTTCTTATTTTATGAGTTATGTATCTGGAGCGGGGCTTTCATTTATACGTCATTGGGTAGAGGATCCTAACCGTATATCGAAAGAAGAATTGATTCAATATTTTTATGATATTGTCAATAACGGCCCAGCTACAATAATACAACGAGAGAAATAATAAATGAGGCAGAGACATAAAGTTCTTGAACAAGAGAAAAAAGGTAACTTCTATTTAAATAATATAGAAATTACCTTTTTATCTATGAGATTTTGTTTTAAACACTGATTATGAAATTGTACAAATAAAGATTTTGATAAAGCATCTACTTTGGAGTTTACTCTAAATCGATTAATCTTTATACATAAGGATTCCATTAATTTAGTTTAGTGATGCTTATTAAATTATACGAAAGTGCCTTATTTTTTAAATATTTTAAAGTAAAATTACATATAAATACGTAGTATTTATGGCGAGACTCCCGAGGGAACAGTGCTAGTTGAAGACCTTAGAAATACTCACAGATTTATCTGTGCTGTATTTCTGGCTGAAACTGTACCCTGGGAAAGAGAGCCATACAATACGAAGTATTGGGTATAAAGAAAGCACTAAGATGATTAAAATAAATCACCTTAGTGCTATTATTTTGGGATTTATGTTCCAGCCTGTTTATTATTACCTATTTACTGATTCGTTGCATTATAATCTTGACCATGTAACATCCATCTTACGCCATATTTATCGTTGAAGACGCCCATTTTACCGCCCCAAAATTGTTCTGATAATGGTAGTTCAATATTGATAGACTCATGGTCTTTAATTTTATCGTAGAAAGCTTCTACTTTTTCAGTTTCTTCTTTATCATTAACGTCAAAATCAATTAATAATGAAATGCCGTTATTGATTGGTTGAATACGTTCGAATGAATCTGCACCTAAAATTTTCACACCAACAATTTCAAATTCTGCATGCATAGTTGCTTCTTTAGCTTGTTCTTTTGTCATTCCAAAATGTTCCGCTTGATCTTCTCCGACTTCTAAACGTTTAATATTCGTCGCACCAAATACTTCTTCGTAATATTTTAAAGCTTCTTTAGTGTTTGGAAATGCTAAATAGGGTGATAATTGAGTCATAAAACTGCTCCTTAGTCTTTTATATTATATTGCTAACAACATCATACAATGTTCTATGTTAAATGAATACAATTAAGTATTAATGTCATTTATATTTGACATTAATACATGTGTCATATATATTAGACATATACTAAAATTACTAGTTGAAAGGGGTATTCATATGAGTCAGTTGAATGAAAAGTTATTAAATTGGATTACTAATACATCAACTGAAAAAGATGAAAGGGAGAGAACGCTTTTAAATCAAAAATTGGCCACTACATTTATAATTACCTATATTGGTATGCCTATTTTGTTACTGTCTAACCTAATCATTGATGCGTATCACCAAACAATTTCATTAAATACAATATTACTATTCATTTTCTTTTTTATAATTAATGGCGTATTGTTATATAAAACAAAATCTGATGAACTAAATAAAGATAAAGTTTATTCACCAGAAGAATATAAAAAATTAGTGAATAAATATCGAATTAAAAGTGTGATTTTGATGCTTTACTTCGGAAGTGCTATGTTTCTCTTAGGTTTAATCATAAAATATTTACAGCATACAAGTATTCAATGGGGTATGGAAATTATTACTGCCATTATTGCGGGTATTGTATTTGGTGGATTTATGTATGTTTATCAAGTAAATAAAATCATGAAAGAATATTAAACTTAATATTGAATTAAATAAAATAAAAGTAATTTCTCTGAGAACACTCTTTCATTATCGATTTATTGTATAATATTCATAAATTATATAATAAATAATGAAGGGAATGTTTTCTTTTGATTGAAGCGGGCGACATTTTGAAAAAAATGAAAAATCAAAAGGTAAACTATGACAAAGTGTTAAGGAAAATGATTCAACAATGGGAAAGGGAAAACGAGCGCCCTAAAATTTTATTACATAGCTGTTGTGCGCCATGTAGCACATATACTTTAGAATTTTTAACACAATATGCTGATATCGCTATTTATTTTGCTAATCCCAATATTCACCCTAAAAATGAATACTTAAGACGTGCCAAAGTACAAGAAATGTTTGTTCAAGATTTCAATAAAAAGACAGGTTCAAATGTGAAGTATATTGAAGCTGAATATAAACCACATGAATTTATGAAAATGGCTAAGGCTAAAGGGTTAACTGAGGAGCCTGAAGGTGGTCTAAGATGTACTGCTTGTTTTGAAATGAGACTTGAATTAGTAGCAGAAGCAGCTATTAAATATGGTTATGATTATTTTGGTAGTGCGATTACATTATCTCCTAAAAAGAATGCACAATTAATTAATCAATTAGGGATGGATGTGCAAAATGTATATAACGTTAAATACCTACCTAGTGATTTCAAGAAAAACAAAGGTTATGAACGTTCTATAGAAATGTGTAATGACTATAATATATTTAGACAATGTTATTGTGGATGTGTCTTTGCAGCAATGAAACAAGGTATTGACTTTAAACAAATCAATAAAGATGCAAGTGCATTTTTACAACAATTTTAAAAATACCCAGAGTTAAAAGGCGAGAGCCTTAACTCTGGGTATTCTAATAAAGTTAAATCATTTTATGAATGAAACGTATAATTGCCATAATGGCGATAACTAACATAGCAAGGAAAGAGAATAGTTTAAAGCGTTTATTTTCTTTCTTTACTTCTTTGTCATCATTTTCCATCATTTCTTGTAATTCGCGTTCAATTTCTAAATCAAGATCTGTTTTGCGATAATCATGTAGCCCTTTACGTTCATCTTCTTCGTTACTTTCAGCCTTGCTATTGTTATCGATATTATCTTGTTGCGTTGAATGATTCATATCTTTTTCTTTTGTTTCTTCTCGCACTTTAAGAATGCCTCCCATATTCATGACACATAACATTGAGTAAGTTTTAATTTATAACTATCTATGATTACTTTAATTTATATCCTATATAAAAGACCTATACAAAGTAAAGATATTATACTATTAACTGAATTATTAGTACGCTACTTTGCATCTAATCCAATAATATCACTAATATTTTGATAATCATTTTGTTTTAAATACTGAGCGATTTCTTTATTTATTTTCTTAGTTAGACCTGGACCTTCTATTACAAGAGATGAATAAATTTGTAGTAATGAAGCTCCATTACGTATCATTTTAATTGCGTCTTCAGAACTAAAGATGCCACCAGTACCAATAATTAGTAATTCTCCATTAGTTTCTTGGTATGCTAATTTAACTAATTTTAAGTTACGTTCAAATAATGGACGACCACTTAACCCACCATCTTCAACACGATTAGCTGATGTTAAACCATCACGTTGACGTGTCGTATTCGCAAGAATAACACCGTCAAAATGTTCTTTAATAGTTGGTAAGAGTGATTTTAATCCATTTTCATCCATGTCAGAAGTAAGTTTTAAGAATATAGGTAAATTAATTTCATTTTGTGCTTTGAATGTTTCTAAAGCACTACATAACATTGAAAATTCATCTTTGTCATGAAAATTTTGTAAGTTCTCAGTATTTGGAGAACTAATATTCACAGTGAAGAAATCCACGTCATTTTTAAATGTATCTATAACTTTAATGTAATCTTGGTAACGGTTATCATAAGAAGTCATTTTATTTACACCAACGTTAAGACCGATTGGCGTATGATAAGCATGACGTCGTAAGTTACTAAGTGCTTTATTCATTCCAATATTATTAAAGCCCATACGGTTAATTAAAGCATCGTCTTCTAATAATCTATACATACGAGGTTGAGGATTACCAGGTTGTGGTTTTGGCGTGATACCACCTAATTCTAATGCACCAAATCCAAGGTTTTCTAAAGCTTTAGGTACTTCACAAGATTTATCATAACCAGCGGCAAGTCCAATAGGATTTTCAAATGTGATACCATGGATATTTTGTGAAAGAATTGGGTTTTGATAGTCGAATAATTTTTTCATAATAGGTAATACATATGACTGTTTTTGCGCGATTTTTAGTGCATCAATTGTTAATCCGTGTGCTTTTTCAGGTTCGATTTTGAATAATAATGGTTTGATTAGTTTATACATATTAACGCTCCTAGTTCATTATATTTGAGGCTTACTATCCTCAATTTAATATATTTGAAACTTTTCCTTTTAATAGACTAGCACTTTCATATTAAATTTCCTAGTTAAATTATAAAAATTTAAAAAATAGTCGAACTTCTAAATAATGATTCATTCACATAGGTGACATACTTAAAGATTAAAAGTGATATATTTAGGAAATATAAGAAGTATTACAGATAAATGGAAGGTGAGATAATGGCAATAGATTGGAAAGAACAATTACCTCTAGATTATATTAAAGATATTACGTCTATAAGTGGTGGGGATGTTAACGAAGCATTCAAAGTTACTACACAGCAAGATGACACATTTTTCTTATTAGTTCAACGAAATAGAAATGAATCTTTTTATGCTGCGGAGATTGCAGGTCTTAATGAATTTGAAAATGCTGGCATTACTGCACCGAAAGTTATCGCAAGCGGGGAAATTAATGACGATGCTTATTTATTATTAAGCTATTTAGAAGAAGGTACTGGTGGAAGCCAAAGAGAATTAGGTCAATTAGTTGCTAAAATGCATAGCCAACAACAAGAAGACGGTCAATTTGGTTTTCGATTACCTCATGAAGGTGGCGATATTTCATTTGAAAATACATGGACAAATTCATGGAAAGAATTATTTATAGAACAACGTATGGATCACATTAGAGATGAATTATTGCGCAAAGGATTATGGAATAAAGAAGATAATAAAGTATATGAACAGGTCAGAGAAGTAATGGTCAACGCCTTAGACAATCACCAAAGCAAGCCATCATTATTGCACGGTGATTTATGGGGTGGCAATTATATGTTCTTAACGGATGGTCAACCAGCTTTATTTGACCCAGCACCATTTTATGGCGATCGTGAATTTGATTTAGGTATTACGACAGTATTTGGTGGGTTTACACAAGAATTTTATGATGAATATGAAAAGCATTATCCATTAGCTAAAGGCGCATATGAGCGTTTAGAGTTTTATAGATTATATTTACTTATGATTCATTTATTAAAATTTGGCGGTATGTATGAAGGTAGTGTTAATCGCTCCATGGAAACAATATTAGGATAAAGAAAAAACACGCGTTGAGAAGGTAAATCTCAACGCGTGAATAATATATTTAATACTTCATATAAACTTCTTAGATAAAGAACAACTTTTTAGTTATTCCACATTTTTAATAATACTTCTGCAAAGCCTTCAGGTTTTTGAACATAACCTAAGTGGCCACCTGGAATATCAACAATTGGTAAATCAATTTGTTCATTGATATAGAAGTTCACATCTTGTGGGAATGAACCTTTAGAGTCAGTACCATTTAATAAAGTAATTTTATCTTCATGTTTTTTGAAATCGTCTAAAGTAATATCAGAATGTGTATATTGACGAATTTCATATTCTACCCAGAACATTGAACGTTGATATTGCTCTTTTTTAGCTTCTTCTGATTCAGGTTGAGCAGTCATCATTTTAGCATCAATAGGTGCAATTTTTAATGATTCAGCAAAGTCTTTCATACCAACTTCTAAACCTTCAGTTAATACTTTGTTTACGATGTCATCATTTTTGTCTTTCCAATATTTACTATCAGGTAAGAATGTGTTGATAGGTGGTTCATGGAAAGCAATTTGTTTAACGATTTCTGGATAATCTTTTAATACGTGCATAGCAACGATTGAACCAGAGCTTGAACCTAATACATATACTGGCTCATCACTTAATGATTGTGCAAGTTCTGCAATATCTTTAGCATCACGTTTTACACGATAATCATCATCTGGGTTAGCAGCTGATTCAGGTAGTGGCTCTGTTAATTCACTTTCACCATAGTCACGACGATCGACTGCTACAACTGTAAAATGATCTTTAAGTTGTTGTGCAAGTGGCATAAAGATATCACCAGTACCATTAGCTCCTGGAATGAAAATTAATACAGGTCCTTGTCCGATTTGATGATAGCGTAATTTAGCACCTTTTAGTTCTATAGTATTCATATAAAATACCTCCATTTATTATTAACAATGATTATTGGAATATTATTCTAATCCTAATAACTTAGCTCCATTTGTATAACTTACTTTCTCTTTTTCTTCGTCAGTTAAACCTAATTCATCTAAAAATACGCCTAAACGTTCAGGTTCGATATATGGATAGTCAGCAGCATAAAGGATACGGTCGATGCCCATTTCTTTTTTAACTAAATCAAATTGAGGTTTAGTTAACATACCACTTGGTGTTACATAAAAGTTATTTTTGAAATAATGACTAACTGGGTGTTGTAAATGATCTGCAAATAAAGTGTCGTCCATACGTTCTAAGAAGAATGGAACGAATTCTCCCCAGTGTCCAATAATCATATTTAAGTTAGGGTAACGATCGAAAACACCAGATAGTACAAGATGAATAGCATGGATACCTACATCAATATGCCAACCATAACCGAAACAAGCAAATGTTGCAGCAGTTACTTCTGGATAATTACCTTTATAATATGCTTGATATACATCGCTATTAACAGGTGCTGGATGTAAGTAAATTGGTACATTTAAAGCTTCAGCCGTTGCAAAAATGCCATCATATTTGTCTTGATCTAAGAAGCCGTCTTTAGGGCGTCCCATAATAAGTGCACCTTTGAAACCTAATTCATTGATGCAACGTTTAAATTCTTCAACAGCTGCTTCAGGTTCGTTAATAGGTAATGTAGCAAAACCAACAAAACGGTCTGGATATTCTTTAACATATTCAGCTAATGTATCATTAGCTTGTTTACAAAGATCGATAGCTCTTTGCCCTTCTAAGTTAGAAGGTGCGCCGTTACCATATGATAAAACTTGCATTTGAACATTTTGTTCATCCATAAATTTGATACGTTTATCATGGTATTTAATTTCATCCGCATCAGTAAAGCCAGATTTTTGTTCTAAACCTTCAAGCATTGTTTTCATTGGTACGCCATTAGGATCAGCAGATGCTGCTTTCATTGTTTCTTTTTGAATCTCATCGATGACATAGTGTTCTTCAAAAGTAATACTTTTCATTATAAAATCCTCCAATAGAATGTATGTTATTTACATCATTTGTTATAAAGTTTTTAGTTCTAACTTTCAAAAGTTTACCAAGGCATTTTGCCATCAGCATTAATAAATGTGCCAGTTGGTCCATCCGCATCAATTGTTGCTAACTCTACAATTGGTTTAATACCTTCTGTTGCTGGTTTAGCATTGTTACTAAAATCGCCAACTAAGTCAGTATTAGTAGAACCAGGATCTGCAGCATTGATTTGCATATTTGGTAAACCTTTAGCATATTGAACAGTTAACATAGTTACTGCAGATTTAGATGAACAATATGCTAATGAATTAACATGATATTCTTGAGTATTTGGATCAGTGACCATACCAAATGAACCCAGACCACTTGTGACATTAACGACAACTGGTTGTTCAGATTGTTCTAATAATGGAACAAATGTGTTCATCATTCTTATAATGCCAAAAACATTCGTTTGATAAACTTTGTTCATATCTTCAACTGTAATATCAGCAGGTTTAGCAAATTGACCAGAGATACCTGCATTATTTACTAATACATCTAAACGGCCTTCCTGTTCTTTGATATAATCGAATGCTTTTTTAACTGATGTATCATCAGTGACATCTAATTGAACAAGTTGAGCGCCAATTTGTTGTGCTGCTTCTTGTCCACGGGATTCATCACGTGAACCGATATATACTTTATGACCTTGGTCGATAAGTGATTTAGCTGTTTCAAAGCCTAGTCCTTTATTTCCACCTGTAATTAATGTAATTTTAGCCATTTGTTGCCACCTCGTCTGTAATATATAGTTTGATTAAATAGTCTCTAATTGATTCGTTTGAAAGACCGCGCTTTTCTTTTTGTAATTCAAAAGAATTGGTAGATAAAGATTTAAGTAACATATCTACTTTAAATGTTGTCCATGGTGTACTTGTATTATTGCCAAGAACTTCATAATAAAACTTAAATAATTGTAAATAAATGTCGCTATTGTAAAAGTCATTTTTATCTGTTGTGTCTTCAATACAATGTAATAACTCACTATTATTAGATTTAAATGTTAAAAAGATGTCTAGTGAATCACTAAAAATCAGTTGTTTATCACTGTTCTTGTTTTTAACTTCATACATTTCGTTGATAATGTCAGTAAAGTCATGTGCAATGATAGTTGCACATAATGCACTTTTATCTTTGAAATGACGATACAATGTTCCCATTCCAATATTTAAGTCTTTTGCGATACGATTCATACTTACTTCTTGAACGCCATGTTGGTTAAAGAGTTCAATTGCTTTTTTCTCAATACGCTGTCGATTTTCTAGGGCGTCTTTACGCAAATACATCACCTTCTTAAAATAAGTTTGTTGACAAACGGACAACTATCCGTTTATTATAAAGCCTATCATATAAAAAGACAAATAAAAGAGATGTAGATGTTTTAATAAAAGGGAAGAGTGATGTAGATGTCATTAAATAAAGAACAAAGACAAATTACAGCTAGAGAATTACAAGAGCATTTTGATGAAACGACTTTGAGTTTGAAAAATATAGCAGATGAAATGAATATTTCAATTAATGAGGTATCTCATGTATTACAGATGAAAGCACCAAACAAATTGTTTGGAAATCATTTACATCAATTTATTCATTTAGTATGGGATATAAGAGATTTAATGAATGAAAATATATGGCATATGGGTAAATCACCTAAAGAATACACTTATTTAAAAGGTGAGAAGGAAGATTATTGGTTTTTACAACAGTAATAAAGGAGAGAAAATAAATGAAAAGTATTCTAGTTATTGGAGCTACAGGTAAACAAGGTAATGCAGTTGTAAGACAATTATTAACTGATGGTTGGCATGTACGTGCTTTAACTCGTAATAAACATAATGATAAATTAACTTCTATTGAAAGTGATCAACTTGAAATTTTTGAAGGTGATTTGAGTAATCAACAAAGCTTAGAAGAAGCAATGGAAGGACAATATGGATTATATAGTGTTCAACCAATCATAAAAGATGATATTGAGGAAGAATTAAGACAAGGAAAAATGATTATTAAATTAGCTGAAAAACAACATATTGAGTATGTTGTGTATAGTACAGCAGGCGGTGTAAATAGAGATAGAACAGGACCCCATTTTGAAGCGTTAGCTGAAATAGAAAATGAACTGAAAGCATCATCATTAAACTTCTCAATTATTAAACCATCATTCTTTATGGATAACTTCCTTAGAATTGCTAAGAAAGAAGACCAACAAATAACAATACCTGAGTTTATCAATCCTGAAGTTAAATTCGCAATGATTTCTTCAATTGATATTGCGAAAGTTGCTGCTAATTTATTTAAAAAAACAGAACAATATAATCATCAAGCCATCGAAATTGCGTCAGATGAATTAACTTTAAATGAAGTGGTTAAAACATTTGCAACTGTCACTGGTCTACCTACAGAAATTAAAGGTGAATTTGTGAGTGGTACAGCTGAAAGAAGTTGGTTAGAAGATAAAGGATATGTGGTTGATTTTGAATTAATGAATCAAATTAACCCTGATAAACTATCTCTAGCACAGTGGATTGAACATGTACAATTTTAAGTAGAAATATTGTTGCGATTTAAATTAACCAATTAAAGGAGCCGAATTTATGATTAAATCAATGTGGTTTAATTTGCATGTGAAAGATTTGAATAGAAGTGAAGCATTTTACCGAGCTTTAGGTTTTGAAATTAATCATAACCCAGAGATGTTAGATAAAATGGTAGGGATTAAAATAGGCAATACGATTGTTATTTTAATTGAAAATAATCACTTTGAAGCGGTTACTAAAGATACGGTAACTTCTAATGCGAATGAAACAATTATTTCGTTAGGTGTTAATACGAATGAAGAAGTAGACCAACTTATCGAAAGCGTCGAATCAGCAGGAGGTACTATTTTAGAAAAACCTTGTGTTAAGCAAGGTTATTATGGTGCAATGTTTGCTGATCCAGATGGCCATAAATTCAATTTTTTAGTTTGTTAAATAACAAAGGCACTTAGTTTCCGTTTGGATACTAAGTGCTTTTTCAATTTAGTTATTCATTTTCTTGAATGTTGCCATATTCTTTTCGCAAATCATAAACTTTGTCTGGTGTTACATCTTGACCAAGTGGATCAACGACTTTCATAGTTGAAAATGTATTTAACACTTGTCCTCTAATCATTTTTAAATAATCTTGTCTAAGCGCTTGTTGTTCTTGTTTTTCTTCTACACTCAATGTTTGTACTTTTTCTTTATTTGCTAATTCATTTATTCTGTTTAAAATTTCCATTATTAATTCCTCCTAAATTTGGTGAGTTGGAAAGTGGGGTACTATATACGTTCCAACTTCATTGATGATATCTTTTAGTTGTCTGTCTTTATTGATAAATCGTAATATTATATGGTTTGTACCTATGGTTTCGTATGCCTTTAAAATTTCAAGTAACATTTTTCTACCTGTTCGATAGCCGCCTTTAATAGGTTTGACTGTCTCATTAGGATTACTAGATAAATCGACGAACAATATATTTATGAAAGGTTTAAAAATTTCATTATCTTTATGCCATTGTTCTACCAGTTGCTTTTGATCTTGAAAATGTTGAGCATAAAATATCCAACCGTCCATATTTTGTTTGAGCCATTCTATAGATTGTTTAGAGTATCCAGTACCTAACATCGGAATGGCTTTATTTTTAGGTAAAACCTGTAGTACTGATTCTTCACTTAATTCAAATATAGCATTTGAAATGTCAGGCGCATTTGACTGCCATAATTGTTGTAGCGACTTAATAGTTGTACGATATCGTTCTGATAATTCATCTTCATTCACTTTAAAAGCTGGAAATTCAAACGATCGATCACCTGTAGCCATACCTAATAATAGTCTTTCGTGGGATAAAATATCGAGAGATGTAGCTGCCTTAGCTAAATGGAGGGGATGACGTAATGTAGCAACAATACTTGCTGTGCCAAGAGATATTTTGGAAGTATGGGCAGCTAAGTAAGTTAAAAATACAAATGGGTCGTAATTCTCGGTTACATTACCTAAATATTTGCTATATAACGGATTGTCCCTCACAAATAGGCTTGAGTAATCCAACTCTTCAGCTAATTGAGCTAATTCAACTTGTTCATCGATATTAATTTGTTTCTGTTTTGGCTGATCGAACGGAATAGATAAACCTAAAGTTAAATGCTTATCTTTGAATGTCCGCTTAAATCCCTCGTGATCCTCTATTGTCGTCATATCATACCCTCCAGTCTTTTTAGTTTAACAACACATATCATCTATACAACATCTGTTGTTTAAATATAATATATACCTTAATCTAAAAAAGTGCAAACAACATGTTTATAAGATTGTCGTTTAACTAACATATTTTAAAATATGTTGCCTTATAGTAAAAAATCTATTCATAAATTAACGTTTTAGAACGATTTTTATGAATAGATATATAGGTGAATTTTGAATAAGAAAATTATAAATGCGCAACATGGTGAATAAGAAATGGAAGATTTTTCTCTATAAATACTTTAGCAGTTTGTTGACTTGTATTAAGCCAGTGTTTACATAAGCCACATAGACCAGCCGATAAGAAACTAGCACTGTTGACGAGGATGTCTCGTTCATGATTAGGGTAACTATTTTCTAACATAATCGTGAATATATCTTCTAATTCTTCATTAATACGTTGATGTGCTTGGTTACAAAATACGTCTTGATTTAACTTGCAAAAATTTTGAACATCTACCATATAATCACAGATAGTCATAAATAATTGTGAAAGCACTTGTTCATTTATAAAATCTGAAACCTTCAATGTATCGTTTAAATCTTTAAGAATGGTTACTGATAGTGAATAATCCAAAATATCATATTTATCAGTGAAATGGGCATAGAAAGTAGCTCTATTCACTGTTGCTTCGTCAGTAATATTTTTCACGGTTAATTGTGAGAATTGTTTTTCTCGGGATACGGTTTGAAATGCTTCAACTAATAGTTTTTTAGTACGTAAAACTCGTGGATCTATTTTAGTCGTATTCATCTTTTTACCTACCTAACATGTGTTGTATATCTTTATTAAATTATCTTGCTAAACTATCGTGATGTCAAAGTATTAAGCTAAATCATTTTTAATATTTGATTGTAATTTGAAAATGAGGGTATGTGTAACTTTATAGTAGAAATGAAAGATTATATTAAACAAAAAATTATAGTTAAGCAATGACCGGAATGGGGAGACAATAATGGCGGATAAATTGCAACGTGAGTTAAGTAATAGACATATTCAATTGATTGCTATTGGTGGTGCAATTGGAACAGGTTTATTTTTAGGAGCAGGTGAATCTATTCATTTGGCTGGTCCTTCAATTTTACTCACATATATTATAGTAGGTTTTGTATTATTTATGTTTATGCGTGCAATGGGAGAAATGTTATTATCTAATCTTGGTTTTAAATCATTTGCGGATATCGCCCATAAACATATAGGTCCATTGGCAGGATTTATTGTAGGTTGGACATATTGGTTAACATGGATTATTTCTGGTATGGCCGAAATTACAGCTGTAGCTAAATACGTAGATTACTGGTACCCGGCTATGCCGAACTGGTTAACGGCGTTATTTACATTACTAGTTCTCATGTCTTTAAATTTATTCAGCGCTAAATTATTTGGAGAATTGGAATTTTGGTTTGCTATTATTAAAGTTTTAACAATTTTAGCATTAATAATAGTAGGAATTGTTATGGTCATTTTTGCAATGAAGACGCCATACGGAACAGCTAGTGTATCTAATATTTGGAGTCATGGTGGTATATTCCCTCATGGTGCATCTGGCTTTTTCATGTCATTTCAAATGGCAATTTTTTCATTTATAGGTATTGAATTAATAGGAATCACAGCAGGTGAAACTAAGAATCCTCATAAAACAATTCCTCAAGCAATCAATAATGTACCTTATCGAATTTTGATTTTTTATATTGGTTCTTTAGCAGTTATTATGGCTGCGGTACCTTGGAATCAACTTAGTCCGTCAGATAGTCCGTATGTTAAATTATTTGGGTTAGTTGGTATTCCTTTTGCGGCAGGACTTATCAACTTTGTAGTATTAACTGCAGCAGCTTCAGCTTGTAATAGTGGCGTGTTTGCCAATAGTAGAACAATGTTTGGATTATCTCAACGTAAACAAGCACCTCCTATATTAGGAAAAACAAATAGAAATGGTGTGCCTTATTATGCGATTTTAGTAACATGTGGATTGTTAAGTATTTCTGTTGTACTTAATGCCATCTTTAAAGATGCAACGAAAGTATTTGTATATATTACAACAGTTTCTACAGTATTAAATATCGTAATTTGGTCTATTATTATGATTGCTTATATCGGTTATTTAAAACAAAATCCAGAGTTACATAAACAAAGTCAATACAAATTACCAGGCGGTAAGTGGATGGCTTATGGTATTGTTACATTCTTTGCATTTATATTTATTATTTTATTAATTAACAATAGAACAAGAATAGCAGTTATTATTGCGCCATTTTGGATGGGAATATTAGGTTTAATGTATTTGAGATATAAGAAAGAATCTAGAAAAGCAGAAATTGTAGATGAATAATTAAAACAAAAGCATTTAATGAGTTAATGAAAGGTAAACTCATTAAATGCTTTTTATTGATTTAGTTATTTTTTAGAAGTTTCATTAATACATTAGCGTGATTATATTGAGTATCCTTTGCGGCATATAATAAAATAACATCTTCCTTACTTGATGACACAAAGTCTTTAAGATATTCAAAAGCTTCTTGTTGTTCGCTATTTTCACGTAATTCTTTAGCATACTTTTCTGAAAACGCAGCATATAATTTAGGTTCATGATTAAACCATTTTCTTAATTCAGTAGTAGGGGCCACTTTTTTTAACCATTCGTCTAATTGTGCATCTTCTTTAGAAATACCTCTTGGCCAAACACGATCAACTAACACACGCTTACCTTTAGCAATTTGCTTATCATAGATGCGTTGACATTTAACAGTCATCGTATACATCTCCTCTTTTATTTGTAACTTTAGCATAACAATCATAATGGCATAAAGATGTTAAAAAATGATGAAAATTTAAAATAATTATCTGAAAATTCTAAATAATATGGTATAATACTAGCTATAGTCTTAATTGGCCCAACTTTACACAACAAATGATTGCATCAACGAATACCAACACACCTTAGATTTCATCATGTGTATAGTTAGTTCAAATAAGGCTATTTGTCTTTTTTTATTGTAATAGATTATTGGAGGCGCTAGAAATGACAACATTGAGTAAAATAAGACCAAAAGATTTTATATTCAGAGTGTTATCTGGGGTAGCAGTAGGTATTGTAGCAGGTTTAGTACCTAATGCGATATTGGGAGAAATATTTAAATATTTGATGCAATATCATCCTATTTTTAAAACATTACTAGGTGTTGTTCAAGCAATTCAATTTACTGTACCAGCACTAGTAGGAGCGTTAATCGCTTTAAAATTTAATTTGACACCATTAGCTATGGCAGTAGTAGCAAGTGCTTCTTATGTTGGAAGTGGTGCTGCCCAATTTAAGAATGGTACATGGGTGATTGCTGGAATAGGAGATTTGATTAATACAATGATTACTGCATCTATTGCGGTATTGTTGATTTTGTTAATAGAGCACCGTGTAGGTAGTATGGCTTTAATTGTATATCCAACAGTTGTCGGAGGCATTGCCGCAACAATAGGTGTATTGATTCTACCTTATGTACATTTGATTACAACAGGGATAGGAAATATGGTAAACAGTTTTACAGAATTACAGCCTGTATTAATGAGTATGTTAATTTCAATGGTATTTAGTTTCATTATCATATCGCCGCTATCAACAGTAGCGATTGCCATAGCGATTGGTATTTCGGGTATAGCGGCTGGTTCCGCATCTATTGGTATAGCAGCTACAGAAGCGGTATTACTAATTAGAACTAGCCAAGTCAATCGAGCGGGTGTGCCAATGTCTATTTTCTTTGGTGGTGTGAAAATGATGATGCCTAACATGGTGCGTTATCCGATTATTATGCTACCAATATTAATTACAGCCGCAGTTTCAGGGATTACTTCAGGAATTGTAGGTATAGCAGGTACAAAAGAATCAGCAGGATTTGGATTTATAGGGATGGTAGGACCTATTAATGCATTTAAATTTATGGGTGTTGATTCTGCTTGGTTGAGTTTATTACTTATCGTTGTTGCCTTCTTTATCGTTCCCTTTTTTATAGCATGGATTTTAGATATTCTATTTAGAAAGGTATTTAAAATTTATAGTAATGAAATATTTAAATTTTTAGCATAATAAGTAAAAAACAGGTTTCTTTCATTTAATAGTAAAAGACCTGTTTTTATTATGCTATACTTTATAAAATTTCATTTTTAACCAAAGGGTGGGTATTATGAATAAAAAAATAGAAGAATTAAAATTGAAAGCAGCAAGTCTGACTCGCCAAACTCATGAATTAGGCATTCCAATTATGATTTTATTTGAAGGTATGCCGGCGTCAGGGAAGACACGTTTATCTAACGAACTATTACTGACTTTTGATGCAAAATACACACAATTCATCTCTACTAAGTCACCACAATATGAAGATTTAAGATATCAATTTTTACAAAAATATTGGAACACATTACCTCAAAAAGGACACATTAACATATATTTTAGAAGTTGGTATTCTCATTTCTTAGATTATAAAGAAAACGGTATTAAACAAGCATATTATAAAAAAAGTGAGAAACTAGTTAATCAAATCAAAAGTTTTGAAACAATGCTACAAAATGACAATTATGAATTAATTAAGTTTTATATTGAAGTGAGCGAAGAAAAACGACAAGAACATATTCAACAAACTAAAGACAATCCATTAATGAAATGGAAAGTTCAAGAATATGAACAGGTCATCCCTAATGAAACGTATTTAGCAGAAATGAGAAAGTTCACACATAAAGATAACCAATGGGAAGTCATTGATTATACACAACGTGAAGTCGCATTTGAAAAAATGTACAAACATATAATAGAAAGATTAGAAAACGCGATTAAGAAATCAAAACGACAACAAGCTAATAAAGATGGTGCATTTAGCAAAGATTTTTCGACTAATATGTTTGATGTTAAATTCGAGAAAATTTCTAAAAAAGAATATAAAGAAATGATTGAACCTTTACAAAAACGTATGAGAGAAATTCAATTTGCATTATATGAAAGAAAGATTCCACTTATTTTAACTTTCGAAGGAATGGATGCAGCTGGTAAAGGTGGTAATATTAAGCGAATTCGAGAAAAGTTAGATCCTACAGGTTATGAAGTAAATGGTATCAGTGCACCAACCGATGTTGAATTAGCTCATCATTACTTATGGCGCTTTGCTAAAGAAATGCCTAAAACAGGTCACCTTGAAATATTCGATCGCAGTTGGTACGGCAGAGTGTTGGTAGAAAGAGTAGAGGGGTTTGCCGATAAAGAAGAATGGAAACGAGCTTATCATGAAATTAATGAATTTGAAAAAATGTGGACAGATGAAGGTGCGATTCTTTTAAAATTTTTCTTGTGTTTAGATAAAGATGAACAACTTAAGCGATTTAAGGATAGAGAGCAAGATCCAAATAAACAATGGAAAATAACGGATGAAGATTGGCGTAATCGTGATAAATGGGATTTATATTTAGAAGCAAGTCATGACATGATTAAATATACTGATACTAATTACGCACCTTGGTTCATTGTGCCTGCTGATCATAAGAAGACTGCAAGAGTTGAAGTATTGAAATATATTATTAGACAATGTGAAAAAGTATTATGGGGCGTTAAAGACTATTAAACTAATTCGGATTACAAAATAAATATAGTTTGTGTTTAGATGAAATGATTCAAATTAATGATAAAGTTTGGATATTTCATCTATTTTTATGTTAAAACTAACCATTTTAAATTTTTAGAACTATTACAGTTATGTAACTAAAATGCAATCTGTAATATTACGGCAAATGTAAAAGTTGAGCAAAACTCTTAAAAATCTAATGTAATATAAGGGTTTGTGATGAAATTTTAAACTAAAAAGTTTAAGTCTTTATATTACAAGGACGACATTTATATTTCAAAGTTACAAAACGAGGTTTAGTTTGTAATTTTTTGTAAGGAACGTGTAATATACAAAGCCGATTTTTATGGTATAGTGAATACCGTCGAAAGTTAAACAAAAACATTTTCAATATTGCACAACGAATTTAATACAAGAAAACATATAAAAACAAAAAACTTTTTGGAGGATTTTTCAATTATGAAGAAGACATTTATCGCATCAACATTAGCATTAACTTTAGGAGCAGCAGGTTACGCAGTATCAGGTCACGAAGCACACGCTTCAGAAACTACTAACGTAGATCAAGCACATTTAATCGACTTAGCTCATAACCACCCAGAACAATTAAACACTCAACCAGTTCAAGCTGGCGCTTACGACATTCACTTTGTAAGTGGTGGATTCGAATATAACTTCACTTCAGACGGTACAAACTTCACTTGGAACTACCAAGAAGTTGGTTCAAACGCTTCAACAACTCAAGCATCAGCTCAAACATCAAATACTGCAGCTCAATCAGCTGACTACACAACTTCTTATAACCAAGAAGCTAGTACTCAATCAGTAAGCTCTAACCAACAATCAAGCAACACTAACGTAAAAACTGTTTCAGCTCCAACTACTTCTTCAAACAGTAGTTCAAGCCATAACTACAGCACTAAAACAACTTCATACTCAGCACCATCAACTTCAAGTGCTTCAACTTCAAGTGCTTCAACTGGTGGATCAACTAAAGCTCAATTCTTAGCTAATGGTGGTACTGAAGCTGCATGGAACGCTATCGTTATGCCTGAATCAGGTGGTAACCCTAACGCAGTTAACCCAGCTGGATACAGAGGTTTAGGTCAAACTAAAGAATCTTGGGGTTCAGGATCAGTAGCTAGCCAAACTAAAGGTATGCTTAACTATGCTAATAGCCGTTACGGTTCATTAAGCAGTGCAATTGCTTTCCGTCAAAGCCACGGATGGTGGTAGGATTCAGTTTATAACTGGAAAGAACTTCGAGTTATAAATGATTGAGAGGATGACTATGTCATCCTCTTTTTTTATGTCTTTTTTTATTTAGCTTATTAATTTTTTACAAAGTTTAATTAAAAATTTTAATTCATTTGGTGTTTAGAGTTTAAATAATGATAATGAGGGAACATGTTCTAAAACGTATGTTAATAGGTGATAAAATAGTGAAGGTGTTGTTATGTGTTTGAAAATTATTAAAAAGACCTTGAAATTAACTGTTTTACATAGTTTGTATTGGTTTTCGATTCAAATGACATTAGCACACTTTGGAACTAAAATACCTAATTCATTTTTTGAAAAAAATGATCATATATTTCGTATATACTCTTGGGAAAATAATGGTAAATTTTGGAATAGAATTTTAAAAGTAAACCAATGGAAGTACTTGATACCTGAAGGAAGTAAATTAAATTCTCATATATATAATAAGAATTCAATAGAAGATTTAAATATTGAAACATTAAAACAACTTGATATTGAAATGAAAAGAGCAGAATTGATTCATTGGTTGTCTATAATACCAGTTATTATATTTGTGAAATCTTCTAGATACATACAAATAATCAATTTAATCTATGTATTATTTAGTCATATTCCTGTGATCTTAGTACAAAGATATAATCGTCCAAGATTAGAAAAGTTAATTCGTTTAATTTATAAAAGAGGTTAAATACATGACTGAAAATACTAAAGTGGTTGTTATTGGTGGTGGATTAGGTGGTATATCTGCTGCAATTAGAATGGCACAAAGTGGCTATGAAGTATCATTATTCGAACAAAATGAACATATAGGAGGTAAAGTCAATCGCCTTGAAACGAAAGGGTTTGGTTTTGATTTAGGACCTTCTATATTAACTATGCCTCAAATTTTTGAACGTTTATTCGAATATAGTAATAAACATATGGAAGATTATGTAACAATTGAAAGATTACCATTACAATGGCGAAGCTTCTTTACAGATGGTACATATATAGATTTATATGAAGGAATAGAACAAACATTTTCAAATAATGACCAACTATCTTTGACTGATAAAGAAGAGTTACAAAATTATTTAGAGTATACACGACGTATACAGCGAATTACAGAAAAAGGCTATTTTAATAAAGGGTTAGACAAATTAAAAGATATTATAAAATATCATGGGCCTTTACGTTCTTTAAAAGAGTTTGATTATTTTTCTACTATGCAACAAGCAATAAATCAACGTGTTAGTAATCCTAAATTAAGAGATATGTTAGGTTACTTTATCAAATATGTAGGTTCATCTTCTTATCATGCACCAGCAGTATTATCAATGCTATTTAATATGCAACAAGAACAAGGTCTATGGTATGTTCAGGGCGGTATACATCGACTCGCTCAAGCATTGGAACAACTTGCTATAGAAGAAGGGGTTCAAATTCACACTAGTGTATCTGTTAAAAATATAAAAACCTATCATGACGACGTAGTAGGAGTTAGATTAGCAGATGGTAGATTTTTTGAAGCTGACTATATTATCTCTAATATGGAAGTTATTCCTACATATAGAGAATTATTACATTTTAATCAAAAACGTATTGATAAATTAGAAGGCGTATACGAACCGGCTAGTTCTGGATTTGTAATGCATTTGGGTGTCAGTAAATCTTATCCTCAGCTACGACATCATAATTTTTTCTTTTCCAGTAATTCAAAAAGAAATTATGAAGAAGTATTTGATCAAAAAATATTACCTCAAGACCCAACTATTTATTTAGTAAATACGAATAAAACTGACTCAACTCAAGTACCTAATGGTTATGAAAATATAAAAGTTTTACCACATATCCCATATATTCAAGATAAACCTTTTAAAAAAGAAGAGTATCAAATATTTAGAAACATCGTATTAGATAAATTAGAACGTATGGGACTAACTGATTTAAGACAGCATATTATATATGAAGATTATTGGTTACCTGAAGATATTGAGCAACATTACCGTTCTAATAGAGGAGCAATATATGGTGTTGTAGCAGATAAAAAGAAAAATAAAGGTTTCAAATTCCCTAAATGTAGCCAATATTTTAATAACTTGTACTTTGTTGGTGGTTCCGTCAACCCAGGAGGCGGTATGCCTATGGTTACTTTAAGCGGACAGCAAGTAGCAGATATGATTAATCTGCGCGAAGGAACTAAAGGAGAAAAATAGTGAGAATGATTCAATATATTATTACTGTTTTTACAACGTTATCAATAGTGTGTGGTCATTTTATATATAATCATAGATATAGATTGAACCATCAGAAAACAAATAATAGCCATGATTTGAAAGAAATAAATGGGAGTAATCCAATCATAACTATTATTATTCCTGCTAGAAACGAAGCTCATAGATTACCACAATTACTGGAATCCTTATTAACGCAAACTGGAAATTTTAAAGTGATTGTCATGGATGATGGTTCTACAGATGACACAGTCAACGTTGCAAAAGCATATCAAGTTGAGGTTCATCAAGTTCAATATTCCATTGAAGATAAATGGCGTGGTAAATCACGTGTATGTTATGAAGGAATGAAGTATTGTAATAGTAAATTAGTAATGTTTGTGGATGCAGATGTAGTATTTGAAAATAACGAAGTCATTGAGAAACTTATTCATACTTATCATCATCAAGACGATAAAGGGTTACTAAGTGTTCAACCTTATCATAAAACACGAAACACATATGAAAGTTTATCAGCAATTTTTAATTTAATGACTGTAGTAGGTATGAATCACTTCTCGTCTTTAAAGAAACAGAAGGACAATAATATAGCATTTGGGCCAATATTGTTAACTAACATAGATGACTATTTAGCTACTAATGGGCATCTGAATGCAGAACACAGTATTATTGAAGGCTTTGCAATTGGCCAAGCTTATCAACAACTCAATTTACCTGTCACACTTTATGAAGGAAAAGGCAATATTCATTTTAGAATGTACGAAGAGGGGTTGAATGCATTAGTTAAAGGTTGGACCAAGCATTTATCTGTAGGTGCTAATCAGACAGAGTCACGCATAATGTTTGCTATAATGATTTGGCTATTTGGTTCTATAATGACTAGTTTAGGAATAATATTTAGTTGTATTTATAAACCTATTTCAAAATTTAAAATGTTAACGCTATACTTTATCTATACAATTCAGTTTATTCAATTGCATCGACGTGTTGGTAATTTTTCTAGGATATTGTTATGTTTACATCCATTACTATTTTTATTTTTCTGTAGTATTTTTGGGAAATCATTGTGGCATACATATATTTTGAAAAAGGTTGAATGGAAAGGTAGACACTTTGACATTCATTAAAGTGAATAGTATTAAAGCAACAGGAGGTCAAATAATGACAACGATTAATGAAAGTTATAAATATTGCCATCAAATTATGAAAAAGTATTCTAAAAGTTTTTCTTATGCGTTTGATTTATTACCTGAACATGAGAGGCGTGCGATATGGGCAGTATATGCAGTATGCCGAATTATAGATGATAGTATTGATGAAGAACAAGACCCTGAAAAGTTACAAGCTATTAAAGAAGATATTCAATTAATTGAGGCACAAGAAGTTCAGTCAATTGATCAATTCAAAAGTGATGAGCTTATTATGTTAGCTTTTTTAGATGCGTCAAAACAATACAAAATGGAATATCAATCATTATATAATCTTATTCATGCTGTATCAGAAGATGAAGATTTTGAAATGTTTAAAGAAGATAAAGATTTGATGGGATATTGTTATGGTGTAGCTGGCACAGTAGGTGAAATATTGACACCTATTTTGACTGAACATCCCGATGAAGAAACTTATGAAGTATCGAGACAATTAGGAGAAGCTTTACAATTAACTAATATTTTACGTGACGTTGGTGAAGATTTTGAAAAAGGTAGAATTTACTTTAGTCAATCAATGATTCATCAATTTGATGTAGATATAAAACATGCCTTCCATAATCAACCTACACAAAATTATATTCAATTATGGGAACATTACGCTCAAATTGCAGAAAAAGATTATCAATATACTTTAGATCATTTGGAAGTATATAAACCTGAAGCAAGACCAATTATAGAATTAGCAGCACTCATTTATAAAGGAATTATTGATGAAGCACGACAACACGATTATCCATTACATCGTCGAGTTTATGTTTCTAGAATTAAAAAATTAAAGATATATAGACAGATTAAAAATAAATATCAAGAATAGGATGAATGCGAATTGAATATTGCTGTAATAGGTGCAGGTGTAACTGGATTAGCCTCGGCAGCTCAACTAGCCGCAAAAGGACATCAAGTCACACTATTTGAAAAGAATAATAAAATTGGTGGACGAATGAATCAATTTACGAAAGATGGTTTTACCTTTGATATGGGTCCCACTATTGTAATGGTGCCTGAAGTATACAAAGCAGTGTTTGAGGATTGCGGACAGCGTTTTGAAGATTACGTTGAAATGGAACAATTACGATACATTTATGACGTCTACTTTGATAAAGATGACAAAGTACGTGTACCTACTGATTTAGCTGAATTACATGAAACGTTAGAACAGATTGAACCAGGAACAACACACGGATTTATGAAATTCTTAACTGATATTTATAAACGATATGAGGTTGCGAGAAAATACTTTTTAGAACGTACATACAGAAAACCATCTGACTTTTATAATATGACATCATTGATTCAAGGATATAAATTAAAAACATTGAATCATGCTGACAACCTAATTGGTCAATATGTAGATAATGAAAAAATTCAAAAATTACTAGCCTTTCAAATGTTATATATAGGAATAGATCCTAAACGAGGTCCATCATTATACTCTATCATACCGATGATTGAAATGATGTTTGGTGTTCATTTCATTAAAGGTGGAATGTACGGCATGGTTAAAGGATTACAAAAGTTAAACGAAGATTTAGGTGTCGATATTCAATGTAATGCAGATATTGAAGAAATTATTATAGATCCTAAATATAAGACAGCAGATGGTGTCAAAGTAAATGGTTTGGTCCAGCGTTTTGACAAAGTATTATGTACAGCTGACTTTCCTTATGCAGCACAAGAATTAATGCCTAAACATGCACCTATTAAAAAATATCCACCTCAAAAGATAGACAAATTGGATTACTCTTGCTCTGCTTTTCTAATGTATATTGGAATAGATAAAGATATTACAGAAGATGTGTTATTGCATAATGTCATATTTTCTAATCATTTCAGACAAAATATTGAAGAGATTTTTGGCGGTAATATATCAAAAGATCCTTCATTATATTTATATGTACCAAAAGTAGGAGATCAATCATTAGCACCAGAAGGTCAAACAGGGCTATACGTTCTTATGCCAACGCCAGAACTTAAAACAGGACAATTAGAGTGGGACAACGAAGATTTTATAAATGAAGTTAAAGATATTATTTATCGTAAACTGGAAACGATTCCTACATTAGAAAGTATTAAGGAACACGTGATATCAGAAACGATTTTTACTCCAGAAGATTTTGAAAGTAAATTTAATGCTAAATTCGGTACTGCATTCGGTTTAATGCCGACATTATCACAGAGTAATTACTTTAGACCACCTAATGTTTCTAAAGACTATCAAGATTTATACTTTGCAGGTGCAAGTACCCATCCGGGAGCAGGCGTACCTATCGTATTAACTAGTGCTAAAATTACAGTTGATGAAATACTTAAAGATATAGATAATCAGATTTAAATTAAAAGTTAGCGGAGTGTAATAACTCTGTTAGCTTTTTTTGATTAAATCATCTAAAAATTAAGAATATTGACAATATTTTAACGGTTGATAAAATGAATGTACTAATAGATGATTATAAAAATAGTTGAATAATGTATAAAGGGGGCGTTTTAAGTTGAAAATGTCGAATCGATTAGCGGCTATCCCTGAGAGTTATTTTGGAAAAACGATGGGACGTAAAATTGAACATGGACCATTACCATTAATCAACATGGCTGTTGGTATTCCAGATGGAGAAACACCACAAGGTATTATTAACCACTTTGCTGAAGCATTAAAAATACCTGAAAATCAAAAATATGGTGCCTTTCACGGTAAAGATACTTTTAAACAAGCTATTGTAGATTTTTATCTAAGACACTACGGGGTCAAATTAGATAAAGATGAAGAAGTATGTATACTATATGGTACAAAAAATGGGTTAGTTGCATTACCAACATGTCTAGCAAATCCAGGTGACAACGTCTTATTACCAGATCCAGGATATACGGATTATTTGGCAGGTGTGATGCTAGCTAACGCTAACCCAGTTCCATTAAATTTAGAACCGCCGTATTATTTACCAAATTGGGATGAAGTGGATGCAGAAATATTAGAAAAAACAAAGTTAGTTTATTTAACCTATCCTAATAATCCTACAGGTTCAACTGCTACGAAAGCAGTGTTTGATGAAGCAATACAAAAATTTAAACATACAGATACCAAAATCATTCATGATTTTGCATACAGCGCATTTGGTTTTGATGCTAAAAATCCAAGTATTTTATCTTCAGAAAATGGAAAGGATGTAGCAGTAGAAATCTTCTCATTATCTAAAGGATACAATATGTCAGGATTTAGAGTTGGTTTCGCAGTAGGTAATCGTGACATGATTCAAGCTTTGAAAAAATATCAAACACATACAAATGCTGGTATGTTTGGGGCGTTACAAGACGCAGCTACTTATGCATTAAATCATTATGATGACTTTTTAGAAGAACAAAATGCCACATTTAAACGAAGACGAGATATCTTTGAGAGTAAATTAGAGGAAGCGGGAATACCATTTGTTCATTCAACAGGAGGCATTTATTGCTGGTTGAAGACCCCACCTCAATACGATAGTGAAGCGTTTGAACAGATGTTATTAAAAGAACAATCAATTTTAGTCGCACCTGGTATACCATTTGGTGACAATGGAAAGTATTATGTCAGACTTTCATTAGCATTATCTGAAGAACAACTTGAAACAGCAGCAAAACGATTATCAACATTATACAATTTATATGAAAAATAATGTGTAGGGGATGTTAGTATGACTAAAATAAAAATAATGAGTGTACGTGATGAGGATATTGTCTATATTGAAGATTGGGCTAAGAAGAATAACGTTGAATATGAACTATCACGTCATCCTTTAACAGACGATAATATAGATGAAGCAGAAGGATTTGATGGACTATCACTTTCACAACAAATACCTATCTCTGAAGAAGTATTTGCGAAGTTAAAATCATTTGGTATTAAGCAAATCGCTCAAAGAAGTGCGGGGTTTGATACATATGATTTAGAATTAGCATCAAAGTATGGCATCGTTGTTTCCAATGTGCCGTCATACTCACCAAGCTCAATTGCTGAATTTGCAGTGACGCAAGCAATTAATATAGTTAGAAACTTTAATGCGATTCAAAATAAAATGAAAGTACATGATTTTAGATGGGAATCTTCGATATTATCAAAATCAATAAGTGAATTAAAAGTAGCAGTAATTGGAACAGGTAGAATTGGAAGTATTGTTGCCAAGATTTTTGCACAAGGATATGATTGTGAAGTTGTAGCGTATGATCCGTTTCCAAATGAAGTTAGTGAAGAATATGTAACTTATCAACCTACATTACAAGAAGCAATTGAAGGTGCAGATATAGTGACATTGCATGTGCCTGCTACAAAATACAACCACCATTTATTTGATAAACACATATTTTCTCATTTTAAAAAAGGAGCTGTATTTGTAAACTGTGCTAGAGGCTCATTAGTAGATACCAATGCATTATTATCTAGTATAGATAGTGGACAAATCAAAGGAGCTGCTTTAGATACGTATGAATTTGAACGTGGATTATTCCCTAGTGATCAACGTGAACAACAGTTTAATGATCAATTATTGCAACAATTAATTGATAGAGAAGATATCATTATTACGCCGCATATTGCATTTTATACAGATGCTGCAGTAAAAAATTTAATCGTTGATGCATTAGATGCAACATTAGAAGTACTACAAACTGGAACAACACACTTACGAGTAAATTAAAAATGGGGGGATTGAGACATAAACCCCAAAATAAAAGCACTAAGGTGATTAAAAATAAATCATCTTAGTGCTTTATCTATACTCAATGCTTTATTTGAATTATTTAACATCGTAACCTTGATCTTCAATAGCATCTTTCATGTCTGATAATTGTACTTTATCTTCATCATAATCAACACGTACTTGACCATTGTCTAAATTAACTTCTGCTGCAGAAACACCATTGATTTTTGCTAGTGCAGATTCAACTGCATTTTTGCAATGATCGCAACTCATACCTTCTACATTTATAATTTTTTGTCCCATTTTATTCACCTCTATAAATTAATGACTTACTTCTATTTTATTACTATATTGCATAACTTGAAAGGAAATTACATATCAGTTAGTGTTGAAATTATTTTATAATACGTTTTAATCTTAGGGCATTTGTGACTACACTGACAGAACTAAGTGCCATTGCAGCACCAGCAATCCAAGGGGCGAGTAGGCCTAATGCTGCAATAGGGATGCCGGCTATATTATAACCAAATGCCCAAATTAAATTTTGTCGTATGTTACGCATTGTTAATTGGCTAATACTTAATGTTTTAGGTAGTAAGGATAAATCACCACCTAATATAGTTATGTCGGCGGCTTCAATCGCAACTTCAGTTCCAGTACCCATCGCTATACCAATATCAGCTGTTACAAGTGCAGGAGCATCGTTAACGCCATCTCCAACCATGGCAACTTGTTTACCTTCCTTTTGTAATTGTGTTATATGTGCAGATTTTTCGTCAGGAAGTACATTTGCTATAACACGATCAATACCCACTTGTTTTGCAATAGCTTGAGCAGTATTATCATTGTCACCTGTTAGCATAACAACATTAATATTCATATCGTGTAATCGACGAATTGATTCAATTGCATTGTCTTTAATAGTATCTGCTACTGCTATCAGACCTTGATAAACGCCGTTAATAGCGATAAGCATGGCAGTTTTACCATTGCTCTCCCAATCTGTCATTTTAGATTCAATATGATTTGAGAGTTCAACATTATTTGATGTCATTAACTGGCGATTACCTACTAGAACTTGTTTTTGACTAACAGATGCTTCTATTCCATGACCAGGCAGTGCATTAAATGTATCTGTATTTATTAAGTTGATATTATTTGTTTGAGCATAATCAACAATTGCTTTTGCAAGAGGGTGTTCAGAAGCATATTCTGCACTTGCAAGTAATTGTAACGTTTCGTTATCACCCTCAAAATCAGTTACAACAGGCTTACCATTTGTAATAGTACCTGTTTTATCTAATACGATAGTATCAATATTTTGTGCTTGTTCAACGTATTGACCACCTTTAAATAAGATGCCTTTTTCAGCAGCACGACCAGTACCTACCATAATAGATGTTGGAGTTGCCAATCCTAATGAACATGGACAAGCGATCACTAGCACTGAAATAGCGGCTACAAGTGCTGGTTCAAATTCTCCGAAATGTACTAACGTAATCCAAATAATAAATGTGAGTAAAGCAATACCTATAACAGTAGGTACAAAATATCCAGAAATTTGATCTGCTAAACGTTGGATAGGTGCTTTAGATCCTTGAGCTTGTTCAACGACTTTAATGATATTAGCTAGTGCGGTATCATTACCTACTTGAGTAGCTTGAATAACAATGGCGCCATTTTGATTAATTGTCGCACCAATAACTTTATCGTTGATTTGTTTATCTACAGGTATAGATTCACCTGTAAGCATAGATTCATCTATTGACGTTGTACCTTTTAGAATAATGCCATCAACTGGAATCTTTTCACCTGGTTTAATTAAAATATTATCATTTACTTGAACATCTTTTACAGGTATCATCATTTCTTTATTGTCTTTAATAACACGTGCTTCTTTAGCTTGAAGGCTTAATAGTTCACCTAATGCATTAGTAGTTTGTGTTTTAGCTTTCGTTTCTAAATATTTACCAAATAAAATTAAAGTAATTAACACTGCACTCGTTTCAAAATAAAGATGAGGCATTTGAGTTGTGTGATTGAGCCATTTAAACATTTCATAGATACTATAGAAATAGGCAGCACTCGTGCCTAATGCCACTAATACATCCATATTTGCGGAACCATTTTTAAGATTTTTATAGGCGCCTTTATAGAATTGCCAACCTATAATGAATTGTACCGGTGTGGCTAATATGAATTGGAACCATGGATTCATAAATATTGAAGGTAATGGCATATGAAACAAATGAACTAACATCGTTGCTAGTAATGGTATTGATAATATAGCAGCTATGACTAATTTAGTAAGTTGCTTTTTAAGTCGTTTATCTTTATTAGAATATTGATTTTGTCCTTCTTTTACTTTTGCATCATAGCCTAAATTTTGTATTTTAGAAATGAAATCATCGCTATTAACTACTCCACGATAATATTCAACAGTAGCTTGTTCGGTAGTTAAATTGACGTTGGCATTGATAACACCATCAATTTTATTAAGTACTTTTTCAATACGATTAGAACATGCTGCACATGTCATGCCAGAAATCGTTAATTCTACACTTTCTTTAACGACATCATAGCCTAAATGTTGAATTTCGTTAACGTAATCCTCAGTATGATATTGTCCTTGATGATCATCAATTGTTGCTTGCTCAGTTGTAATGTTAACTTGAGCAGTAACATCATCAAGTTTATTGAGTTTCTTTTCTATTCTATTTGAACACGCAGCACATGTCATTCCTGTGATATCTATAGTTGTTTTTTTGTTATTATCCATGTGAAAGCCTCCGTTTCTTCTCATCATTAATGTACCCCCTATAGGTATATAAGTCAAACACATTGTTTGCCAAAAGAAGAAAGTAAGACTAGATAATAAAAAAATCCCACACAAATATTTTAAGAAACATTTGTGTGGGATTTTATCATCTATATTAACAGCTAATATGCTGGAATTGTAGCTCTTATAAATAGAATGGATTTTTGGTTAACGAGTTAGAAAAAGTCTGAAGGGGAAAATTGTTTAAGATCAATATCTTTAACTTGATTGATGTCATAATTAGAAATATTTTCTAAGATTTGACCATCTTTTGCTTGTTGATAATAACGATCGGCTTCATTAATAACGTCATGAGTTTGGAAAGTTTTGACCACGCCTAAAAGTATAAGAACTGCGATTGCTGATTTTAAAATACGTTTCATGATATTGGCTCCTTTAATGTGTTGGTAGAGTCTATTATAAAAAATATGTTGATAAAAAACATGAGGCTATAGTATTGATGTGAACTCGTACTTCAGTATGATTCTTAAAGAATAGCCCTATAAAGGTGTATAAGTAGTTTTATATGTAAGTTTATAGGGAAGGTGAATAAAGATTAGGAAAGGGGCAAAACTATGAACTTATTAGAATTTCATCAACAAATTAAAGGATATACGCAACCACAACAACCAGGCATTGAAGCTGACATGAATCCTAAACCAATTGCTGAATTAGACGAATATAAAGCAGCTGGAAAATTAAAAGGAAAAGTAGCACTTATTACTGGCGGAGATTCTGGTATTGGACGCTCTGTAGCAATTCTATTTGCTAAAGAAGGTGCTAATGTAGCTATCGGATATTATAATGAACATCAAGATGCAGAAGATACCGTTAATCGATTAAAAGAACTAGGTGTCGAGGCTAAAGCATATGCGCATGATTTAAAAGACGAAAAGCAATCACAACAACTTATCAAAGATGTTGTAGAGGATTTCGGAGGACTTAATATATTAGTTAATAATGGTGGCGTACAATTTCCAAGAGACCATTTTGAAGAAATTACGCCAGAACAAGTTAAAGAAACATTCCAAACTAATATTTTCGGCATGATGTTTTTATCACAAGCTGCCGTACCATATTTAAATGATGGAGATACGATTATTAATACAACAAGTGTGACAGCTTATAGAGGTTCAGAACACTTGATTGATTATTCAGCAACAAAAGGCGCCATTGTATCATTTACGCGTTCATTAGCTACAACACTTATGGAGAAAAATATTCGTGTAAATGCAGTTGCACCTGGACCGATTTATACACCTTTAATTCCTTCTACATTTGATGAAGATAAAGTTGAAAATCAAGGCGGTGGCACTCCTATGGGACGTAGAGGTCAACCAGCAGAGCTAGCACCTTCCTATGTATTTTTAGCTACATCTGCTGATAGTTCTTATATTACTGGACAAGTAATTCATGTTAACGGTGGAGACTACATGACAACATAGGAGTTAATATAGAAAAGAGTAATTGTTAGGGTGAAAAGATTAATGACTGAAAAGGAAAAAATGTTAGCTCATCAGTGGTATGATGCTAATTTTGATAATGAATTAATTGAAGATAGAAAGAAAGCTAAAGACTTATGTTTTGAATATAATCATACGAGACCTAGTAATGAAACAAAAAGACATGAGATATTATCGACTTTATTTAATGCAAAACTTGAAAATATAAGTATAGCGATTCCTTTTGATACAGATTATGGTTGGAATATTACCTTTGGAAAAAATGTATTTTTAAATACTAATTGCTATCTAATGGATGGCGGAGGTATCACTTTTGGAGATAATGTATTTGTTGGTCCCAATTGTGGATTCTATACAGCAACACATCCATTAAAGTTTAAAGACAGAAATAAAGGTTTAGAATTAGCTGAAGAAATTATAGTAGGAAGTAATACATGGTTTGGGGGTAATGTAGCAGTTTTACCTGGAGTTACTATAGGTGAAGGCAGTGTAATAGGTGCGGGTAGTGTAGTGTCTAAAGATATACCACCAAATAGTTTAGCAGTAGGTAACCCTTGTAAAGTGATACGTCAAATAGACAATGAATAAATAAATGAGATATAGTCCATAAGATTAATTTAGGTTATTCCTGAATATGATTTCTTATGGACTTGTTTTTTATAAAAAGTAAAATATAAGCCTTTATAAGTTGAGACTAATTTTCATTTCTTTAATATTTTAGTTAATTTTTGAAATATTAAGATTTTTAAATGAAAGCGATTGCAAAATTACAATGATACATAGTAGAATGAAAGAAAGGTTGAGATAAAGTTGCATTAGCGTGACAGTAACATGAGTAAAATAGCGCACTTATCTAGACCTGTATGTAATTAAACAAAGGGTTCAACAACTCATTTTAATATTTCATAGGGGGTACGCAATAATGGTAGTAGATTTTAAAAATGAACCAGGAATTGATTTTTCTGTTCAAACGAATGTAGATAAATTTAAAGAGACTTTAAAAGCAGTAGAGGGTCAATTAGGTCAAAGTATTCCATTAGTCATTAATGGAGAAAAGATAGATAAAAAAGATCAATTTGAATCTATAAATCCAGCTAATACTTCTCAAACTATTGCTAAAGTTTCAAAAGCAACAAAAGAAGATGTTGAAAAAGCATTTCAATCTGCTAACGAAGCATACCAGACATGGAAAAAATGGTCTCATAAAGATCGTGCTGAATTAATGTTACGTGTTGCTGCAATTATTCGTCGTCGCAAAGAAGAAATTTCTGCTGTTATGGTTTATGAAGCGGGTAAACCATGGGATGAAGCAGTAGGCGATGCGGCTGAGGGTATTGATTTTATTGAATACTATGCACGTTCAATGATGGATTTAGCTGGTGGTAAACCTGTTTTAGATAGAGAAGGAGAACATAACAAATACTTCTATAAATCTATAGGAACAGGTGTTACAATTCCACCTTGGAATTTCCCATTTGCGATTATGGCTGGAACAACATTAGCACCAGTTGTAGCAGGTAATACAGTTTTATTAAAACCAGCAGAAGATACGCCGTTAACTGCTTATAAATTAATAGAAATTTTAGAAGAAGCAGGTTTACCAAAAGGTGTAGTTAACTTTGTACCAGGAGATCCTAAAGAAATTGGTGACTACTTAGTAGACCACAAAGATACTCACTTTGTAACATTTACTGGTTCAAGAGCAACAGGTACACGTATTTATGAAAGAAGTGCAGTCGTTCAAGAAGGACAAACATTCTTAAAACGTGTTATCGCTGAAATGGGCGGTAAAGATGCTATCGTTGTCGATGAAAATGTTGATACAGATTTAGCAGCAGAATCAATTGTAACATCAGCATTTGGATTTGCAGGTCAAAAATGTTCTGCATGTTCAAGAGCAATTGTGCATCAAAATGTTTATGATGAGGTATTAGAAAAAGCTGTTAAATTAACTAAAGAATTATCTTTAGGAGACACAACAGGCAATACATTTGTAGGACCAGTAATTAATCAAAAACAATTTGATAAAATCAAAAATTATATCGAAATTGGTAAAGAAGAAGGTAAATTAGAACAAGGTGGAGGCACTGATGATTCTACTGGATATTTCATTGAGCCAACTATTTTCTCTGGCTTGAAATCTTCAGACCGAATTATGCAAGAAGAAATCTTCGGCCCAGTTGTTGGATTTGTTAAAGTAAAAGATTTTGATGAAGCGATTGATGTTGCTAATGATACTGACTATGGTTTAACTGGTGCAGTAATTACTAATAATCGTGAACACTGGATTAAAGCTGTAAATGAATACGATGTAGGTAACTTATACTTAAATCGTGGATGTACAGCAGCAGTTGTTGGATATCATCCATTTGGTGGATTCAAAATGTCAGGTACTGACGCTAAAACAGGTAGCCCAGACTACTTATTAAACTTCTTAGAACAAAAAGTTGTATCTGAAATGTTCTAATACAAAATAAAGTAATAGTCAAAGACGTTGTGTAAGTCTATCTCAGATTTATGCAACGTTTTTTTATGAATTCAAGTGCAAAATTAATTTTATAAATATTAAGAAAAGATTGATGAAATATTAATTTTACAGAAAAATGATTAAAACATTTAAATAGTGATATATACTCAATAAGAACTTTTAAATATAAGGCTATTGGGAGGATTTAATCATGAAGGGTAGTAAGAAACTAAATCAATTATTAGAAGATAATGAAAAGAAATTAAAAAAGCTTTTTAAATACGATAAGAAAGAATCTTTGTCATTTACAAAAGAAGATAGAGAAAAAGTTGAAGATCAATATGGAGTTTATGTCATTTTCGATGGTAAGAAACCTATATTTGTTGGTCAAACAGGTGGTTATGCGACAGGTTATAAACCAATTCAAAAAGATTTAAATACAAAATTAGCTCAATATAATTCTAAATCTGATAGTGGTACAACTAAATTCAGAAAAGAACTTGCTAAAAATAAAAATGCAGATACTTCTGAACTAAAAGAAATGACTGCTGAAAATTATGGTTTAACATTCCAATATATTAAAGTTAAAGGGGAACCCGCTTTTATTAATATTTTAGAAATTCTTGCTTTAGAATATGCTAAAGAAAAGGAAATTAAACTTTATAACTTTGCTTAATTAAACAATGACAGCGTCTTATGAATTTAGGCGCTGTCATTTTACTTTTAAATTACTTTAAGTATGTGAATTATTTTTTTCTTCAATATATCGTTTATGATAATATCTAGATAATTTCATATCATGTATAAATGAAATAACAGGTCTTGCTGTCATTTGAATACTACCAATTACAAATAATATCGTACCCAAAGTCATAGTTGCATCACTAAAAAAGAAAAAGCTTCCTACCAAAAATACTAATCCCAAAATAATATCATTAATTTGATATATTGCTTTATAAAAATTGGTGATTTGATTAGCATGATCTTGTGTAGCTAGATCATATTTTTGATTATTAGTGTTTAAATGTAAGTCGACACTGTTTTTATTGTTGTGGTGGGTAAACATGGGTAAACCTCCTTTAAATTCATAACATCAAATACCCTTATAATAATTAATAAAACGCATGAGTTACTATAAAGAAAGGAATGAGTCTAATGGAATATAAAACTTATTATGATTCACCAGTCGGGTTATTAGAACTTGTTAGCGATGGCGAATATCTTACACATGTACTTTATCAAAACCAACAATTAGAAGATGGTCGAGTTGAAAAAGATGATATAAAAGTATTTCAATTAACTAAAGAATGGCTTGATGCTTATTTTAAAGGGGATGTTCCAAACTTAAATATTCCTACTAAACCTCAGGGTACTGAGTTTCAACAATTTGTATGGCAAGAACTCGAAAAAATTGAATACGGGGAATTAACAACTTACGGAGATATAGCTCAAAAAGTAGCAACACGAATGAATAAAGACAAAATGTCAGCTCAGGCAGTTGGTGGCGCAGTTGGGAGTAATCCAATATCTATTATTATTCCATGTCATAGAGTTGTCGCTAAAAATGGAAGTCTTACAGGATATGGTGGAACAATCAAAAACAAAGTAAAATTATTAGAAACTGAAAAAGTAGACATGAGTCCTTTATTTGTACCAAAACATAGTACTAAACCATAAAAATACGTAATTTTTGAGCATTGAATATAAAGATAGCACTAAGATGATTTTCTTCCTAATCATCTTAGTGCTATTATTTTGGAATTTGTATTCCAGTATGGTTTATAGTTTATTATTTTGGAACGTGGTATTCACGAATATTGTCATTAATAGCTTCTAAATAGAAGATAGATTGATCATTGTCTACTGCATCTTGTTGTGCGTCAAATTCTAAATTATCAAAGCGATTGAAGAAGTTTTCATATTCTTCTACTGAAACTTCTTGTCGTTTTTCTAGAGCAGATTGATGACCTTTAGTATCTAATTGATTTTGGAAACCATCAACGACAGTAGCACTAAAGAACTCACCAACAGAACCTGAACCATAACTAAATAATCCGATTGTTTGTCCGCTAGAAAGGTCATGATTTTCTAATAATGATATAAGACTTAAATATAAAGAACCTGTGTAAATATTACCTACATAACGGTTATAATAAACGGCATCTTCATAACCTGTTCTTAAACGTTCTTGTGTTGTTTCATCTGCTTCATCGATAATTGATTCTAAAGCTTTTTTACCCATTTTTGTAAATGGAACATGGAAACATAGTGATTCGAAATCAGCTAACGATTTATTTTCACGTTTTGAATATTCATCCCAGCTATGTTGGAATGAACGGATATATGCATCTTTTGATAATGCACCATCAACAAGTGGATATGCATGGCCAGACGGTCTCCAAAAATCATAGACATCTTCAGTATATGCTACAGCATCATCATTTAATTGTAAGAGGCTAGGATTATGAGAAATCATCATTGCTACGGCACCGGCACCTTGAGTAGGCTCACCACCAGATTGTAAACCGTAACGTGCAGTATCACTTGCGATAACTAATACTTTTTCTTCTGGACGATTTGCTAGGTAATCTTTCGCTAATTGAATTGCAGGTGTAGCAGCATAACACGCTTCTTTCATTTCAAAACAACGCGCAAAAGGTTGAATGCCTAGTAAATTGTGGACTTGAACAGCTGCAGCCTTTGCAGAGTCAATTGCAGATTCAGTCGCTAAAATAACCATACCGATTTTCTTTTTATCTTCGTCTGTTATAATATCTTTAGCGGCATTAGCGGCCATAGATACGATATCTTGGTTTACAGGACTTACGGCCATTTTAGTTTGGCCAATTCCAATTAAAAATTTATTTGGGTCAACTTGGCGTGCTTCAGCAAGCTTAGCCATGTCTACATAAAATTTTGGTACATAAAAGTTTATTTTATCTATACCTATGTTCATAAGGGTTACATCCTTTCAGTTTTAAAAGTAGCATTAGTATCATACCAAAATAATTTAATGATATACAATGAATATAACAGATTTTGGTATGAATGTATAACAGTTATGTAAGCGTTTTAATAATTGCGTTAAATCGCCTGTTATTAATATATAAATTTAAAAAATAGCAAATGATATTGTTATAAATACAGAGATTTTTAAAATATAAAACAAGTAACTTTTACAAAGAAAACTTTAATTGTTTTATAATGGTAATAAGTTTTGTTTTATTTGAATATATAGAATTAAAAGTGATAATTCATAGTGAAAAAAGGAGAAAAAATATGCAAAATTTGGATAAAGGATTTCGTCATTTATCGAGAGAAGATAAATTAAAACAATTAGAAGAATATGGTTGGTTATCTAGCGAAAATCATGACATTTTGTTAAATCATCCACTAATAGATGAAGATATTGCTAATAGTTTAATTGAAAATGTGATTGGCCAAGGTACATTGCCCGTTGGATTATTACCTGAAATTATCGTTGATGAACAACCTTACGTTGTGCCAATGATGGTGGAAGAACCATCAGTAGTTGCTGCTGCGAGTTATGGTGCAAAGCTAGTAAATCAAACTGGCGGATTTAAAACAGTATCAAGCCAACGTTTAATGATCGGACAAATTGTATTTGATGGTGTTGAAGATACTGAAGCTTTGGCACAGGCGATTCAAAATAAAGAAGAACAAATACACCAAATTGCAGATGAAGCCTATCCATCTATTAAAGCAAGAGGTGGAGGTTATCAAAAGATTGACATAGATACGTTTCCAGAACAGCAACTGTTATCATTGAAAGTATTTGTAGATACAAAAGATGCAATGGGTGCTAACATGTTAAATACAATATTAGAGGCCATTACAGCACATTTAAAAAATGAATTTCCAGATAAAGACGTATTAATGAGCATATTATCTAATCATGCCACTGCATCTGTTGTCAAAGTACAAGGAGAAATAGACGTTAACGATTTAACTAAAGGTGGTAGAGAAGGTGCAGAAGTAGCACAAAGAATGGAACGTGCGTCTGTATTAGCACAAGTAGATATACACAGAGCTGCTACACACAATAAAGGTGTTATGAATGGTATTCATGCAGTTGTTTTAGCAACTGGTAACGATACGCGTGGTGCAGAAGCGAGTGCGCATGCATACGCTAGCCGTGATGGTCAATATCGTGGTATAGCAACGTGGGAGTATGATTCAGATCGCCAACGATTAATAGGAACAATAGAAGTGCCAATGACCTTAGCTATTGTTGGTGGTGGTACAAAAGTATTACCAATTGCTAAAGCTTCACTTGATTTACTAAATGTCAAAACTGCACAAGAGCTAGGTCATGTTGTTGCAGCGGTTGGATTAGCACAAAACTTTTCTGCGTGTCGCGCATTAGTGTCTGAAGGAATTCAACAAGGTCATATGAGCTTACAATATAAATCATTAGCAATTATCGTAGGTGCTAAAGGCGATGAAATTGCACAAGTTGCTGATGCACTTAAACAAGAAGAACAAGCCAATTCAGCAAAAGCAAAAGAGATTTTAGAACAATTACGTCAAAATTCTTAAACTAAAAAAACGACATGCTATGCATTTAAAGTTGCATATGCCATGTCGTTTTTTTATTTAATAGATGTAATTATAATGACGTGCAGATGATTTTCCTATAATTCTAGTTCCATATTTATATGGGCGATTATAGTTATATTCTGATATTTTTATATTTCCATTGCTATAAATTTTCTCAACAACAGCAACATGACCGTAGTAACCTGCAGTAGATTGCATTACCGCATAACGTCTAGGAGTATGACCAGTAGCATAGCCTGAACGTCTTGCATTTGAATACCAGTTCTTCGCATTGCCCCAACGATTAGATATAGGTTTACCTAATTGTGCGCGTCTTTGATAAGCCCACCAAGTGCATTGACCTTTATTATAATAATTTTTATATGAAGCTGCTTCTGACACATGTGTCTGTTCAGCTGTTTGATAAGTTATAGTCCCTGTTAACAAGATTCCAGTAGCGATTATGACACGAGATAATAATTTTTTAAGTTTCATTTTTTCTCCCAAAAATCGTTTTTTATTTAGTAACCGTATTCATAATAGATGTAAAAAAGGTAGAATACAATATTAGAAATGAATTATACAAGGAACTGTAATGTTACTGAAATATAAATAGGGTAATTGTAATAATATTTTATACTTTCATGTAAGTTTCATGTTTTACTCTTATGAATAGAAAGTGTATAAGTACAAATAAAAAAGCCATCAACAAAGCACGAAACTTTGTCGACAGCATTAAAAGTATATAAATAAATTTAACATTTCTAAATAAAAGCATATATTGGCAGTAGATGACTGAATTGAAATGTACTTATTTAAAGTTTTTTCAATTCTAGTCATCTTTGCTGGGGTGGAACTACGAAAAATTTCTGTCCCGCTCCCCTCGAGATGATAGACTTCCATGTATTCTTATGTTAGATAAATGCTAAATAACAATTAACATAGATCATACATTAGTGAATTGGTTGAAGACTGACAATGCTCTTTTAACAATAGTCATTGATAAGTCTTCAGGACACGGATTAGTTCGAAAATATGACAATATTTCACTTTGGCTCTTCACTTGTCTAGGAAAATTGTTATCTTGATTAATCCAATCAACCAATTCGCCTAATGGTGTGTCATCACCAAGAAAATTTTGCATAAATTCGTAAAAGCTCAATTCCTCACCTCGAATAATCATTTTGAGCCAAAGCATATTATAACACAATTATCTATTAATATTAATGTGAAAAAACCAATATAAAAGCCAATATAAGAGCTGAAATACTTAAACCACATTAAAACAAAAGCGTTAATGTATAATAATAGGAACAAACTTTTTGAGTAGGTGACATTAGTGGATATTAAACATATGAAATATTTTGTAGAGGTTGTGAAGCAAGGTGGTATGACAAATGCTTCTAAGTTTTTATATATTGCTCAACCTACGATTAGTAAAGCTATTAAAGATATTGAAGACGAAATGGCAGTACCATTGTTCGATAGAGGAAAGAGGCAACTTGTTTTAACTGATGCTGGCAAAATCTTTTTCAATAAAAGCAAAGAGATTATCTCCTTATATGAAAATTTACCGTCAGAAATCAGTAGTTTATATGGTTTAGAAACCGGTCATATTAACATTGGTCTATCAGCAGTGATGAATATGGAGACTATAATAGGTATGATAGGAGACTTTCATCATCAATTCCCTAATGTGACATTTAACTTTGTTGAACACGGTGGAAAATCAATTGAACAACAAATTTTAAATGATGAATTAGATTTAGGAATAACGACACTTCCTGTCGATCATCAATATTTTGAAGCTCTGTCATTTAATAAGGAATCGTTGTGTGTCGTATTAAACCAAAACCATCCATTAGCCAAGTATCAAACTATTAAAATTAAAGATTTAGCTAACGAAGACTTTATCTTATTTAATGATGACTTTTACTTAAATGATAAAATTATAGAAATAACTAAAAATGCCGGTTTTATACCCAATATGGTTTCTCAAATATCTCAATGGAATGTGATTGAAAATCTTATCAGTAATAGATTAGGGATAAGTATTTTGCCACTTTCTATTACTCAATTGATGAACAAAAATGTATGTGCCATTAATATTGAAGATGCAAATGTAGAGTGGGAACTAGGACTAGTATGGAAAAAGGATAAACGTCTTAGTTATGCGACTAATAAATGGATAGAATATTTAAGAGATAGATTAACCTAACATAAATTTCCTTAAAATATTCATATGACTTAAATTTTCACATTTATAATAATAGAATTAATCTTAACGAAAGAAACCGCTTTCATAAATTTAAGGAATGTTTAGTATTCGAAAAATGTATTTTAATAATAGAAAAAGAAAGACTATAATTATAAATATCACTAAAAAATTGTTGTAACAATTTAGACAAATTTTTTAGAAGGGAAAGATAGCATGCATAAGGTGAGAGATTTCATACATCTTATTGTACAACTCGTACTTATTTTAATTATTTCATTCATCGGTACCGAAGTGCAGCGCTTATTACACATCCCTTTAGCAGGTAGTATTGTAGGTCTCATCATTTTTTACCTATTATTACAGTTCAAAATAATTCCTGTATCGTGGGTGAATGAAGGTGCAGACTTCCTATTAAAAACGATGGTGTTTTTCTTTATTCCATCTGTTGTCGGCGTTATGGATGTAGTATCAGACATTACGCTTAACTATCTATTGTTCTTTTTAATTATTATTTTAGGAACATGTTTAGTAGCATTATCCTCAGGCTATATCGCTGAAAAATTGGTGAACAAAAAAGATATAGGAAAAGAGATGGATGAGTTATGAATAACATATTACAAGCAGCAGTTATGATAATTATAACGATTGTGGTATATGTTATTTCTAAAAAACTGCAAGACAAATATAAAAATCCTTTTCTTAATCCAGCATTAATTGCATCAATTATTATTATAGCGATACTTCTTATGTTTGATATTAGTTATAAAGGATACATGAAGGGTGGGGAATGGATAAATCATATATTAAACGCAACGGTCGTTTGCTTGGCTTATCCACTCTATCAAAACAGACATAAGATAAAGAAATACCTTTTTGTGATTTTCACGAGCGTGTTAACTGGTGTAATACTTAATTTTATGTTAGTATACGTAACGTTGAAAATCTTCGGCTATTCAAAAGAAACGATTGTTACTATGTTGCCAAGGTCTATCACAGCAGCTGTTGGGATAGAAGTTTCTAACGAACTTGGTGGCACAGATACAATGACTGTACTTTTTATAATAGCTACAGGGTTAATAGGCAGTATTCTAGGTTCAATGCTATTGCGTATGGGAGGCTTTAAATCTTCAATCGCGAGAGGCTTAACATATGGTAACGCTTCTCACGCTTTCGGTACAGCAAAAGCACTAGAATTAGATATAGAATCAGGCGCATTTAGTTCGATTGGTATGATATTAACTGCAGTAATTAGTTCGATTTTAATACCAATACTTATTTTATTGTTCTATTAAAGGGAAGAAACTCATATAAATAGAAAGGGAGGCTATTTGGAAAAATGGCAAAAATTAAAGCAAATGAAGCATTAGTTAAAGCATTAGAAGCATGGGACATCGATCACTTATATGGTATACCAGGAGACTCAATCGACGCAGTAGTTGACTCATTACGTACAGTAAGAGACTCATTCAAATTCTACCACGTACGTCACGAAGAAGTAGCAAGTTTAGCTGCTGGTAGTTATACAAGAATTACAGGTAAAATCGGAGTAGCATTAAGTATTGGTGGACCTGGTTTAATCCACTTATTAAATGGTATGTATGACGCTAAAATGGATAGCGTTCCTCAATTAGTTATTTCTGGTCAAACAAATAGTGATAAATTAGGTACTGGTGCTTTCCAAGAAACTAATTTATCTAAATTATGTGAAGATGTAGCTGTTTATAACCACCAAATTCAAAAAGGCGATAACGTATTTGAAATCGTTAATGAAGCGATTCGTACAGCTTATGAGCAAAAAGGTGTAGCAGTAATCATCTGTCCTAATGACTTATTAACTCAACAAATTAAAGACACTACTAACAAACCAGTAAATACAACTAAACCTAAAGCAATTGCACCTAAATTCAAAAACATCAAAAAAGCTGCTAAATTAATCAATAAAAGTAAAAAACCAGTTGTTCTTTTCGGTGTTGGTGCACAACATGCAAAAGATGAATTACGTGAATTTATAGAAATGGCTAAAATCCCAGCTATTCATTCATTACCAGCAAAAGCAATCCTTGCTGATGATCATCCTTACAATTTAGGTAACTTAGGACAAATCGGTACTAAAGTATCATATCAAACAATTCAAGATGCAGATCTTTTAATTATGATTGGTACTAACTTCCCATTCGTTAAATATTTACCTAAGAAAAATATTAAAGCAATCCAAATTGATACTAATGAAGCACATATTAGTCACCGTTTCGATATCAACGTTGGTATCTTAGGAGACGCTAAAATTGCATTAGAACAATTAAGCGAAAACATTAAACACGTTGCTAAACGTCCATTCTTAGACAAAACTTTAGAACGTAAAGCAGTATGGGATAAATGGATGGAACAAGATTTAAATAATAATAATTCACCATTACGTCCAGAACGTTTAATGAAAGCTATCAATGACAACTTAAAAGACGATGCTATTGTTTCAGCAGACGTTGGTACTTCAACAGTATGGTCAACTCGTTATTTAAACTTAGGTGTAAATAACAAATTTATGATCTCAAGTTGGTTAGGTACTATGGGTTGTGCACTTCCAGGTGCTATGGCAGCTAAAGTTGCTTACCCAGACCGTCAATCAGTAGCAATTGCAGGGGACGGCGCATTCCAAATGGTAATGCAAGACTTTGCAACTGCAGTTCAATACGATTTACCATTAACAATTTTCGTATTAAACAACAAACAATTAGCGTTCATTAAATATGAACAACAAGCTGCTGGTGAATTAGAATATGCCATTGATTTCTCTGATATGGATCATGCTAAATTCGCTGAAGCTGCTGGCGGTAAAGGTTATACAGTTAAAGATGCTAGTCGTTTAGATGATATTGTTGAAGAAGCAATGTCACAAAACGTTCCAACTATCGTTGATGTACATGTTGACCCTAATGCTGCACCATTACCAGGTAAAATTGTTAACTCAGAAGCACTTGGTTATGGTAAATGGGCATACAGATCAATTACTGAAGATAAACATTTAGACTTTGATCAAATCCCACCAATCTCAGTAGCAACAAAACGTTTCTTATAATATAGATTCTATAAATCTCAACCAACTCGTTTTGGTTGAGATTTTTTTAAAATAAACTATTGTAAACGCTTCAGCTAATGTGTATACTATATTTAAATTAAAAATAACATTTGCGTGTTACTGGTGATGCAGGCATGAGCAAACATTTGGCCATTTATTATGGTCTTGTTTGTTCATGTCTTTTTTTATGTACATGTAAATGACTACAATATGAGAGGAATGTTTTTATATGTTTAAAAAGCTCTTTGGGCAATTGCAACGTATAGGTAAAGCGTTAATGTTACCTGTGGCAATTTTACCAGCAGCTGGGATTTTACTTGCATTTGGGAATGCAATGCACAATGAACAGTTAGTCAAAATTGCGCCTTGGTTAACAAATAATGTCTTTGTTATGATTTCTTCTATTATGGAAGCAGCAGGACAAGTCATTTTTGACAACTTACCACTATTATTCGCAGTCGGTACAGCACTTGGATTAGCAGGAGGAGATGGTGTAGCAGCATTAGCAGCACTAGTTGGTTATTTAATTATGAATGCCACTATGGGTAAATATTTAAATATTACAATTGATGATATCTTCTCTTATGCAAAAGGTGCTAAAGAATTAAGTCAAGCTGCTAAACAACCTGAATTTGCGTTAGTGTTAGGTATCCCTACACTACAAACTGGTGTGTTTGGCGGTATTATCATGGGAGCCGTAGCCGCATGGTGTTATAACAAATACTATAATATTACGTTACCAGCATTTTTAGGATTCTTTGCAGGTAAACGTTTCGTCCCTATAGCAACATCTGTGGCCGCAATTATTGTTGGTATTGTATTAAGTTGGGTATGGCCACCTATTCAAACAGGTTTAAATGATTTATCAAACTTCTTATTAACGAAAAACTTAGTATTAACAACATTTATTTTTGGTGTTATTGAACGTTCACTAATTCCATTTGGTTTGCATCATATTTTCTATGCACCATTCTGGTTCGAGTTCGGACATTATACAAACCATGCTGGTGAATTGGTTCGTGGTGACCAACGTATTTGGATGGCTCAATTAAAAGACGGTGTACCATTTACTGCTGGTACATTTACTACTGGTAAATATCCATTTATGATGTTTGGTTTACCAGCTGCAGCATTTGCTATTTATAAAAATGCTCGTCCAGAACGTAAAAAAATTGTTGGTGGTTTGATGCTATCAGCAGGATTAACATCATTCTTAACAGGTATTACAGAACCACTTGAGTTCTCATTCTTATTTGTAGCGCCATTGTTATATGCAATCCACGTTGTATTAGCAGGTTCTTCATTCTTAATTATGCATTTATTAGGTGTAAAAATTGGTATGACATTCTCTGGTGGATTCATAGACTATGTATTATTCGGATTATTAAACTGGCATAGAACAAATGCGTTATTAGTTATTCCAGTAGGTACCGTATATGCACTGGTTTATTATTTCTTATTCGATTTTGCTATCAGAAAGTTCAATTTAAAAACGCCTGGTAGAGAAGATAAAGAACAAGAAGTCAGAAATTCAAGTGTGGCTAAATTACCATTTGATGTATTAGATGCAATGGGTGGTAAAGAGAATATTAAACATTTAGATGCTTGTATCACTCGTTTACGTGTTGAAGTTAATGATAAAGCAAAAGTAGACGTACCAGGACTAAAAGCATTAGGTGCTTCTGGTGTACTTGAAGTTGGTAATAACATGCAAGCTATTTTTGGTCCAAAATCAGATCAAATTAAACATGATATGGCAAAAATCATGAGTGGTGAAATTACTAAACCAAGTGAAACAACTGTCACTGAAGAAGATTCAGAAGGACCAGTACACGTAGAAAATATTGCTGAAACTGAAATCTATGCGCCAGGTGTTGGACAAATTATTCCATTATCTGAAGTACCTGATAAAGTATTCTCTGAAAAAATGATGGGAGACGGTATTGGATTTATCCCTGAAAAAGGTGAAATCGTTGCGCCATTTGACGGTACAGTGAAGACAATATTCCCAACAAAACATGCGATTGGATTAGAATCTGATACAGGAATTGAATTATTAATTCATATTGGTATAGATACAGTTAAGTTAAATGGAGAAGGTTTTGAAAGTTTAGTCAATGCGGATGAACCAGTGACTCAAGGTCAACCTTTAATGAAAGTAAACTTAGCATATCTTAAAGAAAATGCACCAAGCATTGTGACACCATTAGTTATCACAAACTTGGATAACAAAACGTTAACAGTGGACGATATTAAAGATGTTGAGCCAAGTAAACGTATTATGAAAGTTAAATAATTAATAGAGATAAAGTATCAGGGATATAAAGTTCTTGGACAAGTGAAAATAGACAATTTCTATTGGAATAATATAGAAATTGTCTATTTTATTATTTTTTTAAGTAATTTAGTATGAAATTGCATATAAATACATAGTATTTATGGCAAGACTCCTGAGGGAACAGTACTAGTTGAAGACCTTAGAAATTCTCACAGATTTATCTGTGTAGTATTTCTGGCTGAAACTGTACCCTTGGAAAGCGAAGCCATACAATACGAAGTATTGGGTATAAAGAAAGCACTAAGATGATTAAAATAAATCATCTTAGTGCTATTATTTTAGGATTCATGTCACAGTCTATTTTATATCTAAAGGATTATGCTTCTGTAATATCATTTTCAATTAATAATTTAATCGCTTTGTGGTCAGTAGCATTTCTAAATAAATCATATGCGTTTTCAATCTCGCTTAACTTACTATAGTGAGTAACGAGTTGTTCAGGTTGAATGATTTTACTTTTTAATGCTTCTAATAGTTCTTCTGTAGTATTACCTGAAACTAAACCAGTAGAGACATTGATATTTTTGATCCATAATTTGTCGATATCAAATTGAACTGGTAAACCGTGAACACCGACATTAGCAATTGTACCGTCGACGCCAATTAATTTTTGACATAAATCAAACGTTTGAGGAATACCTACAGCTTCAATAGCGACATCGACGCCGCGATGATTGAGCTCATAGACTTCTTTAATAGCTTGTTCAACATTACTAGAATTGATAGTATGTGTCGCGCCAAGTGATTTGGCAGTTTCCAAACGGTTATCATCTAAATCAATCATAATAATTTTTGATGGAGAATAGAATTGTGCAGTTAATAATGTAGCTAAACCGACTGGTCCAGCACCAACAATAGCTACAGTACTACCGGGTTTAACCTTTCCTTTTAATACACCAATCTCATAACCAGTTGGTAAAATATCTGAAAGCATAACTAAAGCTTCATCTGGTAATGAGTCAGGTGCGTGATATAACGAGTTATCTGCAAAAGGAACTTTAACATATTCTGCCTGTGTACCATTAATTAAATGTCCTAAAATCCATCCACCGTCATTTTCACAGTGTGCATAAATACCTTTTTTACAGTAATAGCATTTACCACAAGAAGATACTGCAGAGACAATGACTTTATCTCCAACTTTAAAGTTGTTCACATTAGATCCAACTGATTCAACAATACCGATACCTTCGTGACCAAGTGTTGTATTTTCAGGTACTTCTGGAGTATCACCTTTGATAATGTGTAAGTCTGTACCACAAATAGTCGTTTTGACCATTCTAATAATAGCGTCAGTACTTTCTGTAATGACTGGCTTTTCCTTATCAATTAACTTTGCTACACCAGGTTTTGAGTAATTATAGGCCTTCATAGGAATCCCTCCATTTTAATGTGAATGATTTCACATCTATTATACCATAATTTAAAATTTTTGAATTGTTTTATATTAAAATAATGATTATAAATAATAGAATAATATAGTTATAAAAAAGAGGCCCGATAAACATATTAAAGTCCACAAAGATGAAAATAATGTTTAAATAGCTTAAAATAGACATGAATATAGATATAAGGGAGAAATAAATAATGGATACTGAAGAAGGCAAATTAATTGTTGATACAGAGATAGAAGTAAATGGATATGATATTGATGCAATGGGGATTGTAAGTAATATCGTGTTTATAAGATGGTTTGAAGATTTACGTACCATTTTTATTAATCAATATATGAATTATTCAGAAATGATATCTAAAGGCATTTCACCAATTTTAATGAAAACGGAAGCGGATTATAAAGTACCAGTAACGATACACGATAGACCGAGAGCACGTTGTTGGATGATTAAAGCAAGTAAAATGAAATGGATATTCAAATTTGAAATCTCATCTGAAGATAAAGTACATTGTATAGGTTACCAAACAGGTGGTTTTTATGATTTAGAAAAGCAAAAAATAACGAAGTTACCTCAAGTTTTTCAAGATATAATGAAATAAAGTGAAAATTCGTACTTATATATTAAAGATGATCTGTACTAATTTTAACTCGAGAGGGTGTATGGTATGACTGAGACAATTCGAGATGTAGCACAATTTAAAACTTTCATTAATCAACATCCATTAGTTGTAGTTCATGTGATGAGAGATCACTGTAGTGTTTGTCATGCCGTGTTACCTCAAGTGAAAGACTTATTACAAGAAACGTTTCCTCAAGTGAAATTAGTTATTATTAATCAAAATGAAGTAACAGATATTGCAGGAGAATTATCTATTTTTACCGTACCTGTAGATTTAATATTTATGAATGGTAAAGAAATGCATAGACAAGGTAGGTTTATTGATTTACAAAAATTTGAACGCCAGTTAACACCGATGTATGAACAAATATACGAAAGTTCAAAATAATAAATAGGTTTACAGACACTCGAATGAAATTAATGTTCGAGTGTTTTTTAATATACTAAATTCTCATTATACGATTTAACCCGAGTTGGTGGGACGTGTAATAATTAAGTGTTATGATAGAAAACGTGTGAAATTTTTATATAAAAATACGATAGTAACGATTTAAGCAGTGTTACAGAAGGAGGCTAAAATGGCAAAACATTCTCGTACTTATCATATTAAAAATACAGTTTTCTGTCTTGTAGGAACACTATTAATTGCGCTCGGGGTAAATAGTTTTGTGATACCTGGTAACCTTGGTGAGGGCGGCGCTATTGGTATGTCCCTTGTATTAAAATATACCCTAGGTTTATCACCGGCGCTTACATCTTTCCTCATTAATGCTATTTTAATTATCATTGGTTGGAAATATTTGAGTAAAACGACGGCAATTTATACAGTGATTACGATTACAGCCAGCTCCATTTTCTTAGATTTAACTAAAAGTTTTAGTTTAGGAATTAATGAAAACTTTATTAATGCAGTCTTTGCTGGTGTATTAATCGGTATAGGTTCAGGCCTAGTTATTGCATCACGAAGTACATTAGGTGGTACATCGGTCATTGCACGTATTATAAGTAAATATTCAGAAGTTAAAACATCCCAAGCGTTATTTATATTAGACGCATTGGTAGTACTATCATTTTTACTAGTGTTGCCTATCACTAATGTACTATATACAATCGTTATGCTATTTATTGTCGAAAAAACGATGGCATTTGTAGTAGAAGGATTTAATCCTAAAAAAGCAGTAACAGTTATTTCAGATCACAATAAAGATATTAGTTCTGAAATATACCAAGCTACTGGAAGAGGATCAACATTGTTAGATGGTAAAGGTGCTTATCAATTAGATAATACAGATATATTATATGCAGTAGTATCTCAAAGTCAGATTGCTACAGTAAAGAAAATTGTTAACCGTTATGATGACAATGCATTTCTTGTTATTCATGATGTAAGAGACGTTTTAGGTAACGGATTTATGAATATTAAATAAACTTAAAAAGACTTTTATAACGCGAAAAATTCGAAATTATTATATTATAGAAGTAAAGGATAAAGGAGGTGGATTTCAATGTTCAAGAAAGTTCTAGCTGTGATAAGTTCTACTTTAGTAGGTAGTATATTATTCGCTAAAGTCAAAGAACAGAGAAGTTATCGTAGTTTCGTTCAAGAAAAAATGATGCGATTAAATGGAATGAAAAGCACGTTCGATAGTGTTGAAGGCGCTAAAAAAGCACTTGAAAAGACCAAAGATGAAACTGCGGGTAAGTATGCAGGTACTGAATATGAATTTAACCATAACGTTAGTATCCAAGATTACTTTGGTTCATTAGTTTATGTTGTTAACAATCAAGGTGACCGACAACAAAGGACAGTATTATATATTCATGGTGGCGCTTGGTTTCAAGATCCTTTAGATTATCACTTTGAATTTATAGACTTACTTGCAGAAACGTTAGACGCTAAAATAGTAATGCCTATATATCCTAAAGTGCCACATAGAGATTATATAACGACAGAGGTACTCCTCCATAAAATTTATCAAAATTTACTTAATAAAGTAGATAATCCGGATCAACTTATTGTTATGGGTGATTCAGCAGGTGGTCAAATTGCCTTATCATTTGCACAATCATTAAATGATAGATCATTACCACAACCAGGACATATTGTATTATTATCACCTGTGTTAGATGCTACATTTAGTAATCCAGAAACGAAAAAATATGAACAAATAGACCCAATGTTAGGTATTGATGGAAGTAAATACTTAGCAGGTTTATGGGCAGGGGATACGCCTTTAGATGACTATAGAATTTCACCTATTAATGGTGATATAAACCATCTCGGTCACTTGACTATTGTCATAGGTACTAAAGAAACATTATATCCTGACGCGCTTAAATTATCCCAAATGCTTGATCAAAAAGGGATTGAACATGAATTTATACAAGGTGACAATTTGTTTCATATTTATCCTATATTTCCTCTTCCGGAAAGAGAAGACGTCTTGAATCAACTTAAACAAATTATTATAAAAAAATAACCCTACTCCTTATAAAATGAGTGGGTTTACATTGAGTATAACAGCGAATTCATTTATCAATATGTTTGATAATTTGAATTCGCTGTTTTGTTATCTATTTGTTTTGATTGATGCTGATTTGAGTCTTTAGAATCAACATTTTTATAATTTGTAGATGTATATGAATGTTCTTTTGATGAAGCATCTTCATTTTTTAAACTAGAGTCTACGGCTTCATCGCTATTACGTGTTTTATTATTTATTTTAGTGTGATCTGTATCTAATACAGAATTGCTCATGTCTTTTCCTTGTAAACTTCCAACTAGAATGAATGATAAGTAAAGTGTTGTCACTATTAAAATAGCTGCTAAATAAATTCCAATAGCAAATTTAACTGACTTTTCCATTCTTCTCCTCCTAAGGTCTGAGTAACTACACTCTTAATTTAACATTTGTTTTTTAATTTAATGTAAATTCCTAGTAAAAAATATATGTCTTTCTCAATACAAGGTATGTCAAGGCTAGTAACCAAATACAGTCTAAATGATTAACAATATGTCCTATTCTTCAAGTAAGCCTTTACATTTATTTACATTATTTTAATGGTTAATTAAAAGAGTTAAAACTGAATCAATAACCAAATGATAGTCTACTACTATAAGTTATAGATAAGTAATTTTTTATTTTAAGTTTTAAGTGAATATTTAATATATATTGACTTTTGATTAATTGTTTTTATAAGATTTATATTAATGGAAGCGTTTTAATAATTGGATAGATTTTTTTCATACTTTATAGAGAAAAATAAATTTCCATTCCATTAACAATTCAATATACATAGAAAAGAGAGGGATTGTAGCGTGATTCTCATAACAATATGTGTTGTGTTGATTCTATGGCTAGGTATTAAAGAAAAAAGGCGCCATGCGAATCGACTTAAGAAAATCCCTATACGAATTAATATTAATGGTATTCGAGGTAAATCAACTATTACTCGAATGGCATATAGTGTATTGAGAGAAGATCACTATAGAGTCATAGGGAAAACAACAGGAACAGACGCACGAATGATGTATTGGTTTACTCAAAAAGAGTATCCAGTAATAAGAAAACCTCAAGGTGCCAATATAGGTGAACAAAGAGATATCATTCGTAAAGTTGTTAAACAAAAAGCCAATGCACTTGTAAATGAATGTATGGCTGTCAATCCTGACTATCAAATTACATTCCAGAAGGACTTAGTAAAAGCTAACGTGGGCGTTATCGTTAATGTAATGGAAGACCATATGGATGTATTAGGACCGACACTAAAAGATGTAGCACAAGCGTTTACCGCAACCATTCCTTATAAAGGGAAATTGGTTGTTATGAAAGATGAGTTTACAGACTTTTTTGCTAAAGAAGCTAAAAAACGTAAAACAGAATTAATTGTTGTTGATAAAGATAAAATACCTGAATCATACTTAAGAAAATTTGATTATTTAGTCTTTCCAGATAATGTGGCTATTGTATTAGGCATTGCCCAAGCAGTAGGCGTTGATAGTGAAACAGCGTTAGAAGGAATGTTAAATGCGCCTGCAGATCCAGGTGCAGTTAGAATTAAATATTTCCATGCAAATAACACGAAAAATGTTTTTGTTAATGCATTTGCTGCTAATGAGCCAAAATCTACGAAAGCGATATTAAATAAAGTAGAATCATACAATTATCCTTATAGTAAGAAAATCGTCATATTAAATTGTCGTTCAGATAGAATTGATAGAACTAAATTGTTTGTTGAAGATTTCTTAGAAGATGTGGAATACGATACGCTTATCTGTACCGGAAAAAGTACACAAATGGTATCAGATTTGATGCATCGATTACCTGATAAGAAATATTTAAATTTTGAAGGACAAGATTTTACAGAAATAGAAAAAGCTATTATGAAAGAAGCGGACAATGCACTTGTCTTTTGTGTAGGTAACATACACGGACCAGGTGGAAGAATAGCGGAATTCATAGAAGGGATAGAATAAAATGATAGGTTCAGAATTATATTTCTCCTTATTTGTAGGTGTTGTTCTCAGTCTTATATTCGCTGAGAAATTTGGTATTAATCCAGCAGGACTGGTAGTACCTGGTTATTTAGCATTAATTTTTGATCAACCCATCATGCTTTTATCAGTATTAATTATCAGTTGTTTAACATTCTTTATTGTAAACAACGGTATTAGTAAATGGGTTATTTTATATGGTAGAAGAAAATTCGCTGCCATGATTTTAACAGGTATGGTATTAAAATTTATATTTGATTTGATATATCCATTAACCCCATTTGAAATGGTCGAAGTGTCTGGTATTGGGGTAGTTATTCCTGGTATCATCGCGAACACAATTCAAAAACAAGGTGTTGTAATAACATTATCATCTACTATGTTATTAACATGTATTACATATGTCATCTTGTTCTTATACAGTTTTATTAATTAATCAAGAACAAGGAGCGCGTAATTACAATGAAAAAGAAAAAACGATTAACACCAAGCGAATGGTTGCTCAAACAATCTAAACGTCATAAACGTAGAAACACTTTATACACAGCCATAGTTCTTCTTATCGCTTTAGTATTAATAGTCTTCGCTATTCGCGCAGTTAAAGTGGTACCTGTGAAAAGTGATGCAAAAGATCCAAACAGTGTTCGCATGACCTATTTGGGTAATATCACATTAAATAAACATATACGTCAAAATAATCTCAATAGTGTATTTTCAGGGTTACAAGAGCCACTGAAGAATAGTGACTTTTCAACGGCCTCATTGTTAGTGAATGACTTTGCTAAAGATTCTAAGAAAGAGATTGAGAAAAATTTAGAAAACATCATGTTCTTGAAAAAGCAGAACATTAAAAGTGTAAATTTAATTAATCAGACTGCGGATAATGTTACTGCAAGAGACTTGATGGAAAAGGTAGAATCGCAAGCTGGGTATAATTTCCTAACGGGGAATGGTTCTAACCCTATTAATAGTAAAACCGTGCAACAAGATGTTAAAGGTAAGAAAATAGCTAATGTATCATTTACAGATGTAGAATCAAATTATGCAGAACCACTTAAAAATACGACATCTATCAGTTTGGATCCAGACATTTTTTATCCATTAATTAAAAAATTAAAACAAAATAATGATTATGTAGTAGTTAATGTTGACTGGGGAATTCCAAACGAAAGAAATGTTACAGATCGTCAAAAAGAATATGCGCATGCTTTATCCAAAGCAGGAGCAGATGTGATTATTGGACATAATTCAGTTATTCAAAAAGTCGAAAAATACAAGAACACTCCTATTTTTTATAGCCTGGGAAATACAACATCAGATGATTTCTTATCGAAAAATCAAAAAGGTATGGTTGTACAAGATGATTGGAAAGATAAAAAACATAAGTTCCATCTCACACCAATTCAATCGAAAGACGGTAAAATTTCTGAAGATGATATGAACAAAATGGACCAAAGACGCTTTTACAATAATATTAAAGACCAATCAATTGATTTAAAAAAAGCTGACGATGGAGGTTATACATTTGAATATTAAAAAACATTGGCTGCCGATCACTGTAATCGTTATTGTAGTAATTATTTTCCTACTCGTCATATTCGCAAGAGCAAATGAAGGTTTAGATAGTTATGAACAGCAAGAATTGAAAAATGGAGAACAGCAATATCTTTCAAAAGGGGCAAGTTAGGAATGAACATATATAATAAAGCAACCTTGACTGTCATATTAATCTTGACCATTATTATTTCGTTTGTATTTTACTATTTTACGAAAGATGAAAAGATTGATAAAGATAAACTATACGAGAACAAAATAACAAATCATAAAAAGGCTGGAAATAAAAACTATGGGGTGGCATCTAACAATGCGATTGCTACTAAAATAGGTAACAAGGTTATTGAAGATGGTGGAAATGCAACAGACGCTGCTTTCGCAGTATCATATGCATTAGCGGTTACTGAACCTCATTCATCTGGTCTAGGTGGTGGTGGCGCCACATTAACTTATGATGGTACAGAAGGCCAAGTACCAAATTTATATGAATATAAAACATATTCTTCTTATAACTATAAACAAGGAGATAAAATTGGTACGCCTGGTTTCGTAAGAGGTATGCATGATATGCATGAAAAAGAAGGTAAGATGGATGAGAAGAAACTCTTTGGTTATATTATTCCACTTGCTGAAGATGGATTTGAAGTAGATTCAGAATTAGAACGTAGTTTGAAAATATATGGTTCTAAAATTGATCGTAATTCACCATTCTTTAAAGGTAAGAAAACGGTCCGTGAAGGCGATGTTGTTAAACAAGATAAACTAGCGGATACATTGAAGAAAATTCGTGATAAAGGTCCAGATTATTTCTATAAAGATGTAGGTAAAAGTATCTCTAAACAATTGGATAATCAATTAACAGAGAAAGATTTCAATACATTTAAAACTGAAAAGAAAGAACCAGTAAGTACAGAGTACTTAGGAAACAAAGTTTATTCAGCTTCAAATCCTCTAGGAGGAACATTGACACTACAAGGATTAAAAATAGATGAACAAGAAAATCAAGGTACTGCTGATCGTAATAGCTACATTAAAGGTATATTAGAATCTCGTGATGTTATGTATAGCAATCGTGACATTGTAAATGGTGCGGAACCTAGTAGCGAAGAACATTTATCAGATGATTATTTACTAGGTGAATTGAACAAAGTAAATGTAGGTACAACAGCTGAAGGTGGAAGTGATTTTAATCCAATTCAAACAGATAATACTAGTACAACACACTTTGTTGTTATTGATAAGCAAGGTAAAGTTGCGAGTACTACCAATACATTATCAAGTTACTTTGGTTCAGGTGACTTTATGAAGGAAGGTTTCTATATGAACAACTCATTAGGAGACTTCTCTAAATCTCAAGCAAGTCCTAACTATGGTGAAAAACATAAAGCACCACGTTCATTTATTTCGCCATCAATTATAGTAGGTACAGACTTCTATATGGGTATTGGTACTCCTGGTGGTAACAAAATTCCAACAATGTTAAATGAAGTCATTGTCGATTATTTAAGAGGTGACGGTACCTTACAAGAAGCGGTCGACAAACCAAGATTCTACAATGATGGTGGTACCATTTATTATGAAAATGCTACGAGTGACGAAGACTTAGAGATTTTCAAAAATCTTGGATATGGTGTGAAGGAAAAACGAAATGATCCAAACTTTGGTAGTGTACAAGGAGCAGTATACGACAAGAAAAGTAAGAAAGTAGACGTCGGTTCAGACGTTGGTAACAGATAAGATATATCTACAACAGGCTGTGAAATAAATACTAAAATAATAGCACTAAGATGATTTATTTTAATCATCTTAGTGCTTACTTTATACCCAATACTTCGTATTGTATGGCTACACTATGCCCAACTTGCTTTGCTTGTAGAAACTGATTTAATCAGTTTCTCTGTGTTGAGTCCCTTCCGATGGTACAGTTTCAGCCAGAAATTCTACACAGATAAATCTGTGAGAATTTCTAAGGTCTTCAACTAGTACTGTTCCCTCAGGAGTCTTGCCATAAATACTACGTATTTATATGTAATTTTACATTAAAACACTTTGGGAAAATAAGGCACTTTCGTATAATTTAATAAACATCACTAAACTAAATAAACGAAGTGACTTATGTATAAAGATTATAACATGATTCAACATACGCTACCTATGGAAACTTCAGTCCATATTCCCACAAATGATATGTCGCGACATGTTAATGAAATCGTTGAAACAATTCAACTTAATGAATTCGATGAATTCAAACATTATCGTGATGCTACGTCATATCACCCTATTTTTCTTTTATACTTTATTAAACATTTTCACCATTACGTACTCGATCAATAATATTTTGGACTTGTTGGCGCTTTTCTTCATCATTTTTTACATAGTAGGCAAGTGGTCCTTCTTTGATTGTGACCCAAGGAACAAGTACATCGAAGTCTAATTCTTTAATCATTTCAAGGCTCTGTATTGATTGTTCTCTGTCACTTGAACCTAGAATAACTGTACGCCATTGATCACCTTCAAAGCATAGGAAATCACCAGTGAATAAATAGCGATGTTTACCATTATCCCATAAATATAATGTTGTTCCAGGTGTATGGCCAGGGGCTGGAATCACTTCTAAATCATCATATAACATTTCGCGTTGATTTAGATAACCTTCGACAGGAATACTAGGTTTTAAAGCTGAAGCATCATTTTCATTTATAAAATAAGGTACATCAATGCTTTTGCTACCACCTAAAGATTCATGATCGTGATTCATTAACACTTTATCTGCACCGCCTAAAGCGTTAATATCCTTTTCTGATTCTTTTAAATGAGAAGAATGATAAATGATGACATTTTCAGAATCTCGTTGTAAAACTAATGATTTAAATTCAAATCTAGAGTCGAAAGGTAATTCAGTTGTTGGTGTTGCATAAAGTCCCTCATCAATATATTTTAAATGTTCAAATTGATTATGATTCATATACATTCATCCTTTGTGAGTAGATTTAATTTGATTTATTATATTTACCCTTTTTATTTTGAAAGATTCTTATAAATGAATAACATGTCTAATTACCATTAAATAGACAGTTTTTAGTGTGTATATTAAGATGAAACAGTATGAAATATTAATTAGATAGAGTTGTATTGATTATCTAAGGCAACACCAGTAACTAGATCGTTTAATGTTATAAAATAAAAGGTGTGAGATAAATGGATGAAATAGTTCTCGGAGTAGATTTAGGCACAAGTTCTGTTAAAGTGATAGCAGTAAATCGACAAGGTAATGTTCTTGATGTGACCAATTCATCGTTATCATTAATACAAGAACATAATGGTTACAGCGAACAAGATCCTGAAGAATGGTTTCAATCAACAAAAGATGCCATCTCTAGTTTACTAGCATCTTCTAAAATGAAAGATACCGTAGTCAAAGGTATGTCATTTTCAGGACAAATGCATGGTTTAGTCATGATTGACCAACAAAGTAACGTATTACGAAACGCAATATTGTGGAATGATACAAGAAATTCAGAGCAATGTAAGCAAATTATCAACAAATTAGGTAATAGAGTAAATGGTAACCCTGTTTTAGAAGGGTTCACATTACCAAAGATGTTATGGGTGCAACAACATGAGCCAGATATTTGGAAACAGGTTGATCGCTTTATGTTACCTAAGGATTATTTGCGTTATCGACTTACTGGTCAAATACATATGGAATATAGTGACGCTGCTGGAACATTGTTATTAGATCCTAAGACTAATCAATGGAATAAAGATATTGGCGATAAGTTTGAAATTGGTGATATATATCCGCCACTTATTAATTCACATGAGAGTGTAGGCTATTTATTACCTTCAATTGCTAGTGAGCTAGGTTTAAATGAAGACGTAGCTGTTTTTGCTGGAGGTGCAGATAACGCATGTGGTGCCTTAGGGGCAGGTATTATTCATGATAGAGAAACGTTGTGTAGTATTGGTACGTCAGGTGTGATATTAAATGTAGAACATCAAAGTGTAACAGAATATGGAAATAATCTTCATTTCTTTAATCATGCAATTCCTAACACTTATTATGCGATGGGCGTAACTTTAGCAGCAGGTCATAGTTTAAATTGGTTAAAAGATACGTTCTTTGAAAATGAAAGCTTCGACAACCTTATAAAACTAGCATCACAATCTAGGATAGGTGCCAATGGATTGCTATTTACCCCATATATAGCTGGAGAACGTACACCACATGGTGATGCACTAATTAGAGGAAGTTTTATTGGTATCAGTGATCAACATCAACATTCAGATTTTGTTAGAGCAACGATTGAAGGCATTACGTATTCACTGTATGAATCTATACAATTGATTCGACAAGAAGGTAAAGACATAAATACCGTAGTTTCTATCGGTGGCGGATCAAAAAGTGATTTTTGGTTACAATTACAAGCTGATGTTTTCAATGCATCGGTTAAAAAATTAAAACACGAAGAAGGACCAAGCATGGGAGCTGCTATACTTGCAGCATATGGATTAGGTTGGTATAACTCTATTGAAGAATGTGTTGAGCAATTTATTCAAACAGATACAACGTTCGAACCTAATATAGACAGACATCATCAATATCAATATTATTTCAATATATATAAAGATATCTATAAACAAACTAAAGAAATAACAGCAATGTTAATTCGATAATATAAATTATGAAGTGGCGTGGTGCAAAATGAAATTTGTAACCACGCCGTTTTATTTAATTATGGTAATTATTAATGGAATGAGAAGGTATGAAACGTTTTGATTAAGTGTAAAACCTTACTATATTGTAATAATTCACTTTATAATTATTTATTACACAAATTTGTGATAAAAATCTCTAAAAAATTGTGAGCAATTTGTTACAAATTTAGTGTATAAGCGTTAGAATAGTTAAGTCGCCATTATGGTTGTAAAAATGTTACACGAAATAGAGTGATTTTACAATTAGATTTATTTTCATGTAAAATACAAACCACTAATAGAATTACTATATAAACGTATTAAGTTTATATAATGTGCATTTTACAATTAATTCGTGAATGATTTCACATTTTAGTCTTAATTAAACCTTTTTAGTTGTTGAAATCGCTTTCTTAAGGGTGTACGATAACTATGGCTTAAAAATATAAAAGTGAGGTTTTGGGGAAATGAATATTATCTTAGGAGTGGGTACTTTAGTATTAGTACTTGTAATTATGACGCTATTCTTAAAATTCGCGCCATACGGTAAACAGGGGTTGCAAGCTTTATCAGGAGCTGCTTGTGCAACGTTTTTACCTCAAGCGTTTTTAAGTTATGCAATTGGTGGCGTATTCCACATTAAATTTTTGCAAGAAATTGGTGATTTAGCAGGAAGTTTAAGTGGTATAGCAGTAGGTATACTAACTTGTTTAAATTTAGGCGTATCTCCAGTGTTTGCAGTTATTGTTGGTTTAGTATTACATGATTTCAAATTATTACCAGCATTTATTGCAGCGTATATTGTGGCTTTTGGAATTAAATTAATAGAGAAAAAAGTTCCAGAAGGACTAGATTTAATTGTTGTTATTTTATTGGCTCCAGCAATTACATTTGGTTTAGCAAGCGTTATTACACCAGGAGTAATGGCTACACTTAAACAAATTGGTAGTGCGGTAACTTCAGTTGGCGACAATAACCCATATGCACTAGCAATTATCTTAGGACTGGTAATACCAGTAACAGGTATGACACCATTAAGTTCAATGGTATTAACAAGCTTATTAGGACTAACAGGAGTACCGATGGCAATTGGTGCAATGACATGTATGGGAAGTTCATTTGTAAACTACGTATTATTCAGTAGATTACACATTGGTGGTAAGTCTAAAGCATTTGCAGTTGGTATTGAACCATTAACTCAAATTGATTTAATCGCACAATATCCAGTACAGCTTTACGGTTCAAATGCAATAATAGGTATGGTTAACGCTTGTATCGTGACATTTATGGGCGTAGTCATCGGCGTTAAAGGTATGGCAACACCAATTGCTGGTGCGATCGTATTATTCGGTTTCAACCAACCAGTTAGAGCGATTATTACAATTGTAATTGTAGCTATTGTAAGTATAATACTAGCGTTCATCATGAGTATGATTATTAAAAAATTCAATTTAATGAATTTAAGTTTAAATGTACCGAGCAAAAAGAACAAACTTAAGGAGAGTGTTTAGTGATGGCTAAAAGCTATGATTATCAAAGTGCGTTTGACATTATTGGACCAGTTATGATGGGTCCATCAAGCTCTCACACAGCCGGAGCAGTAAAAATCGGAAACTCAGCAAGAGCGGTTTTAGGTGATGTACCTAAAAGTTTAGAAATTCGTTATTATGAATCATTTGCCAAAACACATCAAGGGCATGGCACAGATGTTGCAGTTGTCGGTGGTGCAATGGGTTATAGTACATTTGATAATAGAATTAAAAAAGCATTAGACATCGCAGAAGAAGAAGGCATTGAAGTAGAAATTATTGAAGATGAAGGAGAAAGTATTGGAGAACATCCAAACTGTGCTTTCATCAAAGCTAAAGATGCAAACGGACGCTATATAGAAGTTATCGGTATTTCAATTGGTGGCGGAACTATCAAGATAAAAGGTATCCATGTTAATGGTTTAGAAACGAAAATGAATCATGGTTTACCGATTTTAACTGTAGATGGACCGGCAGATAAAGCGCAAATCAATCATTTGATTAACGATTTAAACGATATGTCAATTGAATACAAAGATGAATTAACTCAAATTAATGATGATAAAAGCTTAGTAGTGTTACCATTAAATAAAGCAATCAAAGAATCAGCATTAGACACATTAAGAGACAAATACAGTGATTTTACCGTTTCCTATATTAATTAAGGGGGATTCAAAATGTTTGATTCAATTAGAGAAACTATAGATTATGCAGTTGAAAAAGATATGTCCTTTGCAGAAATCATGATCCAAGAAGAAATGGAACTTAAAGGACTTTCACGTGATGAAGTACGTGAAAACATGAGACAAAACTTAGAAGTAATGAGAGATGCTGTAGTTAAAGGTACTACGGGCGAAGGTGTAGAAAGTGTTACAGGCTATACTGGACATGACGCAGCAAAACTACGTGATTATAACGAAAATAATCATGCGCTATCAGGTTATGAAATGATTGAAGCAGTTAAAGGTGCGGTAGCAACTAATGAAGTCAATGCAGCAATGGGTATCATTTGTGCAACACCTACAGCTGGATCGTCGGGTACAATCCCAGGCGTACTATTTAAATTAGAAAAAACGCATAATATTACTGAAGATCAAATGGTAGATTTCTTATTTACAGCAGCATTATTCGGAAGAGTAGTTGCTAATAATGCTAGTGTTGCAGGTGCAACAGGTGGTTGCCAAGCAGAAGTAGGTTCTGCATCAGCAATGGCAGCTGCAGCAGCAGTAGCAATTTTTGGTGGTTCTCCAGAAGCATCAGGTCATGCAATGGCATTAGCTATCAGTAACTTGTTAGGTCTAGTTTGTGACCCAGTTGCTGGACTAGTAGAAATTCCTTGTGTTATGAGAAATGCAATTGGTTCAGGTAATGGGTTAATTTCAGCTGACCTTGCATTAGCAGGTGTTGAAAGTAGAATACCTGTTGACGAAGTGATTAGCGCTATGGATAAAATTGGTAGAAATTTACCAGCATCATTACGTGAAACTGGTTTAGGTGGTTTAGCAGGAACACCAACTGGTGAAGAAATTAAACGTAAAATCTTTGGTGAAGCTGAAAATATGGTAAAAAACAACTAATTCATTAATCATAATTTAGCACTTAAGTGCCGGATAACTCTGGTACTTAAGTGCTTTTTTCATATGTTTTTATTAATATATGGAAATATAATCATTTATTTTTTCTGAAGATTAAAAAAACTTATTGCAATTGCACATCCCAATAAATAAAATAATTTTAAAGGGGCTGGTGCAATGCTACGTTTAACTTTAATTTTTATAGCATTCATCATTAACACAACGATAACGTATTTGTGGACATCAGAGGGAACTTGGGTGAATTTATTATTCAAATCATTATCGCTAAGTATGATCATTGTGTTCATGTTTTATTACATTCGTTTTGTTATTGAAAATAGGGAAAGCTAGTGAGGTTAAGTAATGGATATTCAATCTGACTTAATCTCATTTTATGTTATATAAATCAAGTTGATAAAAAGCAAGGTCAAGCCATTGTTCAAATTTATAACCTACTTGCGTAATAGTGCCAGCATGATTGAAATTAAATTTCTCATGTAATTTTATGCTACCTATATTTGAAGCATCTATACCTGCAACAATTGTACGATAGCCACTTTGTTGTGCTTCCTCAATTAATTTTGATAATAATTGTGACGCAATACCACTATTTCTATAGTCAGGGTGAACATAAATTGAATGTTCAATACTATATAGATATGCAGGCCAATCTCTGAAAGAACCATAAGTTGCAAATCCTTGAACGATATTATCTTCCTCAAATACAAAAACAGGTTCATTTTTCTGTTTTTTATTTTCAAGCCATTGAATACGTTCTTCTATAGTTGTGGGTTCATACGTATATACTGCAGTAGTATTAATAATCGCATCATTATATATCGTTAATATAGCCTCTAAATCTGATTTTTGCGCTTCTCTAATCATCTCAATCACCTCTCAGTCAATTAGAAACTATTTAAATAAAGATTGCAAGATTTATATATTTTGAATTTTGTATCATTAAATGAAAACAAAATTTTATTCAAAGATGATGTAGTGAACAATGTTTAATGATATACTAAAAGCAAAATAAAAGTATAGCTAAATTTGGTCTCAATGATATCGTTTTTAGTTAAAGGAGAAACATTTATGAAAAAATGGACAAATCGATTAATGACTATAGTCGGTGTCATTTTAATATTAGTAGCAATATATTTATTTGCTAAACCACATATTGATAATTATTTCCACGAAAAAGATAATAGTAATAAAATCGAAAAATATGATAAAACAGAAAGTAAACAAAACAATCATTCTAAAGATAAAGCAGTGGAAATTCCTAAGGATAAATCTAAAATGGTTGGATATATTAAAGTACCAGATGCTGAAATTGAAGAGCCAGTTTACCCTGGCCCAGCTACACCAGAACAATTAAATCGTGGTGTTAGCTTTGCGGAAGGTAACGAATCTCTAAGCGATCAAAATATTTCTATTGCAGGTCATACATTTACTGACAGACCACATTATCAATTTACTAATTTGAAAGCTGCCAAAAAGGGAAGTAAAGTTTACTTTAAAGTTGGTAATGAGACACGAAAATATAAAATGACAAGTATAAGAGATGTTGATCCATCTGATGTGAAAGTATTAGATGAACACAAAGGTGAAAAAAATCAATTAACATTGATTACTTGTGATAATTATAATAAAGAAACTGGAGTTTGGGAAAAACGTAAAATATTTGTCGCGAAAGAAATTAAATAGAAAAGATATTTAGATGATGAACAGCTTTCTATGAATCAATGGTGAAGGTGTTCATCTTTTTTATTTTTCTATAATGAAAGTAATTTCAAATTATGAATATAGTTTCAGTCTGGATAGCCCATCTTCATTGTCTTTGAAATGTTGTCTATAATTAGGATAAAGATGAGATAGGGGGATTATATGTGATTAAAGCAATTGCTGTAGATATGGATGGGACATTTTTAGATTCAAAAAAGCAATTCGATAAAGAACGTTTCGAACGAATTTTTAAAGCATTAAAAGGTAAAAGTATTGAATTTATAGCTGCTAGTGGAAATCAATATGCAAAGTTAAAGTCTATTTTTGGTGAAAGAGACATGTTTTTTATTGCTGAAAATGGTGCAGTGATATATAAGGGTAATGAATTATATCAATATAGAAGTTTTAATCATCAAGATTACCAAGACGTTATTGATTATTTAAATTTAGAAAGACACATTAATCAATTAGTTGTATGTGGTTTAGAAAGTGCTTATATTTTAGAAGACACACCAGAAGATTTTAAAAAAGATACAAAATTTTATTACCATCAATTAAGTGAAATATCCCAATTACAAAATTTACCAGAAGATGAATATGTCAAAATAGCTTTAAACATTAATAGAGAAACACATCCACAATTAGATAAAGATTTACAAGAACGTTTCCCAGAAACTATTAAATTAGTATCAAGTGGTCATGATAGTATTGATATTATTATGCCAAATATGACAAAGGGACAAGCTTTACATAGATTGCTTGAATTATGGGGATTAGAACCTTCTGAATTGATGGCTTTTGGTGATGCAAATAATGATAAGGACATGCTAGAACTAGCGCAATATAGTTATGTAATGAAAAATAGTCAAGACGCCTCATTGTTTGATATAGCGTATGACGTTGCACCAAGTAATGATGAGCAAGGCGTGTTAACAACAATTGAAACAATGGTACTTGATAATCACAAATAATAAAAATGCGACGAAGTGACTCTAATTGAATCACTACGTCGCATTTTATTTATACACTTAATTTAAACGTGTATCACAAGTACCTGTATTGATAACTGATAATGAAGCATTTAATCCACCTTCTACAAGATTTTGAACGGCTTCATCAGAGAAGAAAGCGATGTGAGGTGTTAATAAAATATTTTCATTTTCAATGAGTTCTAATAACGTTTCATCTTCAACTTTTTTATTAGTCCAATCAAATGTGAAGTAAGGTGATTCAAATTCATAAGTATCAACAGCTGCTCCATATAAAGGACCATTATTAACAGCGTCAATTAAAGCTTTTGTATCTAATACGGCACCACGAGCAGCATTAACTAGCACGGCACCTTCTTTTACTTTGGCAAACATATCTTTATCAAATAAGTGATAGCTATCTTTATTTGCTGGTACATGTAAAGAAATAATATCAGCATCTTTAATAGCTTCTTCTACTGAATCTTTGTACTCTAAGAAATCGAGTGACTCATTTGGATAAGCATCATAACCAATGATTTTTGCACCGAAACCAGCATAGATTTTCGCAGTTGCTGCACCAATACGTCCAGTACCGATAATAGCTACAGTCATGTTTTTAACAGGACGTGACATAATAGGTGCTGCCCAAGTGAAATCGTGATTTTGTACACGTTTTTCAATAGCAGGGAATTTACGTACTAATTGTAATGCTATTGATACAGAGTATTCAGCAATAGTTTCAGGTGAATAACTAGGTACATTTGAAATAATGATGCCGTGCTTTTTAGCTAATTCTAAATCGTACATATCGAATCCAGCTGTTCGTTGTGCAATTTGTTTAATACCATATGATTCTAATTTAGGATAAACTTCGTCTTCAAGTTTACCGAATTGCATTGTCGTAACACCATCATAATCTTTAAGTTGATCAACAGTGTCTTTGCTAAGTAACTCAGGTGAAGTAGTGACTTCTATATTATTATTTTTACCCCAGTTTAACGCCATTTCTTTCTCATATTCTCTTGTACCGAAAAACATTATTCTTGTCATAATGAAATTACCCCATTTCAAAAATTATAAAAAGTTGTTTAACAAATAGTATGATATAAAAAATAAGTAAAACTATAACCTACATCCACATTATATTGTGAATCTTTTCACAAATCAAGTTAAAAATTAGTTTTTTTGAAATCTGAATAGAAATAGTTTTATATGTTTAATTACAAATGTATGTTAACAAGCATTAAAATATGAATTAGTTCAATTATTTTAGAGAGGGCATCTTTTAAGATATAATATCCATAATAATAATATGGAGGTACCTTTATGAGTAATATGAATCAAACAATTATAGATGCGTTTAATTTTAGACATGCAACAAAACAATTTGATCCTGAAAAAATCATTCCAAAAGAAGATTTTGAAACAATTTTGGAAGCGGGAAGATTGTCACCAAGTTCATTAGGTTTAGAACCATGGAAGTTTGTAGTTGTGCAAAATAAAGTATTGAGAGACAAATTGAAACCTTACAGTTGGGGCGCTCAAAAACAACTTGATTCAGCAAGCCATTTTGTAATCGTACTTGCGCGTAAAAATGTAACGTCTCAATCTCAATTCGTTCAAGATTTAGTAAAAGGTGTTAAAGGTTATAAGGAAAGTACATTACCAGCAGTTTATGAAAAATTTGATAATTTCCAAACTAATTTCCATATTAATGATAGCGAAAGAACATTGTTTGATTGGGCAAGTAAACAAACATACATTGCTTTAGCAAATATGATGACAAGTGCAGCGCTTTTAGGTATTGATTCTTGTCCAATGGAAGGCTTTGATTTAGATGAAGTGACAGCCCTTTTAAAAGATGAAGGTATTTTAGATACAGATCATTTTGGTATTTCTGTAATGGCAGCATTTGGTTATCGTGCTGATGAGCCACCACACGGTAAAGTTCGTCAAAACTATAACGATGTCATTGAGTGGTTTGAGTAAATAAATATTTTTAAATAAAGAAAGAGCGATGAGAAATAATTCGATTTAATTATTTCTCATCGCTCTTATTTTGGGTTGATGAATAGAATCATATGTTGCAGGGTAAACTTAAAGTGTACATCCTTGTGAGCACATTATTTTTTAATCATAGCGTATGGATGTAGAATGATAACTAAGGAAAAGTAAACGTTTACATTTTCGATATAACTTTATATATTGTTTAATACATTTCCTACAGTATTTCAAAAATTATAAAAGGACGGGATACGATGGCAAATATTAACGTAAGAGATTATATAGATGAAAGCTATGGCTTATTTATAAATAACGAGTTTCATAAAAGTGAAAGTGGAGAAACATTAACAGTTTCTAATCCAGCAAATGGAGAAGAATTAGCTCAAGTAGCTAAAGCAGGTAAAGGTGACGTTGATAAAGCAGTAACAGCGGCTACTGAAGCTTTTGATGCTTGGAGTAAAATTTCTAAAGAAGAACGTGCTGATTATTTATTAGAAATTAGCCGTAAAATTCATGAAAATGCTGAACGATTAGCAACTATCGAATCATTACAAAATGGTAAACCTTATCGTGAAACATCTACTATAGATGTACCAATGGCGGCTAACCAATTTAAATATTTCGCAAGTGTTTTAACTACTGATGAAGGTTCAGTTAATGAAATTGATCATAATACTATGAGTTTAGTAGTAAATGAACCAGTTGGTGTTGTAGGTGCAGTTGTGGCATGGAACTTCCCAATTTTACTTGCATCATGGAAACTAGGACCAGCACTTGCTGCAGGTAATACTGTTGTTATTCAACCTTCATCATCTACACCTTTAACATTAATTGAATTAGCTAAAATATTCCAAGAAGTATTACCTAAAGGTGTTGTTAACGTATTAACTGGTAAAGGTTCTGAATCTGGTGATGCTATATTCAATCATGAAGGTGTTGATAAATTATCATTCACTGGTTCTACAGACGTTGGTTATGGCGTAGCTAAAGCAGGTGCCGAACGTATTGTACCAACTACATTAGAACTTGGTGGTAAAAGTGCTAATATCATCTTTGATGACGCTAATATTGATCAAGTTATTGAAGGTGTTCAATTAGGTATTCTATTCAACCAAGGTGAGGTATGTAGTGCTGGATCTAGATTACTTGTCCAATCATCAGTTTATGATAAATTATTACCAAAATTAAAAGAAGCATTTGAAAATATTAAAGTAGGTGACCCATTTGCAGATGATGTTAAAATGGGAAGTCAAACTGGTGAAGAACAACTAGAAAAAATCCAAAACTATGTCAAACTAGCTGAAGAAGATTCAAGTGCTAACATTGTAACAGGTGGTCATCGCCTTACTGATAATGGACGAGATAAAGGTTTCTTCTTTGAATCAACAATTATTGAATTAAAAGATAATAGTCATCGATTAGCACAAGAAGAAATTTTTGGTCCTGTATTAGTAGTTGAAAAATTTGATGATGAACAAGAAGCAATTGATATTGCTAATGATTCAGAATATGGACTAGCTGGTGGTATCTTTACAACTAATTTAAACCGTGCATTAAATGTAGCTAAAGCAATGCGTACAGGTCGTATCTGGATCAATACGTATAACCAAATTCCAGCTGGCGCACCATTCGGCGGATATAAAAAATCAGGTATCGGTCGTGAAGTTTACAAAGACGCAATTAAAAACTATCAGCAAGTAAAAAATATTTATATCGATACTTCAAATGAAACTAATGGATTATATTAATACTTTCTGAGGTTTGTGAATATATAATAAGAGCCAGTCCAAGACTTAAACAATGTCTTGGACTGGCTTTATGTTTATATTGAAGTTATTGTTGTGGTACTTTTGATTCATCTGAATGTAATTGTACAGTAAGTCCTTCAGGTGAAGTTAAAATTTCGCTTGATTGATTAGGTTTATAAATATCAAATCCAGATAATCCATAGCTATTATCATTATCTTCACGTTTTTTACTTGATTGCCAAGTGTTAGCAGCTAAATGATGATGATATTTATTAGTAGACATAAATAGTGCTTGTGGGAATTTAGAAATATGTTCAAAACCAATTTGATCTATATAGAATGATTTAGCATCTTCTAAACTATTAGTTTTTAAATGTAAATGTCCGATTTTAGCACCATCAGGCATACCATCCCAGCCATCTTCAGTTCTTTCTAATAATAATGTAGGTCCATCAACTTCTAAAGTATCCATTTTGACGAATCCGTCATTCCAAATCCAACCATCTTTTGGACGGTCACTATAAATTTCAATGCCATTTCCTTCTGGATCAGCGAAATAAAGTGCTTGGCTTACAAGATGATCTCCAGCACCAATTCTCATACCTTTATTAGCTACGTAATATAAGAAGTTAGCTAAGTCAGTATCAGTAGGAAGTAAGTAAGCAATATGGAATAGTCCGGCTTCTGATGCACTAGGTTGTCTGCCATCTTTAAGTACATTTAAAGTTAAAGTGTGTCCACTTTTACCAATTGCCAGAATAGCTTGTTCGTCGCTTTGTGATAATACATTAAATCCTAAAATGTTTGTATAGTAATCAATCATTGTGTTTAAATCTTTGACGTTTAAATTAATATTTGTAATTTGTGTTGCAGTTTTATCATGAAATGTCATAGTTAATTCCCCGCTTTTCTCTCTTTTGAATATATTTATTATAACTGATATAAAAAGTATATTCAAGATAAAAGTTTAAAAAAGAGGGATAAATTGAAATAAACATTTATCCCTCTTATTACTTCTACTTTATCAATTTAACCTAAATAGACGTCTTGTACGCTATCATCTTTTTCAAGAACATCTTTTGCGAATGGACAAGAAGCAATAATTTTTAAATTGTTTTTACGAGCATAGTCTACAACTTGATATACTAATTTTTTTCCAAGTCCTTGTCCACCAAATTCATCAGAAACACCAGTATGATCAATATCAATTTCATTATTATCTGCAGTTTTAAATGTGATTACTGCTTTAGGATCGTTTTCATCTTCGCCAACATAAAATTTATTTGTACCTTGTTTAATTTCTTCAGCCATAATTCATCGCTCCTTTATTGTGTATATAGTATATTTATCACTAAATAAAAATTTAAAACATTTGCTATATAAGAATAGATATTAAATTGAAGTGCTAGATAAAATTACAGCAGAGCAGTTAAACAATTTAACTATATCTAATATAAGAAACGGTAGTATTATAGTATTCTTCGAAACCATGAATACCATCTGCGCCACCTAGACCAGATTCTCTCCAACCAGCATGGTAGCCATTAACAACTTCTTCAGCTTCACAATTGGCATATACTTCACCAAATTTTAAACGTTCAGTTGCTGTCATGACTTCTGATAAATCATTTGAGAATATATAAGAAGAAAGGCCAGCGTTTGTATCATTAGCGTCTTCAATAACTTGATTAAAGTCATTATATGTTGTGATTGCTAATACAGGTCCAAATATTTCTTCTTTAAATGCACTATCTGTTTGTTTAACGTTATCTAAAACAGTAGGAGCATAGAAATAACCAGGGCGGTCTAATTTGTGACCACCTAATACAAGTTTAGCTCCATTATTAACAGCATCTTGTACTTTTTCGTCTATGCTATTTAATTGAGTTTCATTAATAATAGCACCGAAATCTGTTTTTTCATCAAGAGGATCTCCTACAGTTAAAGCTTCCATTTTAGATTTTACTTTTTCAACAAATTTATCATGAACGTCTTCATGTACAAATATTCTTTCAGGACATGTACATACTTGACCAGCATTTTTAATACGAGCAGTTACAATATAATCCACAGTTTTATCAATATTTGCATTTGGCGTTACGAGGACAGGAGCATTTCCACCTAATTCTAAGTTTACTTTTTTAACTGTGTTTGCTGCATTTTCAAATACAGCTTTACCGGCACGCATGCTACCAGTTAAAGATATTAATTGGATATCTTTATGTTGTGCTAATTGTGTACCTACAGTTTCGCCAGTACCTGGGACGATTTGAATTAATCCTGCTGGAATCGTTGAGGCTTTAAAAATTTCAGCTAAACGTAAAGTAAGTAATGTTGTTTCTTCACTAGGTTTAATGACAACAGAACAACCTGTTACAATAGCAGGAATGACTTTACGTAATAATACTAGAATAGGAGCATTCCAAGGTACAATACCAGCTGTTACGCCGATAGGTTTTTTAGTGAGTTGAATAGTTTCATTTTCTACACTATTTTGTAAAACTTCGCCTTTATTACTCATGCTTAAACTAGTCATATAATCAATAAATTGAACAGATTTATCAATTTCGCCTTGAGCTTCGGCTAATGTTTTACCTTGTTCTTTGACGTAAAGTTGTGCAAGTTCTTCTTTATTTTGTTCAAGTAATGGGATTAATAATTTAACATGTTCGGCACGAGTTGGTTGCGGAACTTTTTCCCACTCTAATTGTGCATGTTTAGATTTCTCGATGGCTTCATTAACTTCCTCAGTAGTCGCAAATGTAATCGTATCTATCTTTTCACCAGTTGCTGGATTAATTACATCCATTGTTTCGTTTGAATTACTTTCTATAAATTCATTGTTTATAAATAATTGATTAGTCATATAACATACCTCCACTTGAAATATTCCCTAAAAGTCAGTGATTAAATATTAAAATTAAATTTAGACATAAAAAAAGTTAGAGCAACAATGCTCTAACTTTTTGTGAACCCTTTATAGAATATAGGTATGAGGAGTATAAATCCAAATAACCCCATAATAGGGAATACTTTTCCAATAAGTGATATAAATCCAACGAAAGTGCATATAAACGTAATGAATGCCATTGTGATAATCAATATATAATAACGTTTCGAGAAGGGTTTACTAAATCTAGCAGCAAAAGCATACATAAGTCCTACTACTGTATTATAAATTACTAAAATCATAATGACTGACATAATTAGTCCAATGGATGGTGAAATATTTTTAGCTAATAATAGGGAAGGTAACGCAACATCTTTAATTTGATTAAATTGAGTTACAAGACCTAAATTAATCATTAATATTAAAAATGTGATGATGACACCGCCTATTAGTCCGCCATACGTTGCTGACTGACGATATTTTAATTTGCCACCCATAACTGAGAAGAAACTGAACGCAGCCGCAATTTGTAAACTAGCATAATTGATACCATCAAACCACCATCCAGGTGAAATAGATTTATGATGATTTGAGTATTGGTTAGCTGCATTAAAGTTAAGATGACCTGATGCAAAATAATAAATAGCTATCATTGTTACAACTGCTACTAGAAACGGTGTCACTCCTCCTAGTACTGCAATGAGACGGTCAAATTTTAAAAATAATGTTGATAATATAAGAATGACTAGTAATAATGAACTCAGCCAGTATGGAACGTTGAAGCTCTCATGAATAGTAGAGGCTCCGCCAGCTGTCATTATAATAGCTAATGAAAATAAAAAAACAGTTAATATTAAATCAAAGACTTTAGCAATCATTGGATGTAAATAATAATGTACTGATTCTGAATGGTTACCTGATTTTAGTCGATAACCTGTCTTTAAAACAAAGATTCCGCCTAGAGTAATAATAGTTCCTGTTACAATGATGCCAGCTAAACTATAAACACCATGGCTAGTGAAAAATTGGAATATTTCTTGACCAGTCGCAAATCCTGCACCTACGACAACGCCTACAAATGCGAAAGCCACTATAATGGACTCTTTAGCTATATTCATTTATGTTCTTATCCCTTCATGTCAAAATTAATGAGATTTCAATTTTAATTATAATTATCTTAAAAATTCATATCTTTCTATTTTAGACGAAATAATACTAAAAATAAATACCTGAGTACATTGTATGTGGACTATTGTGTGAATAAGACGTACTGTAGCTGCGAAATATAAAAAAATAATGAAAGACAAAATGATTAGTGTAAAATAGTAAATATAAAAAATATGAGAAATATTAATGCATTATTAATGATACTTTGATAGTATTATCGGATATTGAACGATTGATTGGAAAAAGTGTAAAAGTTGAAGAAGGTGTTGTTATGATATTTGATTTACCTTTAATGCTAATGATTGTTGTATTTTTAGCATTAGGTATATTCAGTCAATGGTTAGCAAATAAAATAAAATGGCCATCCATAGTAGTAATGGCCATTGTAGGTCTGTTAATTGGACCAATATTAGGCATAGCGAATCCTAAAGAAGCAATGGGATCGGAAGTATTTAGTCCTATAGTTTCATTAGCAGTAGCCGTTATATTATTTGAAGGTAGTAGTAATTTAGATTTCAGAGAGTTAAAAGGGATATCGAAAGCGGTCATCAGAATTATTACTGTAGGTGCAACGATTGCATGGATTTTAGGTGCAATTGCATTACATTTTGTATTAGATTTTCCAATTTCAGTATCATTAGTTATGGGTGGATTATTTTTAATCACTGGCCCTACAGTAATCCAACCATTGTTAAAACAAGCAAAGGTAAAGAAAAATGTCGATTCAATATTACGTTGGGAAAGTATCATATTAGATCCTATTGGTCCTATGTTGGCACTATCAGCATTCTATGTATACCAAATTGTTGATGAAGGTATAAGTTTTTTAGTGATCTTACTACTTATCTTAAAAATTTTAAGCGTTGTTTTAATAGGTTTTGGTGCATCATTCTTATTTAACTGGTTAATTAAACGTGACATGATACCACAAAGTTTAATGCCGCCAATACAACTGGTATTTATACTTTTAATATTTAGTATCTGTGACGAAATTTTAGCAGAATCTGGATTATTATCTGTAACCATATTTGGACTTATAATGGCACGAAATAAACGTCATGACTTAATGTTTAAGGAATCTGATCATTTTATAGAAAATGCATCAACAATAATGGTTTCAACAGTATTTATTTTAATTACATCATCACTTACTAAAGATGTATTACTAAACGTACTATCATGGCAATTACTTGTATTTAGTATTGTAATGATTTTACTTGTAAGACCTTTATCGGTAATTATTTCCACATTTAGAACAGAAATAACTAAAAGAGAACGTGTTAGTGTAGCCTTAATGGCGCCTAGAGGTATTGTTGTACTTACCGTTGCACAATTCTTTTCAAGTTTGTTTATGGATGACGGCGTTAAGATGGCTCAATACATAACACCAGTCACATTTGGTCTTGTATTTATTACCGTTGTTATTTATGGATTTAGCTTTACGCCGTTAAGTAAGTTGTTAGGCGTAGCAAGTAATGAACCACCTGGCGTTATTATTGTTGGGGAAAGTGAATTCTCATTTCATTTAGGAAGTATGCTTAAAGATCATGGTATACCCATTATGATGTTCAATTTATTTGAAAACACTTCAGATAAAGCACATCAGCAAGGATTTGAAGTATTTAAAGGGAATTTATTATCTAGCAATGACCGTATATATTCAGATTTACTAAGATATAATAAGTGCATATTGATGACAAAATCATTTATTTTTAACAGTTTAGCATTTAATGAACTAGTACCTGAATTTGGTTTGAATAATGTCCATATGATGCCGGTATCATTTAATGATGAACAAGCACGTAATAATTTAAATGGTCCTATTCGAAATCATATTTTATTTGATGAAAATCATACACCAAGATGGTTTGATAACTATATAACACAACATAATATTATAGAAGTGCCTGCCGAAAGATATCATGAAATTACTGATAAAGATATGTTAATTTATTATATTAATGAAAATAAAAATGTCACTTTTAAAAGGAATAATCATTCACTACCTAAAGAAGAACATGGGACATATGGTATATTAAAAAATGTTTATAACGTATAAAATATTGCTTTTATAAAAAAATAATGTTAATATAACATCAGAAATATCTCGCATATAACACCAATCCCCTCACTACTGGTGATAGTGAGGGGATTCTTATAGGTGTGGTTACTTACGTCTATTGTTTTTATCATTGCGGCAGCGTAACCAATTAGTATACCAAGCAATGATGCAACCGCTTGTTATGGTTGCCAGAATATTTATCAGAATATCCCGCATCATAACACCTCCTTTACACGTCATTAGGACGTCTAAAGCATAGACGATAGTATTATTATAGCAAGGGATAATTAATTTAAAAGAAAAAAATATTATAAAATATAAAAACAGGGCGATAATTGGAATTCTACTCAATTATCGCTCTGTTTTTATATTATTTTAAGTATCTATCATGCATTAAAATTTTAAGAATATCTATTTGAGATTGTAGTTCATGTCCTACATTAGTGTCTTTAATTTTTTTACGTGTTAGTTCTTCATCAACAACACGTTTAACTGATAACTCATCCGCACCATCTGATAATACTTTTTTCTTAGTATTAAATTCTTGGTGAGCAACCAATTGCATACCAAATGAATTATAAAGTAACGTATAACCAGCTATTCCTGTAGTAGATTGATAAGCTTTTGAGAAACCGCCATCAATAACTAACATTTTACCATCTGCTTTAATTGGATCTTCACCGTCAATTTCTTTTACTGGTGTATGCCCGTTAATGATACGGCCTTCATCAGGATTTAAATCAAAGTCTTTTAACATCTTACGAATCATATCAACATCTTCTCGTAAGTAATAATAAGGATTCTTTTCTTCTTTATGTGAGGCTTTATCTTCAATAAAATAACGTTCAAATGTTGTCATGGCACGTTTACCAAATAATGAAGAGTATTTACCAGTCCATAAATACCAAACTAAATCAGTAGAAAGATCATCTGTGATTTCTTTGTCGTCAAATGCTTTTCTTACATGATATTCAAAAACATCTAATAGTTCACGTCCACTATGTGATTCACCATCGATTTCAAATGATTCCATTTCGCCATTTTCATCTACTGGAATGCATCCATGAATAAGTAAATTTCCGTTATAAGGCAGATATAATTTTCCTTCTCTCATTAAGAAGGACATGTGGCGACGAAGTTTTTCAGATTGTTGGAAAGAAAGGAGTAACTTCTCAATAACATCTTCCTCTTCTTTCAATAATGTTTCAGGATGTTCTGGATCAACAGTTTGGAAACATGTATCTTTTAATGGGTATGTTTTACCGTAAACAGTAATTTCATTCTTGTCGTAATCAATTTTTTCTAAAACTAAGCGTTCTTCCATTTCAAATGATGGGCGACGTTTGATAATTGGCATTTCAAGCTTAAACTGTATCATTGCAATTGCTTGATGAATCTTCGTAATCTGATGTTCTTCACGTTGAGTAAGACTTACTTCCTTGTCAGGACGTTTTTTCGGTTTGAACGCTGGATTATCTCCACTATAATATTTTTCAGCTAAAGTTAGTAATGGTCTTAAGTTAATGCCATATGCATCTTCAATAATATCTAAATTATCATAACGTGCACAGATTCTAAGTAAATTAGCTAGACACACTTTGGAACCGGCATAAGCGCCAATCCATAATACGTCATGATTTCCCCATTGAATATCTACAGAATGATAATTAATAAGCGTATCCATAATTTTATCTGGTTTAGGTCCGCGGTCATAAATGTCTCCAACTACATGTAAATGGTCAACGACTAATCGTTGTACAGTATATGAAAGACCGATAATTAAATCATCAGATTGTTCTAATTCAATAACTTGGTTAATCAATGTTTCGTAATATGTTTTTTTGTTTTGATATTCATTATTTTTATAAAGCAACTCTTCAATAATGTATACAAATTGTTTTGGTAACGCTTTGCGTAATTTAGAACGAGTATATTTTGAAGAACAGTATTTTGTTAATTCTATTAAACGTTCGATAGTTGTAATATACCAAACATTGAGCTGACCTTTCGCATTGAATTGATTTTTAACTAACTTTAATTTGTCTTCAGGATAATATACAAGTGCTGCTAAATCATTAATTTCTTTTTCGTTAAGCGTATTTCCGAATATATCATTTATTTTTGCTCTGACATTACCTGAACCATTTCTTAAAACATGTTGGAAAGATTCATATTCACCATGTAAATCACTTACGAAATGTTCAGTGCCTTTTGGAAGTTCTAATATTGATTCTAAATTGATAATTTCTGTAGCTAATTTTTCAGCACTATCAAAACGTTGTGATAGTAAGTCTAAATATTTTTGTTTCAATTCACTTTCAGTAATATGTGTCATGATTTGTCACTCCTGTTTATAAGTTCCAATATAGTCAGTCTTTGTAATAATTAATGCGCTTACATTTGATTATCAAGAAAAAGTGATTAATTTTCAATAGCAAAGCTTTATTTGAAAATATATTTTCATATTCAGAGTGATTCAAGTTTGAAAATGACAATTTTTTACCAGGAGGCAAGTCAATTGAGTAGCCAAATAAATAGGAGAGATATGGACATGTAAAAAATAAAAACGCCAACAAAGTAGTCACTATGTTAGCGTTAAGTAATAATATATTATTTTACACGTTTACGTTTCACAAAATATCTAATAACAAAGTAAATAATGGCAATGATGATAATGACATACATAATTCTAGAATATGTATGAATACCATTCATTAATGCGCCAAAACTATCGCTAAGCAAACGACCTAGTATAATAAGCGCAAAGTTCCATATAGTTGTACCCAATAATGATAAAGATGTGAAAACAATAATATTCATACGATTAATACCTGCAGGGATGGTAATTAATACACGTAATACTGGTATGAATCGACATAGAAATACTGCCCATGCGCCATATCTTTTAAACCAATTATTGGCACGTTTTAAATCACTACTTTTCAATTTCATCCATTTACCGTGTCGATCGACAAAACGATAAAGTTTTTCTTCTGAAATAAGACGACAAATATAGTATAAAATTAATAATCCAATAAATGATGCAATCGTTGCAATAATCAACAAGGTCCAAACTGATAAATGAGATTTAACTGATAATAATCCTGCAAAAGTTAAAATAATTTCTGAAGGGACAACAGGTAAGACATTTTCTAATAAAATTAAAATAAAAATAGCTGTATAGCCCCATTGGCTAATAAAATTCGTTATAATTTGTTCCATTTATATAAATAGACTCCTTTATTCATCTAAACAATCTACTTAATTAAAAGTACGGTAACGTCATTATAATAAAAAATAGTCATAAATGCTTGTGAAAGGGGAGTCAATTTAAAATTTTATTAGTATTTTTAGTTTTTTAAAACACTAAAATTGTTTGTTTATTGTAGTTATAGTTTTAACTCTAAATTGAGTATTACACTTGTGACAGTATATTGAATGTATTGTTAATATTTATTGAATAAAAAGTGAATATTTTATTAAATTTATATTGTAACCGTTTCCATTTCGTGCTATTATTATTAAAAATTGTAGCGCTACAAGAAATTTTTAAGTTGTTTCTTAGTAGTTTAATCATAGTCATCTTGAAAGATTTCTGAAACTGAACGACAACACTTAGAGACAACATATTTAATAAGGGAAGTAGGAAAAGAAATGAATAAGAAAAGAAGTAACGTTCGTTGGGGCTTCGCAATTGCATTCTTCTTGATCGGAGTTATTGCATACATGGACAGGTCTAATATTTCTTATATTGCTGTTCCAATGATGGAAGATTTGCATTTGTCAAAAGCTCAATTTGGTTTATTGGCTTCATTTTTCTCACTAGGTTATGCATTAATGCAAGTACCTTCTGGGATGTTAGCTGAAAAATTTGGACCACGTAAAATGATTACAATTGCATTGGTATGGTGGAGTGCTTTTACTATATTTACAGGTATGATTAAGCATCATGGTTTATTATATTTTGTTAGATTTTTATTTGGTGTAGGTGAAGCGCCAATGTATCCTTCTAATGCAGTATTCAATTCATTTTGGTTCGCAAAAAATGAAAAGGGACGAGCTTCAAGTGCTTTATTAGCAGGTTCGTACTTTGGTCCTGTATTAGCGCCAATTGTGACTATAGCTATCGTAAATGCATTTAACTGGGAAGCGGTATTTTATATTTTTGGTGCAATAGGAATTGTAATGGCAATACTTTGGGCAATTATTGCAAAAGATTTACCTGAACAACATAAAATGGTCAACGAGGCTGAAAAACAATTTATTATGCAACATAGAGATATTGTAGACACAGACAAATCGTTACCACCTTGGAAACGATTCTTAACTCACTTTAGTTTCTATGCAATTGCAATTCAATACTTTGTTGTTCAATTCGTTATCACTCTGTTTTTAATTTGGTTACCTACATATTTAACAGAAGTATATCATGTTGATTTTAAAGATATGTCAATTAGTTCTCTTCCATGGTTATTAATGTTCTTCTTAATACTTAGCGGAGGAGCAATTTCAGATAGAATTTTAAACACTGGCAAATCACGCTTTGTCGCTCGTGGTGTTATTGCTATTATAGGATTTATTGTATTTTCTGCGTCAATGTTCCTTGCAGTACATACAGATAGCCTTTATGTTACTATTTTTTGGTTATCATTAGGACTTGGTGGAGTTGGTATGTCTATGGGTATGAGCTGGGCAGCAGCTACTGACTTAGGCCGTAACTTCTCAGGTACAGTATCAGGATGGATGAACTTATGGGGTAATATTGGGGCATTAACAAGCCCATTGTTAGCAGGAATGTTTGTTGAAAGTCTAGGATGGACTTTAACATTTGAATTGTTAGCAATTCCTGCAGTAGTAGCAATTATAATGTGGTTCTTTGTTAAACCTGATAAACCATTAGTTATTGATGAACATAAAACAATAGAATAGTAGATATTAAAAAGAGCAATAAGTGAGATCGTATAAATATAGTAATGTACTATATCAAATCTCATTTATTGCTTTTTATATTTTGTTAAGTACATAATATCTTAATAAGAAAGGTGTGTTTTAAATGATGATCATTAATGCAAAAATTAAAATATTAGAAGAAAAACGAGACGAATATTTAAAATTAATGGAAAGTTTAGTTGAAGAAACAAGAAAAGAAGATGGAGTCTTATACTATAGCCATTTTGAAGATGTACAAGAACGTAATACATTTGTGGTAGTTGAAAATTATATTGATGAAGCAGCAATCAACTCACATATGGAGTCTCCACATTTCCAAAACTTTAATAATAAAGTTAAAGAGTATGTTGCAGAAGAACCAGTTATAGAAATTGCCCAACAAATTAAATAAATTTGGTAGATAAAATATAATGGGAAATAGTAATCAAATATTAATGAAAGTGATATAATAGTATGTATCATTGATGGATTGTGAACAATACATCTAATAAGTTAACGCTATTGAGAGCGGAATAACGCTGATTTCAAATCAATGAAATGAGAAACATTCCGTTCTTTTATTTTGTTTAAAATCAATAAAAAGGAAAGGAGAGGACATATTGAAGAGTTTTATACAGCTAGTCATGACATTTAATAAATCAAAAGTTGATCCATATAAAGGGTTAAGACAAGGATTATTAATGATTATCCCGGCTCTTTTAGGATATTATTTTGGCTTTTTCTCTTTTGGTATATTAATTGCCACAGGTACATTAGCGCATATATATGTCTTTAAAGGAGCACCAAAATCACAAATTAGAATTGTAATACTTTGTTCTTTAGCGTTTGTAGTATGTATGATGCTTGGAACATTGACAACAGCACAACCAATTATATTTGGTATCTTGCTATTAATTGTTACAGTAGTACCATTTTATATATTCACTTCTCTCAAAATAGCAGGACCCTCATCTACGTTCTTCATCGTAACGTTCTGTTTACCGATGAATTTACCTATTGCACCTGACCAAGCATTAATTAGAGGGTTGGCTATATTAATAGGTGGAATATTAGCGACATTAATGGTGCTATTAACGATTTATATTAAAAAAGAAAAAGCTGAAGATAGTGCAATTAATGCAGATTTCAAAGTAATTCAAGATATGATGGAAAATTACAATGACCCAGAAGCATTTAAAAAAGTTGCAAATTCAGCAGTATCTGCATTTAAAGCGTCAGATAAACTACTCATAACGTCATCTGCGAATAACGATAAGATGAGTTCACGATTTCAAAAATTATTATTAATTCATACTTCAGTTCAAGGTATTTATTCAGAATTATTAGAGCTTAATGAAAAAAATATACGACCATTACCTAATGATTTAATTGAAATGTTGAATTTTATTATCAATAAAGTAAAACATCCAAAAACTAATCATCAAACATGGAAAAAGGAAATCAATGTAAGTTCTGAATTTGAAAATTTATTAAATCATATACTAAAAATAGATGAAATTGCACATGCTGATTCTAATCATATCGAACATGAAGCAAAAATTAGAACGCCTTTATATAGTAAGCGTATTTTACAAAATCTAACATTAGATTCTATTGTATTTAGAAACACATTAAGATATACAGTCATCATGTCAGCAGCAATATTCATAGCTTTATTCTTTGGATTTGATAAAGCATACTGGATTCCATTATCTGCACATACCTTATTGGTAGGAACATCAACAATTCATTCATTAGAAAGAGGTACTGCAAGAAGTTTTGGTACTATATTAGGTGTTATAGTGCTTACAGGAATATTAGCATTTTCTATTCCAACACCATTAGCAATTATATTAATGGGATTAGGCGCTGGAATTACAGAAATGTTTGTTGGTGCAAATTACACGTTTGCGGTCATATTTATTACAATTCAAGTTATCTTACTAAATGGTCTTGCTTCACAAAACCTATCTATTAGTATTGCATATCCAAGAATTGTAGACGTAATTATTGGTGTAGCTATTTCTACTATCGGCCTATTTATATTGGGACAAAGAACGTCATCAATATTGTTACCAAATACAATTGCAGAAGTTGTGAGAAAAGAAGCATCGTTCTTCCATTACTTATTCTCAGAAAACAAGTATCATAATAAAGAAGAAGAAAAAAATCTTAATCTAGGATTATCAGTTAGATTGAACAATATGACTCAAATGTATAATGCAGCAAATGGTGAGTTGTTCAGTAATAAAAAAGTAATCCAATACTATTATCCAAGTATATTTGCGCTTGAAGAAATTAGTTTTATGCTTAGTAGGGCGCTTAGCGATAATCATCGTTCAAGAATAGATGATCAATTAATGGGTGAATATTTAGCTACATTTGAAAACATTGCTAAACATTTCGAATTACAATCACATCTCGAAGTAAAAGAATTAACTGATTTACCACAGTATAATTATATTAAGTCTGGTTTAATGAAAATACAGAAAAACAGTCAAAAAGCACGTGAAGATGCTATTGAAGCAGGCATATTAGGTAAGTAGAGTAGTCTGAGGGTTGTCTAACCGTAGTATGACGTCATAGTGGTTAAATAGTTAGTATTGGTGGTAATACTAATATATAAGCAAATTAAACTGGAGATGAATACTATGCCTTGGACAATGGATGATTACCCACAGAGTTTAAAAAATCTTGATGAATTAGAACGTAAAAAAGCAATTGATATAGCTAATGCCATGTTGAAAGATGGTTATAAAGAATCAGATATTATCCCAATTGCTACGAAACAGGCTGAAAAATGGTACAAAGATGCTTCTAAAGATGAATTAAATGAATTGAAAAATAAACACATCACACAACATCAAACAGATCAGTCTGCAAACCCAGAATTAAATGAAGAACCTATACACGTTTACTTTGAAGACAATGAGTGGAAAGTAAAAACAGAAAAGGCTAAACAAGCTTCTGATACTTTCCAATATAAAAAAGATGCAGTTAAGCGAGCACAAGAAATTGCAGAAAATAAAAATACGAAAGTAATAGAACATCAAAAAGATGAATAGAGAAAAAGTCTAGAAAGGCTATCCTCAAAATGAGGGTAGTCTTTTTATATTGGATGCGACTAAAGTAGGGAGTGCAATTATTTCTTCTTCTTTATGAACTTAGTTATAATAAAATTGATAAAGAAGTTGGAGGAAATAATATGTATGTAGAGAGAAAACCCTCATTATATCTAGAAGACTTAAGAACAGAATTTAAAAACAGTTTGAATACATTTAAAAATAGCGACGAAGCTTTTGATATTTTAGTAGGCTTTGTTGAGTTAGATCATATTTATTCATCAGCACTTAAAGAAATTAGTACTAAACTAAGTATATTAGATGATAACTTTAATCATATGTATAAACATAACCCTATTCATCATATGGAACGTCGTGTGAAAGAAATGGGAAGTTTAGTTGGAAAGCTAAAACGCAAAGATTTGGAAGTAAGTGCTGAAAGTGCCAAAGAAAATATTATGGATATCGCTGGTATAAGAGTTATATGTAATTACTTAGATGATATTTATGTAATTGAAAAAATGTTATTAAAACAAGAAGATGTCAAATTAATCAAACGTAAAGATTACATTGAACATCCTAAAGAAAATGGCTATCGAAGTTTACATATTGTTGTAACGATTCCTGTATTTTTAGCTGATTCTGTAGAAGTAACACCAGTAGAAATCCAGATAAGAACAATTGGTATGGATATGTGGGCAAGTTTAGAACATAAAATCCGATACAAAAATAATACAGATACTGAAAAATATAAAGGACTGTTAGAACAATGTGCAACAGAAATAACAGATGTTGAAAGAAAAATGCAGCAAATTCACTCAGAAATCTCTAAAAATGATTAATTAATTAAATTTTCAAAGTAGTATGTAGTAATAATATAGTATATTATTCCATACTACTTTTTTATATTAAGAGAATATATATTAAAAGTATACGTTATAATAATAAAATAAATTTGTAGACGACCGGCAGTCTAAAAAATGAGTTTTAATTATTGAAAATGACGTAGCGTAATAAGCTACATTTGTATTAGGAGGTGAATAATCTATGTCTTATTATACGACAGGTGACATTGCAGAACAGTATGATGTTTCAGTAAGAACTATACAATATTATGATAAAAAAGGTATCTTAAAACCCAGTCATTTTACAAAAACCAAAAGACGTATTTATACAGATGATGACTTAAAAAAACTAGAGTTGATATTACTATTAAAAAATATGGGCTGCTCATTAAATGAAATTAAAACATTAATGAATGAAGAGAGTACGATGAAAACCTTGAACTATATTCTAAATATGAAAGAAGAAACATTGATAAAACAAATTGAACAAAAGCAAAGCATAGTTGATAAAATAAAATTAACAAAACAATATTTTAATGAAAGTTCTGTAACACCTATATTTAAATTAAATGACATAGAGAAAATAGTGAAAGAATCTAATAATATGAAAGAGACTTATAAGAAAATAATTCTAAGTGCAAGCATAGTCGGTATAATTCAATATACAGGATTAATAAGTTCATTCGTTTTAAGAAATAAAACGCCATTATTTATCGTGTCTCCTTTTATTATTAGTTATGCAATTGAGATAACACGCTATTATTACAAAAATGTAGAGTTTATTTGTCCTAATTTTCAAAACCAATTTCGACCATCACTGAATAAAGTGATCACTGCGAAACATACCATGAAGACACGAAGACTGGAATGTCCAAATTGTCACGAAACGAATTATTGCATAGAAACACCAGCTAAAACTAAATAATTATTTTGATTAAGCCTCGATGACTATCAGCGAGGCTTTTTATTTGCAGTTAAAGTAAGCGCTTGCAAAACAAGGGTACATGTATTAATATACTTGTATACAAGTATAAAGGTAACTGGAAATTGAGGTGTAAGATATGACATATGGCTATCCAGAAAGTTGGAAAAGACATTTAACTACAGGTGAGTCAATCGCTGCTGAAATAAGATTAGGCATTATTAATGGTGACATTGAATCTGAGACTTGGTTAACAGAAAATCAAGTTGCTAAACAATTTAATGTAAGCCGATCACCTGTTAGAGATGCTTTTAAACTATTACAAACAGACCAATTGATACATTTAGAACGAATGGGTGCACAGGTTCTACCTTTTGGAGAGCAAGAAAAGAGAGAGCTATATGACTTACGTTTGATGTTAGAATCGTTTGCCTTTTCAAGGTTGAGAACACAGGATACACAAGCTATCGCAAAGGAAATGAAAAAGCAGTTAGAAATGATGAAAGTAGCCGTACAATTCGAAGATGCTGAATCATTTACAAAACATGATTTCGAGTTTCATGAGGCAATGATTTTAGCTTCTAATCATCAATATCTAAAAACCTTTTGGTACCATCTTAAACCTGTCATGGAATCACTCATTTTATTGTCTATGAGACGTAGAATGTTACAAAATCCGGATGATTTTGAACGTATTCATCGCAATCATAACGTTTTTGTGGAAGCGGTTGATAATAAAGATTCAGACAAATTAAGAGAAGCATTTCATTTAAACTTTGATGATGTTGGAAAAGATATAGAAGGATTTTGGTTACGATAATTTTTTTGAGAAAGTAGGGGAAATGATGAAATATATGATTGGAGTCGATATAGGGACAACGAGTACTAAGTCAGTGCTATATGACGAAAATGGACAATTTATAATGAAGCATAACATTGGATATGAATTACATACACCTAATGTTGATGTCTCTGAAGAAAATCCAGACGAACTATTTGATGCAGTCTTAATGACAGTGAAATATGTGGTAAGGGAAGCAAACATAGCAAAAGAAGATATTAAATTGATTTCTTTTAGTGCACAAATGCATAGTCTTGTAGCTATGGATGAAAATCATCATAGATTAACTGAAAACATTACTTGGGCAGATAATAGAGCAAGCAAATACGCAACATTAATCAATAATCAATATAATGGATTAGATATTTATAGAAGAACAGGCACGCCAATCCATCCAATGTCACCGTTATCAAAAATTTTCTGGATGAAACACGAACAACAATCTACTTTCGATAATACTGCTATGTTTGCTGATATTAAGACATATATTTTATATCAATTATTTGAGCAATATGTGATTGATCATTCAATGGCTTCAGCAACAGGTATGTTTAACCTTGAACAATTAGATTGGAATGATGATGTACTCAATTTATTAGGTATTTCACGATCTCAATTACCAGAGTTGGTACCAACAACACATATTTTAACTGGAATGAAAAAACGATATGCAACTTTAATGGGCATTGATGAAAATACACCAGTCGTCATAGGGGCAAGTGATGGCGTTTTATCAAATCTCGGTGTTAATAGTTATCAGCAAGGTGAAGTAGCAGTCACTATCGGAACGTCTGGAGCGATAAGAACTGTTATTGATAAACCGAGAACAGACGAAAAAGGACGTATATTTTGTTATGTTTTAACTGATGAACACTATGTTATTGGTGGGCCAGTAAATAATGGTGGCGTTATTTTAAGATGGCTTCGAGATGAAATATTAGCTAGTGAAGTTGAAACGGCTAAAAGACTTGGTGTTGATCCATATGATGTACTAACACAAATTGCAAGTCGAGTTAAGCCTGGATCAGATGGTTTAATCTTCCATCCATATTTAGCAGGTGAACGAGCACCGTTGTGGAATGCCGATGCAAGGGGATCTTTCTTCGGGCTTACATTATCACATAAAAAAGAACATATGATTCGTGCTGCTTTAGAAGGTGTTTTATATAACTTATATACTGTATATCTTGCATTGATTGAAGTGATGAACGAAACACCAAATGAAATTAAAGCAACAGGTGGATTTGCGAAAAGTGAAATATGGCGTCAAATGATGGCAGATATTTTTGATACACAATTAAGTGTACCTGAAAGCTATGAAAGCTCATGTCTTGGTGCTTGCGTTCTAGGTATGAAGGCACTAGGAGAAATAGATGATTTTTCAATAATTGAACAAATGGTTGGAACAACTCATGAACATCAACCTGATCCCAATACAGTAGACATTTATCAACAGTTAGTCAAAATATTCATTAAGATTAGTCGTTCATTAACAGAATCTTATAGTGAAATTGCAGATTTTCAACGTCAACATATGGATTAATTGATTTCATAAAATATCTTAGCACATAGACAGTATTTAATTGCAATGTAGCCATGTCACTTTTGAATTCGAGCAACTTTATTGAGAATAACACAGAAAAGGAAGAAGGGACTGCCATGTTTGGAGAAATTTGGCCACTAATTAGCGTTGTTTTAGGAATTATCATTTTATTAAGTTTAATTATATTTTTAAAATTGAATACCTTTATTGCTTTAATTATTACATCGATAATCACGGCATTACTATTAGGAATGCCACTCAATAAAATTATGGAAACTGTTGAAAACGGAATGGGTAGCACATTAGGTCATATCGCTTTAATTTTTGGATTAGGTGCTATTTTAGGAAAGTTACTTTCTGATGGTGGAGGCGCGACAAGAATCGCTGATACATTAATCGCAAAATTTGGACAGAAACATGTACAGTGGGCGATGCTTATTGCAGCATTCATCGTTGGTATAGCATTGTTCTTTGAAGTAGGACTAGTCTTATTAATCCCACTTGTATTCACAGTAGCTAAACGTGCAAACGTTTCTATTTTAAAACTAGGACTACCAATGGTAACTGCTTTATCTGTGACACATGGATTCTTACCTCCACATCCTGGACCGGTTGTTATTGCAAAAGAATTAAAAGCCAATATCGGTCATGTATTAATGTACGGAATTATTATTGCAATTCCAGTCACATTAATCGCAGGTCCATTATTTAATAAATTTGCGCAAAAAATCATTCCTTCAGCATACTCACGTGAAGGAGATATTTCAGCATTAGGCGCACAAAAAGAATTTACTAATGAGGAAATGCCAGGATTTGGTATTAGTATTTTAACTGCAATATTACCAGTTATATTGATGTTGATTTCAACAATTGTTCAATTGGTTACTGGACATGATACACCTAAAAATAGTGTTGAGTCGATCATTTATCTAATTGGTAATGCGGGTACTGCAATGCTTATAGCAGTTATCTTTGCAATATTTACTATGGGAATACTTCGAAAAAGAAAAATGGAAGATATTATGGAATCAGTCACACAAGCTATATATCCAATTGGTATGATGTTGTTAATCATTGGTGGTGGCGGTACATTCAAACAAGTTCTAATAGATGGCGGTGTTGGTGACACAATCGCAAAAATGTTTGAAGGTACACATATGTCCCCAATTTTACTCGCATGGATTGTTGCTGCAGTACTTAGAATCGCATTAGGATCTGCTACTGTTGCGGCTATCTCTACTACAGGTATAGTCATGCCATTACTTCAAGCGTCAGATACCAATGTTGCTTTAGTCGTACTAGCTATTGGTGCAGGTAGTGTTATCTTATCTCATGTCAATGACGCGGGTTTCTGGATGTTCAGAGAGTATTTTGGATTAACAGTTAAAGAAACATTCTTAACTTGGTCATTACTAGAGACAGTTATTTCGGTATCAGGCATTATCTTCATCTTATTTATTAGTTTATTCGTATAAAATATTTATAATTATACCGGCTGGAGACAGTCGGTATTTTGTATGGATTTATAAAGGGTCGCAACAAAAACTGATATATTTCTTGTCTGTTTAAACCATTTTTGAATAACTGTGAAGCATTGATATAAAAGCTTTGAAAACTTAATGGTATACATGAACTAAAGTTCATGCATAAAACCTTCTAAGTAATCAATTACTAAGAAGGTCTAATGTGCAGGGATGATAATGATAACAATAGATATTACTATACATATCATTGTATATTTACCGGTTGTGGTAACTATTACATTTATTGTTATGTGGTTTATCAAGCACATTCGAGCAAAAAAATAAACCCGTCTTACTGCAATAAGACGAGTCTAAAAGCTGTTTGTGTAGAACATATGAATTGAGTTAACCCTCAAAATATGTTGCTTAGTTTTTCCACCTAGTAAACACTCTAAAAGTTGCTAGGTGTAATTTTATACTTAAATTATACTATGATATGAAGATTAAGGCAATAAGTTTGAGTGTAAAATACTACTAGTTGACTTCAAATAGTAGGAGATATAGTAATAGAAATCCCAAAATCCTAATGAACAATATATTGTTTTAAATATAAAAAATTCTCACATTAATTTAATGTAAAATATTAAAATGATGTAAACTATGCACATTGTGGTATTAATGATAAAATGATGTTATACATTAGCAGTTATTCTTTTAAAAAAGGGGTAGTAGAGACTTTGAAACAAATAAAAAAAGCAATTATTCCAGCAGCTGGTTTGGGTACTAGATTTTTACCGGCAACAAAAGCAATGCCGAAAGAAATGCTTCCAATTCTAGATAAACCAACTATTCAATACATCGTTGAAGAAGCATCAAGAGCAGGTATCGAAGACATTATTATCGTTACAGGTAAACATAAACGTGCGATTGAAGACCACTTTGATAACCAAAAAGAACTAGAAATGGTATTAGAAGAAAAAGGTAAAAATGATTTATTAGAACGCGTTCAATATTCAACCGATTTAGCTAATATCTTTTACGTTAGACAAAAAGAACAAAAAGGTTTAGGTCATGCCATTCATACAGCACGTCAATTTATTGGTGATGAACCATTCGCAGTGTTATTAGGCGATGACATTGTTGAATCTGAAACACCTGCCATCAAACAATTAATGGATGTTTACGATGAAACAGGTAAATCTGTTATTGGTGTACAAGAAGTTGCACCGGAAGATACACATCGTTACGGTATCATTGATCCATTAGAACAATCTGGATTACGTTATGAAGTTAAAAAATTCGTAGAAAAACCTAAACAAGGTACAGCACCATCAAACTTAGCTATAATGGGACGTTATGTATTAACACCAGAAATCTTCGACTATCTTGAAACACAAGAAGAAGGCGCAGGAAATGAAATTCAATTAACTGACGCAATCGAACGTATGAACACAGAAAGCCAAGTGTACGCATATGACTTCGAAGGAGATCGATATGATGTTGGTGAAAAATTAGGATTCGTTAAAACAACGATCGAATATGCATTAAAAGATAAAGACATGAAAGATGATTTAAAAGCATTCATTAAACAATTAGACTTATAAAGCAAAAAGGCATCAATCACAATGTAAAGTGATTGATGCTTTTTCAATATTATTTTAAAACTTTGATAAAACCTTGATTAGCAGTTAAATAATAACCATCTGTTGTTTTTAATCTAGGTGTTAACTTACTAGTAAATTCGATATCAATAATATCTATTTTTGTGCCTTTTTCTAAAGTCTTAACTGGATCTTTCTTAAAACCTACATCCTCATATAGCTTACATTTCTTAATTACTTCAACAGATTTCGGAGTGTTTGTAATATAGCCTTCAATACTATCAAGATTGATTGGTGTTACAAAATCTTGATTAGCAGTTATATAACTTCCGTCCTCTGTAACTAATCTAGGAGTGCCTTTATCACTTTTATCCATCTGGATAATACGAATACATTGACCTTTATTAATATCACTTATTTCGTTTATAAAGTTTGCTTCTTCATACTTCTTAAACTTTTGCAATGCGACAACATGCTTTGGTGTATCAGTTAGATATTGTTTCATGTTTATGTCTTCATCTCCATCTTTGTATGAGTGAAATGCTAATGATAAGTTCTGACGTTTTAAATAATTATAATCGCTATAATGAGGTGGTGTAGCTTTTACTAAACACTTCTCAAAATCATTATAAGTGATTGAAATATTAAAGTCAGTATTTTTAAAGAAGATATCTTTATGTTTAATATAAAGTGATTGATTTGTCCACTCATATTTGACGGGTTTAATGTATCGTTCGTCGTGAATTTTAATTAGTTCGACGGAATTTATTTCTGTTTCTGCTAATTTAAAAATCTCAATTTCATCGTATAATTCATCTTTAATATAATATGTACCTCTAAATATAGGCACACAATCTAGTGCTAATTCAGGTAAATGTTTTAAATCTTCAGGATACATGTAGTACATAGTATTTTCTTTAATATACTTACTAACTTTTGCATCATTCAATAAAAAGTTGATTAATGATTCTAAAATATTTTTATTTTGTTGATAAGCGTCATAAATACGTTTGAATTTATCAGTAATAATTAAATCATTCATATTGTAACCTGCATTAGTAATTAAAGACTCTACTTTATCAAACTGCTTATAAAAGAATGATTTATCTTTTGATTTATTAAATGTCTTAGTTAATAAAAATCTAGAAATAAAATCAATTTCCACTATTCTACTTAAAATTTTAATCATAATTCCATTTTCTATATCCATCTTTAAGACATGCTCAAGTATATTTAAATTTAATTGTGATTTCTCTAGCATGTTAGTGTCATTAACTAGAGAGTCATTTAGTTCGTAACGGTTTACATGATATACAGGTTCAGTGGTCATTGATGCTGAATGGCATAAAGGTAAAGTTTCAAAAAAGAATAATTTATCTTCCCCATATTTCATATGTTTAAAGGTAATATGATGATCTAACAAAATAGAACGTTTGTAAATTTTACCTGGTGGTCCTACAGCACGAAATATTTTGAAAATATCACTTGGAACTAAATTATCATCCTGTTTATATGACGCAAAACGAGCAATTTTTTTAATGTTTTCATTAGTATGTTTATAACATTGACCAAATCCAATATCTGATTGATGACTGTTCACTTGTTCAACAAATTTAGGGAAACCTTCAGTATCTAACCAATCATCAGCATCTAAGAAAGTAACATAATCACCTTGTGCTTTTTTAATACCTAAATTTCTTGGAACCGCAGGACCACCAGAATTTTCATCTAGTTGGTACGTCTGAATAAAGTCATATTTTTCGTTATATTGTTTTAGTAATTCATATGATTTATCTGTGGATACATCATCTATGAATATTGCTTCAATAAGCGTTTTATCTATTTTTAAGTCTATCAAAGATTGAATACATGTTTCTAAATATGCTTCTTTATTATATACAGGTACAATAATTGAAATAAGCTTTTGAATAATACTCTCTCCCTAATTAGTGTTTTGAAATTGTTATTTTTATGACTGAATAATATATTTGAAAATCACTAAAAGTATAGCACTATCAATTAAAATATCAAAATATTAAATAATTAAATGTGCGGTATAATAAAAAGCTTCTCCATTGATTGGAGAAGCTTCTTATTATTTATCAAAAATAAATGAATTTATTTTGTTTGCAATATTATCAAAATCGTCATGTGTTAATGATACATACAATTTGATCTTAGGTTCAGTACCAGAAGGTCTTAATGCAATAAACCCTTCTTTGAAGTAAATTTTAAGTACATTTGCTTTAGGTAACGTAATAGAAGAGGTTTGATTTGTTTGGAAATCAACTTTTTCTCCTGTTTCATAATCTTCAATAGCAATGACATCTAATCCATTAATAGAACGTGGTGGGTTATTTCTATATGTTGTCATAATATCATCGATAATTGCTTTGCCTTTTGCACCTTCAAATGTATGAGAGAATAATTTGTTATTGTGGTGTCCTACTTGTTGGTAGATATCTTCCAACTCATCTTTTAACATACGTCCTTCATTTTTAAGTTCAGAAGCATATTTAATAATAAGCGGTACGATCTGAATAGCATCCTTATCTCTTACGAATGGACCAGCTAGGAAACCATAACTTTCTTCATAACCAAGTAAGTAATTTTGATCATCAGACATATTTCTAATTTCTTCAGCAATATATTTAAAGCCAGTTAACACTTCTTTGTATTCTACATTATGATAACGCGCTAATGACTTAGCTAGTTCACTACTTACAATAGATTGAATCATAATTCTATTGTTTAAGTGTGCTGTTTCATTAATACGATAATTTAATAATAGGGCACCAATTTGGTTACCATTAAAGTAATGAATATTACCGTCTGCATCACGCTCTGCTATACCTAAACGGTCAGCATCTGGATCAGTACTAATTAATAAATCAGCTTTAATTTGATTTGCAAGTTCAATGGATTGATCAAACGCTTTATGATCTTCTGGATTCGCACTTGCAACAGAACTGAAGTTAGGATCAGGTTTACATTGCGCTTCAACTAAATTAAATTGATTGAAATTTAACGTTGTCAAAATGTCAGGTACAACAGGTACGCTTGTTCCATGTAAACTTGTAAACACCACTTGTAAATTTGATTTAGGAATGTCACCGACTAATTCCTTAATGTGTTCAAAGTATGATGTTCTTACGTCAGTTGGGACTGTTAAAATGTTTGATTGTTGTTGTTCATTTAATTCAGGTAGTTCAATGTTAAGTGGATCACCTAAATCGTTAATATAATCACTTAGCTCGGCAGATGGTTCTGTAGACAGTTGTGCACCGTCTTCACCGTAAACTTTGATACCGTTATAGTCTTTAGGATTATGACTTGCAGTAATCATGACACCCGCATCTGCTTCTAAAAATCTAACAGCATAAGATAAATCAGGTGTTGTACGGTATGTATCAGATAAATAAACTTTGATATCATTACTAGCTAAAATCGTTGCGATAATTTGAGCGAATTCCGGTGACAAATGTCTTGTATCATAATGAATCACTGCTACTGGTGATGTGTGTTTGGATTGTAAAAACTTGGCTAAGCCTAAAGCGACTTTAGATACAGTAAATCGGTTTAAACGTCCTTCTCCAAGTCCTAATTTGCCTCTTATTCCAGCCGTACCAAAAGCAAGTGTTGTTTCAAAGCCTTCTTGTTGAGCTTCAGTTGATTGGTTCTCATAAAAGTCTTTAACTAAACTTTCATCAGCTACTTTAGTCCAATTATCTTTCATAATATAAAATTCCCCTTTAAAAAATAATCGCGTTACATCTAAATTAATTATTTTAAATCATTATCAAACGGGTATATTGAATACAGATGTACGCATGTAAGTTAATCTTATTATATAGTACATTTATTGTAAGTTACATTAAAAAGATATAAAAAATGATGAGAAAAATTCAAAGTTGAAATTTAAGTATTTATGACAATATTAAAAAATAAGTGTTTATCAATTATTTTTTAATATCAAAAGTCTATACTTTTTAAATATTGTCTCATATAATTAGCATATCAAATATAAATGGGGATTAAATATGATTAATACAATTACAAGCACATTGCCACCAGTCCATGGGGGAAGAACTAAAGCGTTATTAAAACGAATCAAGTTTTTAGATGAGGAAATGAATATCGTTAATAAGATATATACTACAAATTATAATGCTAATTATAAAGAAGTATATGATGAATTTTTAAAAAAAGGTTTTGTAACTAAAAATACAGAATACGAAAATTTATATGATTGGCTTTCAGATTTTAAATTATTATCTATACCAACGACAAAATTTAAGAAAAAACCAATTTATAAAGAAAAAGATAAAGAAATTGAAGGACTACAAAAGAAAGAATTTAAAGATGGTAATGTCGTTCGTTATTATGATGGAGATACGTACGTTCTTTATAGAAGATATTATGAAGGTACTAATATTGTAGAATTCGAAGATGTTATGTCTCCTGTATCTAAGAAAAGAATTGAACGTCATGAGTACAATGTGTATGGTCAACTTCATAAAATTAATTATTTCTCTAGTAAAACATACTTTAAAATATTAGAAGAATACTACGATACAGAAGGACAAATTTATTGTAAGAAATTTTATGATGCTAGTGTAGATAAACGTATCGATTTTATTCAAATATTTAAAGACAATAAATATTTACGCTCATTTAAAACTGAAAAAGATTTATTTGAGTATTATTTCAATCATCGTTTTAAAGATGGAGATATCATCTTTAATGATGCTAGAGTATTAGATAAACCAATGCTTAATCAAATACCTAAAACTAAAAATGTTCTTGTATTCCACAATAGTCATTTAGATGGAGAAAATGTAAAAGGCTCATACAAAACAGCGCTAGGTAATGCTGATAAAGTAGCTCAATATTTATTACTTACTCAAATGCAAAAAGATGATATTCAAAACTTGTATGATATCGATGATAATAAAATATCTGTTATTCCGCATTTTATTGAACCATATCCTGAGTCAGATCAAGTTGAAAAATTAGACCGATTTGTATTTATCGGTAGATTAGGTTTACAAAAACAAATTGACCACTTGATTAAAGCATATAAACAATTTCTATCTTATGGTCATGATACTGAATTAACAGTGTTTGGCCCAGATGAAGCCAATCAAAAAAAATTAATGCTAGACCTTATTAAAGAATATAACTTAGGCGATAAAGTAAAAGTATATAACTATACTAATAATCCATTGGATGAATTTAGAAAGTCTAAAGCTTCATTATTAACTAGTAAGTATGAGGGCTTTGGCTTAACAGTAATGGAAAGTATAGAAGTAGGCTGTCCAGTTATTTCATATGACGTTAGATATGGTCCAAGTGAAATTATTGATGATGGCGTTAATGGTTATTTAGTAGAACCAGATAATATTGAAGAATTTGCAAAATACATGGATAAAGTAGTTAGAGAACCACTAACACATGTTGCTACAAAAGCAACACTCAAACAAGAAAACGCCGCAGCCAACTTTAAAAAGTTGTTTGATAAAATTAAATAGAAAGATTTTGAATCCGGACAAGTGAAGAACTTGTTCGGATTTTTACACTTCTGATTTCAATGAAATTTCTATATTTTTATTAGTTAACTTACTGCTTTTAAATTATTTGATAGAATGTATATATAAATTTGATAGAGAAGGTGAAATATATGAAAAAAGTGATAAATGTAGTTGGAGCAATTATATTTTCTGATAATAAAATTTTATGTGCTCAAAGAAGTGAAAAAATGAGCCTACCTTTAATGTGGGAATTTCCAGGTGGAAAAGTTGAAAAAAATGAATCAGAAGAAGAAGCCTTGATTAGAGAAATTCAAGAAGAAATGAAATGTGATATTTCTATTAATGAAAAATTGACAACTACAGAGTATGAATATGATTTTGGTATAGTTAACTTAACAACCTTTAAGTGTCAATTAAACCAAGATGTTCCTACTTTAACTGAACATAAAGAAATAAAGTGGTTACCAATTAACCAGCTTAATTCATTAACATGGGCTCCAGCAGATATTCCAGCGGTTAAATTAATAATTGAAGGAGAATAGCTATGAATAGATTAATTGAAGATTTCACACAATCTTTACATAAAGGATTTATAGATAAAAATGTTTCGCACCAAGGAAATTTTACTCCCAAATTATTAATAAATAATAAAAATGAAAATGTTTTATCTACAATAGTTCAAGAGTTACAAAAGTGTATATCTTTTAGTATTTCAGTAGCATTCATTACTGAAAGTGGATTAGCTAGTTTAAAATCCATATTATATGATTTAAATCGTAAAGGAATAAAAGGGAGAATATTAACTTCCAATTATTTAGGATTTAATAGTCCTAAAATGTATAGTGAATTATTAAAATTAGAAAATGTGGAAGTACGTTTAACTGATGTAGAAGGGTTTCATGCAAAAGGGTATATTTTTGATCATGAAAATTACTCTTCTATGATCATTGGTAGTTCAAATCTAACCTCTAATGCATTAAAAATTAATTACGAACATAATATATTGTTATCAACTCATAGAAATGGTGAATTAGTACATAATATTAAGTGACAATTTAATGACCTATGGGATAAAAGTATATCCTTAACTCAGAAATGGATTGATGATTATAAAGAGACTTTTGAATACAAGTCAATAAAACAAATATTTGAATTACAAAATCAACAAAAAGTGTTGAATGATAAATATAAAAGCGTATTTAATATTCAGCCTAATAAAATGCAGAAAGAAGCATTAAGTTGTCTGGATTCACACAGAAAAGAAGGAAAAGATAGAAGTCTTATTATTTCGGCTACAGGAACAGGGAAAACAATATTGTGTGCATTAGATGTTAGAGCGTTTAACCCAGAAAAGTTTTTATTTATCGTACATAACGAAGGTATTTTAAATAGAGCCAGAGAAGAATTTCAAAAAGTAATGCCTCATATTGATGATAATGAATTTGGTTTACTTACTGGTAAACACAAAAACGTTAATGCAAAATATTTGTTTGCTACTATTCAAACTTTATCTAATAATGAAAATTTTAAAGCATTCTCAAAAGAACATTTTTATTATATTGTATTTGATGAGGCTCATAGATCTGCTGCTTCGAGCTACCAAAGAATATTCAACTATTTCACACCCAAGTTTATGTTAGGTATGACAGCTACACCAGAAAGATCTGATGATCTAAATATATATGAATTATTTGATTATAATGTAGCTTTTGAAATTAGATTACAAGAAGCATTGGAAAGTGAAATTTTATGTCCCTTTCACTATTTTGGTGTTACTGATTATTCAATTGGTGGAGAAATAAGTGAGGAAGTTGCAGATTTAAAGAATCTAACGTCAGATGAACGATTGCAAAATATTTTAGATAAAACTAACTATTATGGTTATTCTGGAGAAGAACTTAAAGGGTTAATTTTTGTAAGTCGAAGAGATGAAGCATATGAATTAGCGCAGAAATTAACGGATCATGGAATACCTTCTGTAGGATTAACAGGAAAAGATAAAATTGAATTAAGAAGTACCACAATTGAGCGTTTAAAAAATGGAGAAATTAGCTATATTATAACTGTAGACTTATTCAATGAAGGTATTGATATTCCTGAAGTTAATCAAGTCGTAATGTTAAGACCAACTGAATCAAGTATCATATTTATTCAACAATCAGGTAGAGGATTAAGGAAAAGTAACAATAAAGAATACGTTACAGTTATTGATTTTATTGGGAATTATAAAACGAATTATTTAATACCAGTCGCTCTATCAGGAGATCAGTCTCAAAATAAGGATAGTTATAAAAAGTTTTTAACTTCTAATAGTGAATTAAACGGTGTGTCTACAATAAATTTTGAAGAAATAGCTAAGAAAAAGATTTATGATTCTTTAGATGCAGTTAAATTAAATCAGCCTAAATTGATAAGAGAAGCCTATGAAACAGTTCAGAATAGAATTGGTAGACTACCTATGTTAATGGATTTTATTAGACAAAATTCAATTGATCCTAGTGTTATTTTTTCTAAATACAAAAATTATCATGAGTTTTTATTAAAAAATAAATACATAGAAGATAAAATCAATCTTAATGAATTTAAAAACTTAACTTTTTTATCAAGGCAACTAACTCCAGGTTTAAAGAAAGTGGATATTTTAGTATTAGAAGAAATATTGAAAGGCCCCATATTCATTAAAGAATTATTAGAGAAAATGAGAAAATTAAACGACGATATAATTGAAAAAGATGTAATAACATCCCTGAAAATTTTAGACTTCTCATTATTCAAATCAACAATTGGTGATACTTATGGTGAACCACTTATAAATATTGAAAATGACAAAATTCAATTAACAAAAGAATTTTCCAACTCATTAAATAATCCATTATTTTTAAAATATATTTTTGATTTAATAGAACTGTCTAAATATAATAATCGTCGATATCAAGATAGTGGAAATAGGATGATTATTTATAATAAATATTCCCGTGAAGATTTTGTTAAACTGCTTAATTGGGATAGTGATGAGTCGGGAACTATAAATGGCTATAAAATGAAACATCAAACTTTACCTATATTTATCACTTATGATAAACATGAAGACATAAGTGATAATACTAAATATGAAGATGAGTTTTTAAGCCAAGATGAGTTGAAATGGTACACAAGGTCACCAAGAAAAATCCAATCTCCAGAAGTACAAAATATACTCAATCATGTGGAAAATAATGTAACAATGTATATTTTTGTAAAGAAAAAAGACGATGATGGTAAGTACTTCTACTATCTTGGAACAGCTAATTATATTGAAGGGACAGAAGAGGAAGATATAATGCCTAACGGAAATTCAGTTGTAACGATGAAATTATCTATGTATCAACCAGTTAGAGATGATATTTATAGGTATATTACTTCTGATTAAATATAATGAACTTTGATTGGAATGTTAGAATTTTTAAATTTTGGTGCAGGAGCAGCGGACTTCCTAAAAGTGCTTGCAAAATATATCGAAAATCCATACCTGCTTATTTTATAGATTGAAAAATAATATTGATATAGCTATATGTCTTGGTACATCTTAAAAGATGTTATCAAGGCATATTTTTATTAAATAAATACAAATTGGTCTATTACAGTCAATATATTTGAATTTCAGAGTGTCTCATTTTAAACTTGCTTAATAAATATACTTTTTATACTCAAAATCCACAAAATTTAACTAATAAAAAAGTGAGGCTTTTAAAATGAATCAACTCAATTTTAATATAAACGAAGCTATTCCTAGTATGACCATCAAACCGATTTCTTTACCAACGCCAGCTGAACGTGGTGATGAATTACAAGTGAAAGTAAGTATGCCGTCTGAAGGTAACAATTTACCTATCATTTTATTTGCACATGGATTTGGATCTTCAATGCACGCATATGAACCTTTAACTGACTTTTGGGCATCGCATGGATTTGTTGTCATTCAACCTACATTTTTAGATTCAAGAACGATTGGCATGTCTCAAGATGATCCTAGACAATCAAACTTATGGCGTCAGCGAGTGGAAGATGTTAAAACAATTTTAGATCATTTGGGATATATTGAGACTCAAGTCCCAGGTTTGAGTGGACGATTAGACACGAGTAAGATTGCGACAGTTGGTCACTCATTCGGTGGTCAAACAGCAGGTAATTTATTAGGACTTCAAGTGATTGATCCGATAACTAAAGCGACAACAGATTATTCTGATGATAGAGTGAAAGGCGGAATTTTATTAGCAACTGCTGGAGAAGGTGGAGACAAGTTAACACAATTTGCGAAAGATAATTTTTCGTTTTTAAATCCAACCTTTGAACATATGACTAAACCAGCTTTAGTTGTAGTGGGAGATAAAGATCAAAATCCATTAACTAGTATAGGACCTGAATGGATGGAAGAACCGTATTATTTAAGTCCAGGTGAAAAAAGTTTATTAAAATTATATGAAGCGGAACATTCATTAGGTGGTATAGCAGGATATGAAGCCAAAGAAACGACTGACGAAAATCCTGAAAGAATTGACTTACTACAACATACAACATGGGCTTATTTAAGAAGTGTTTTAGATATCGAGCATGATAGTTGGAATATCGCTCAACAAATAATTACTAACAATACAGACCAAGCAGATATTCAATCTAAAAATGAATAACATAAATTATTAGCTATCATATTAGTCTTTTACTGGAAAAAGAACAACTATATCATAGATAATATAATTAAAAGAAAAAGAGGAGCATTAAACATGAATAATAAACAAAACATGAATCATGCCATTGTCCTAGGTGGCGGAGGGTCACTAGCAATTGGATGGCAATTAGGATACTTATCAACACTTTCTAAAGAAGGTATTGATGTTCGTAATGCAGATTTAATTATAGGTACATCAGGTGGTGCTCAGGTAGCTACTGGTATTACGTCTAGTAAAAGTTGGGATGAAATATTTGAAGAACAAATTGCTCCGAAATCAAACGAAGAACCACCACAAAGTGATATGTCCCATATCTTCACGAGATATGCAGACATTGAAAAGAATTCATCAACACCAGAAGAGTGGATAAAAGGCTATAGTGAATATGCATTAGAGTATGACAAATTTGATGAAAATGAACATATTAATCGATTGAAAAATAGAATTAAACTTAACCAATGGCCTGAAAATTTGATGATTACGGCTGTTGATGCACAAGCGAAATCAAGAGCAGCATTTACTACAGAATCCAATGTAGATATTTATAGAGCGATGGCAGCAAGTGGATCACTTCCAGGTGTTTGGCCAGCAACAACAGTTAATAATAGTAAACATTTTGATGGCGGTTGTCACTCAATGGAAAATGCCGATTTAGCAAAAGGAGCTAAAAAAGTTTTAATTTTATCAACAAATTTACCGATTAACACACCGTATAAATTGGAAGATGCGATAAATGAATTAGAACAAAATGGTGCAGAAGTTAAACTCATCACTCCTAGTAAAGAAGTATTTGATAAATTAAATGAACTTGGTGGCAATACTGTAGATCCATCTATTAGACCAGATATGGCTAAATTAGGTGAAAAGCAAGGTCAGTCAGATTCAGAAAGTCTTAAAAATTTCTGGAACTAGTATCTAGTATTTAAATGAATGAATCATAATCTATCGAGATAAAAATAGGTTAGAAAAGTGCAACGACACTTTCTCTAATTCAATTTTTTATCTCGATTTTTTTATAAAAACTAACTTTATACTTGCACATTACAAATAAAAGGAATAGAATGAGCAACATCAAATAAATAGTTAGATATCTAATTAAATGACAAATAATAACATTATAAGTTAATAACGCTATAAATAATAAGTTGAGGAGTGTTGAAGATGGAAAATGTAAAACGTATTGGAATTATTGGTGGTGGACCTGGAGGACTCATGCTTGGTCTATTATTACAACAGCAAGGTCATAAAGTTACTATTTTTGAAAAAGCAGATCCGAATGTGAATAGAGATCGTGGTGGTTCACTTGATATTCATGACGATAGTGGGCAACTTGCTTTAAAAGAAGCAAATATTTATGAACAGTTTAAACAATTAGCCCGATACGAAGGTGAAGACACTAAAGTTGTAGCTAAAGATGGAACGGTATTATTTGAAGAAGATGCAGAAGGCGAAGGTTCTCGACCTGAAATTGATCGTGGTGAGTTGTGTGATATTATTATGAATCAGTTAGAACCTTCATCCATTCAATATGGTTATACTTTTAATACATTAACTCAATTGGAAAATGACCAAGTTGAAGTTTCATTTAAAGAAGGAAATAAAGAAACATTTGATTTAGTTATAGGTGCTGATGGTGCATTTTCAAAAGTGCGTTCATTTATTTCAGATGTAGATGTTGAATATAATGATATTTCAATGGTCGAATTAAATGTGAATAATGTTAAAAACGACCATCCTGATTTAGCTCAATTCAATAAAAACGGTAAAATGATGGCATTAGGTGACAACAAAGCAATTCTAGGACAACTTAATGGAGATGGACGAATTAAAGTCTATATGTCTTATTTAATGGATGCAGATAAACTTGATGATTACAAAGCTTTATCAAAAGGAGAAATTAAACAGCAATTATTAAAAGACTTTGCGGACTGGTCACCAGAATTAAAAAAATATATCGAGTATGCCAGTGATGATATGCTACTTAGACGAATTTACAAATTACCAATCGGTTTTACTTGGGAAAGTAATGGCAACATCACTTTAATGGGCGATGCAGCACATTTAATGAGTCCGTTTGCTGGTGAAGGTGTTAATATGGCATTGTACGATGCATATTTATTAGCGAGTGCCATTAAAACATCTCAAGACCTTAAGTCAGCTATAGCTCAATATGAAGAAGAAATGTATGGTGTTTCTAAAGAAAGTGCACAAGAATCTCAAGATAATTTAGAAGTGATGTTCAGTGATACTGCCGCTGAACAAATGGCAGCATTTTTCAATTCAGTAATAGAATAAACAATAAACGTAGATATTGAATTGGAATTGTAATTTATTATTGATGTAGTTCTAAAAACATGACTTATTTCATGAATTTAGACATTAATTTCACAGATTTTGAAAAGTGATAAATTTGTGAAAATAATCACAAAACACTTTTGTTTTCTGAAAAATGGTGTAGTATATGAATTGTAAGGAATAAGACATGTTGGAGTGATAAAAGTGAGAAAAGTAATTGAAGAACTTGTATTCTCTGATGTAAGCAGTTATGAAATTTATGTCAATACAGGTGTTAATCAAGGTATAATTGGTGACATCAAAGATGGCTATTTAACTATCGATTCAATCCCTTATATTGATGCAGAAAGATTATACTACTATGGCTTAGAACGTAAAACATTAGTAACAAACTAACAATAATTTTTGACTCCTAATCAAAAAGCAATTGATTGCCTTCGTTGGTGAGCAATTGAAGGCAAATACATTATTATACCCCCATATAATTCTGGAAAATGCTACAAAATAACCTGAGACCAATTTAAAGGTCCCAGGTTATTTTTATCCTATTATCTAGCATTACTTTTTTCTTCAACTTGTTTAAAGTTCTTCTTAATTCCATTATAAGCATAGACTTGATTGAATAATTTATTTTTAGCTTTATCTACACTTGAGTAAGGCATTCTTACGTCACTCATTTTAGATAATTCATGTTGGAATTGTTTTTCAGAAGATTTTCTCTCAGCAATTGACATTTCTAACCATTCTTCTTCACTAAATAATTCTTCGAAGCGAAATTCAAATGCAGTACGGTTATTTTGCTCTCTTAATTTTAATATGCGATCGTGAAAAGTCATCGTATCCCCCCTATAATTTGAAAACATGTATGATAGTTACATACTAACTTTATAACTTATATATGATTTTTACAAACAAGATTTTTTATAATCACAGGAGAAGATGTGATTTTGTTAAAAGAACAAAGGTTTAAACGTGTAACTTTGTAGGTAATTATAAAAATAGTGATTAATAAAAAGGAGTTTTAAAATATGAATGAATTAAACAATAAAGTAGCAGTTGTTACTGGTGCAGGTAGTGGCATTGGTGAAGCAATTGCAACAGCACTTGGTAATAATGGTGTTAAAGTCGTATTAGCAGGTAGAAATACGGATAAATTAAATGCTGTAGCGACTCAATTTGAACAAGGAAATGTCAAAGTTGTTGCGACAGATGTTACAGATAAAAGAGAAGTTCAACAATTGATTGACACAGCTAAAGATACATTTGGCAGACTAGATATTGTTGTTAATAGTGCGGGACAAATGAAATCGTCTAAAATTACTGATTATAATGTAGATGACTGGGATTCAATGATTGATGTAAATGTTAAAGGCACATTATATACAATTCAATCAGCATTACCTACATTGTTAGAGCAATCTAGTGGACATATTATTAATATCGCATCTATCTCTGGCTTTGAAGTGACGAAGGGGAGTGCAATTTATAGTGCGACAAAAGCCGCTGTGCATTCCATAACACAAGGTTTAGAAAAAGAACTAGCTAAGACTGGAGTTAAAGTGACAAGTATTTCTCCAGGTATGGTTGAAACACCATTAACTGAGCATTACGATTTCAATGGACGTAAAAAATTAGAAGCACAAAATATTGCAGATGCAGCGATTTATGCATTAACTCAACCTAGTCATGTTAACGTAAATGAAGTGACGGTTAGACCAGTATAAATTTATTTCAATAATTTGAATAAATAAAAAAGAGTTTGTAGATTATCGTTTGGATATATCTACAAACTCTTTAATTTTGTATATTAGCGTTTAAGCGTATCTCTTAGACGGCTCATCCAGTTACCGCCTCGTCTTGAACGTACAGGTTGACCTGTAGGATGTGTACTTTGTTTTTTTAATTCTTGTCCATGTTTAATTGCATTTTGCATTAAATAGACTTGAGAATTTAAAGGTGACAAATTATTTTCTATATAATGGTAATTGCCATGTTCATCTTGATAGCGACCTTTTTGGTTATCAGACAATTGTAAATTCATAAAGTCTAGTAAACGTGATGCAATGGTTTTATCTTCAACAGGGAAGAGTATTTCAACACGTTTAATCATGTTACGTGTCATTACATCTGCAGACGATAAGTAGATACGTTCATCACCATTATTATGGAAATAATAAATACGTGAATGTTCAAGTAGTCTACCAACGATACTTACAACTTCTATGTTTTCACTGATTCCTGGAATACCCGGTTTTAAACAACAAATACCTCGTATAATTAATTGGATTTTAACTCCAGCTTGAGACGCTTCAAATAATTTCTCAATGATGGCTTTATCCGTTAATGAATTCATTTTCATCATGATTTTACCGTTACCATGTTCTAAATGGCTGCTAATTTCTTTATCAATTCTATCGATGAAAACATCTCGTATATCGAAAGGTGCGACAATTAATTTTTTATAATCTGGTTTAACTGAATAGCCGCTTAAATAATTAAAGAAGTTAATAGCATCTTCTGCGATATCATTATTTGTCGTAATAATACCCATATCTGTATATAGTTTAGCGGTTTTATCGTTATAGTTACCTGTTCCTAAATGGACAAATGAAGTCAATTCGTTACCGATTTTTTTAACTACGAGTGCGATTTTACTATGTGTTTTTAAATGGGTCATACCATAAATCACATGGCATCCTGCATCTTCAAGCATGCGCGCCCAATGGACATTGTTTTCTTCATCAAATCTTGCTTTTAGTTCTACTAATACCGTTACTTGTTTACCTTTTTCAGCAGCTTCTTTCAAACTTTTAATAATAGGTGAGTCTTTACTAACTCTATATAATGTTTGTTTGATTGCTATAGTACTAGGATCATCTGCTGCTTCTCTAATAAAGTCTACAATTGGTTCGAATGATTCGTAAGGATGATGGAAGAAGATATCTCGTTCTAATGCTAGTTGATACACGTTGTTATAACCTAAAGATCTAGGCACTTGTGGCGTGTATTTCTCATATGTTAAGTAATAAAGTTTATTAGATAAATGATCTACTAAACCAAATAAGAATGTTAAATCTAACGGACCGTCTACGAAATAGATGTCATTTTCCTCTACTTCTAATTGTTCCATAATCCAGCTAATATCTTCGCGTTCAGCAGTTCGTCCATCTACTTCCAATCTTACTGCAGCGCCACTACGACGTTCTTTTAAGAAACGTTCAATTTCAATAAGTAAGTCTTCTGCACCGTCTTCATGAATAGTTAAATCAGCATTTCTAGTTATTCTAAAGGTAAATGTATTTAAAACTTCATAACCAGAGAATAAGTAGTTAATGAAGTAAGTAACAACATCTTCAATCATTAAAACAAATTGCTTTGGACCTTCATTAAGTGTAATAAATCTAGGAATTAATGATGGAATTTGGACAATTGCTGAATTAATCGCATCTTCTGTATCTATATCTACGAAAATATTCAAACTTTTATTATTCAATTTTGGAAATGGGTGATAAGCATCAATACCTAAAGGCGTAAGAGTAGGTAGAATTCTTGTTTTAAATTCTTTTTCTAATTTTTCGCTTAGCATTTCTGATAAATCTTCAGGTTTCGCCATTTCAATATCATATTGACGTAATTCTTCAATCAACTCATTATAACGCTTATACTGAATTGCTACATAGTCAGTATTTTTAACTTTTATCGCGTTTAACTGCTCTTGAGGTGTCATTTGTGCTTTATTTTCAGGTTTGTCATATCCCATTTCAACTTGATCTTTAAGTCCAGCTACTCGAACCATAAAGAATTCATCTAAATTTGAACTGAAAATAGATACAAAATTTAATTTTTCAAGTAGAGGGTTGTTCTTGTCATAAGCTTCTTGTAAGACTCTGTAGTTAAAGTCTAACCAACTTAGTTCCCGGTTGTTATAGTATTGTGGTAAATTAATATCCTTTTCTCCCAATTGAGTTTGCATAACCTCAACACACCTCATTGTTTATATATTTGCGTAGTCTAAAAGTATCATACGTTTGTTAAGATTTTGTAAAGGTAATCGTTACTTTACCATCAAGAATCTTTTCGATATGTTTTTTCTGACGGTTTGCTTGATATTCTTCAGCAATAGGTTCGCCTTTATAGAAGACAAATAGTTCATACTTATCGTCTTTTTTAGGTTTGAGTTCAACTTCTTCGACAAAGCTCGTGTGAGAAATATTTAAAGCATTCACAAATTTGATAATACCGCCTAAAGCTTGAATGGTATCCGTTTCTTTACTGTTAAACCACTCAGTTTCCTTACAATAAAATTTAAGTAATGACTTATTTTTGAAACTCGCTAATAGAGCTAATTTCACACGATCTTTATGTGAAAAGCCATTAATCATTGAGTTCGCGATAAGATAATACGTATGTGGAGAACTAGAATCTGAATCAATGAAACTACCTAGATAATAAAGATAAGCACCTTCAACAAATAATTCTTTGTCATTGTCATTAACTTTAAGATCTGAATGATTAAGTAATTGTGTAAGCAATGATTCTGCTAATTTAAGACTTCGGTTAGCACTACCTTCTTCAATATGATATTCGTTGGCTAGTTGACGTAATGCATCTTTTCTAACATTCTCTTTTGAAAATTCTTCTGGGTAGCGTTGACGTATCGCATTCATAATGTAACCTTCGCGAATACCTTTTCTTGAAAATGTAAATTGAGTCGCATCAATTTTTTTATAAAGTGTTTTAAACACTGACACGGAAGGTAAGATGATGTCTACTCGGTCACGACTTAAGCCGTCTAAATTAGTAAGTTCATCTCTAGAGCTTTTGCGAATAAGGTCAAAGACTTCTTCGATATCTTTATCTGACATCGTATAGTTGTGAACGCCACCGATAGGGTAAGAATGTTCTGATTGATGTATTCGCGCAACGTTACGTGCAGACCCTCCAACACCGACTAATGCAACTTTCTGATCTTTCAACCAGTCTAATTGATCAAATTGTTCTGATAAGAATTTTTCCATGCCTTTGATTGCTGATTTGTCATTATGATCTTTATCCCCGAAAAATTGACGTTTTAATGAAACAACACCAAAAGGAAAACTATGTGCTTCTTTTAATTGTTTGTCTTTAAATAAAGTGACCTCAGTAGAGCCACCGCCTATATCTACGGATACACCATCTTCAATATCAGTAGTGTGAGTAATAGCATAATAACCGTAAAATGCTTCGTCTTCTTCTGGTACGATTTTAATTTCTACACCAGTATCTTTTTTGACTTTTTTAATAATATCTTTTTGATTATTTGATTGACGAATGGCTGCCGTCGCAATAGGGTGTAATTCATCTACTTTAAATTTAGTTGCTACTTTATTGAAGCTACTTAGTGCCTCAGTTAGTACTTGAATACCTTCATCATTCATATCATTATCTTTAGTTAAATACTGACTTAGACGTGCAGGTGTCTTAATATTTAAGATTTCATTCAAGCCTGTTGCTTTATCAAATCCAAAAATAACCAGTCTAATAGTATTTGAACCAATATCTATTAATCCAATACGTTCTTCCATCACTGCCTCCTATGTTTATGGGCCAAACAATATACCCCTGTTTAATTTTATTTTACATGAGATATATAAAATGAAAAGATTTTTCAGACATTTTCCATAGAATTTTTGAAGATTTTAATTAACTTATAAAATGCGTTTACAAATAGATTATATAGCGAGGAGAAATCATCATTTTCTACAACAATAAAAGCCACCCTCATTTATAAATGAAAGTGACTTTTGTTATTATTTTAACGCTTTTTATTATTTCACATGAATAGGTCCACCAGGTCCAACAGGAATTCCAAGGAAGAACCAAATGAGTGTAAATAATGTCCATACAATAGTTAAAGCAATGGAGTATGGCATAAGACTAGATAAAAGTGTACCGAGTTTCATGTTTTTATCATATTTTTGTGCATATGATAATAATAGAGGTAGGTAAGGCATCATAGGAGTAATTGGATTAGTAATAGAGTCGCCCACACGATAAATAACTTGAGTAAACGCTGGATGGAAACCAACTAAAACTAACATTGGAACAAAGATAGGTGCTAAGATACCCCATTTAGCTGAGGCGCTACCAATAAGCATGTTGACTAAAGCACTTAAGAAAATGACACCGAGTATTAAGACGACTCCATTTTGATGTTGTAAAAGTTTAGCACCCTTAACAGCCGTAATAACACCTAAGTTACTCCATTCAAGGAACGCAAGTAGTTGTGCCGCAAAGAATACGATTACTATGAATGAACCCATAGATGCCATAGAATCTGTAATCATTTGTCCTAAATCTTTAGTGTTTTTAATTTCACGACTTAATACACCATAAATGACGCCGGGAACTAAGAATACTACTAAAATAATCAGTCCAACACCATTAATTAATGGTGCGTCATCTAAAAGACTACCTGTTTTAGCATTACGTAAAAAGCTATGCTCAGGTATTGCACAAATGATTAATAATATGATGAGAGCTATAAAACTCATATTTGCCCAAAATAATGCTTTACGTTCGACAGGTGTAATATGAGAAGACGTTTCTTCCATATCTTCATGTGCATCTGAATCATCATATTTACCTAGTCTCGGAATAATTAACTTTGAAGTTACAAAATGAATCGTAGGTAATAAGACGACAACACTTGCAGCAATAAAGTACCAATTCATTGCGACATTTGTATGAATACTTTTAGATACAATTTTAGTAGCAGGATCTGTAAATGAATACACAAGTGCATCTTGCATACCAACAACTAAATTTGCCGCAAACCCACCAACCGCTGACGCATAAGCCATTGCTAAACCAGCAATAGGGTGGTAACCAATTTTAATAAATAACATTGCAGCTAAAGGCGGCAAAATAATAGTTGCTGCATCACCAGCCGTACTACCAAGAATACCTATTAAAATGATAGTAGGCACGATTAACTTCTTTGGCGCTTTATTTACTACAGAAATCATCAGTTTATCAAAATAACCAGATTTTTCAGCAGCACCAATACCAATCATGACACCTAATACCAAACCAAGTGCCGGAAATTCTGAAAAGTTCTTAATTGCATCATTCATAATCATCGCAAAACCGTCATGACTTAAAATACTTTTGATATGTATGGTTTCACCGTTACCAGGATGTTTAACAGAAACATTAAATAGTGAAACAAACCAAGTGATGATTGCGAGACCTACACACATTAAGAAAAATAACACAGTTGGATCGGGTAATTTGTTGCCGACCCATTCTACACCATTTAAAAATTTACTAACGATTGATGGTTTTTCCTTTGCATTTGTTGCCATTCATGAACCACTCCTTAGTTAAATTATCTAAAAGTATAGCAAATATTACATGTAATGATAAGAATTTTCTGAAATTGAAATTAATAATAAAACTATTGAGTATAAAAAGATGATTTGATAAACTCTTTCAAAAGAATTTCTGAATAAAGCGCTATCATTGTCATAACGGCGTTTAGATCTTTATATGAAGTGGAAATATAATATTAAGATTCATTTTTCATGAAAAATATTAGGAGAGTGAAACAACATGAAACGTTTAGAAAATAAAATAGCCGTTGTGACAGGAGCAAGTACTGGTATTGGTCAAGCATCTGCTAAAGTTTTAGCTCAAGAAGGTGCTCATGTATTAGCATTAGATATTGCGGATGAATTAGATCAAACTGTTGAAGATATTAAACAAAATGGTGGTCAAGCTACTGCATATAAAGTTGATATTTCAGATGAACAACAAGTGGAACAATTTGCGAATGATATGAAGCAACAATATGGTCGTATTGATGTGATATTTAACAATGCAGGTGTTGATAATGGTGCTGGACGAATTCATGAATATCCAGTAGAAGTATTTGATAAGATTATGGGCGTAGATATGAGAGGTACGTTCTTAGTAACTAAATTCTTATTGCCATTAATGATGGATCAAGGCGGTTCAATTATTAATACAGCATCATTCTCTGGTCAAGCTGCCGACTTATATCGCTCAGGATATAACGCTGCAAAAGGTGCAGTGATTAACTTCACTAAATCAATCGCAATTGAATATGGTCGTGAAAATATTCGTGCCAATGCAATTGCACCAGGTACTATTGAGACACCGTTAGTAGATAACTTAGCGGGAACTGCACAAGATGAAGCGGGTCAAACATTCCGTGAAAATCAAAAATGGGTTACACCATTAGGTCGATTAGGTACACCAGACGAAGTAGGTAAATTAGTAACTTTCCTAGCTTCTGATGATAGTTCATTTATTACAGGAGAAACAATTCGTATTGATGGTGGCGTCATGGCATACACATGGCCAGGTGAAATGTTAAGTGATGATAGTTGGAAAAAATCTATTAAATAAATAGTTGAAAACACCATATTATATAGAAAAGCCAAGATTTCTCATATTTCCTGAGAAATCTTGGCTTGCTTTTTACTTTAATTGTTTAGCACATGTTTCGCATAATTTGTATTGTTCGTTAGACCAACCATCTAAATTAGTATAGCCATGTAAATCTTTAGCTTGTACTTTTATGAAAATATTTTCATCATCTTTGATTTCACGATGACAGTTGGAACATTTTAACTCTCCGAATAACCTCATACATTAATCAAGCCTCCTAAGATATTACCATTTAATATTATTATAAGTATCATCATTCAATGAACGCACAATTTCAGTAACGAGACGAACTGAATTTTCATAATCATCTTTATGGATAACTGAAACGTTTGAGTGCATATATCGTAAAGCGATACCGATAGTAATGGTTGGAATGCCTTCATTTGCTACATGTATACTTCCAGCATCGGTTCCTCCCCCAGGTGTAGTATCCCATTGTACTTCAATGTTATGTTGTTGTGCCAAATCTTTAACATGTTGACGTAAACCTTCATGAGCAATACTAGATGCATCCATCATAATAACAACTGGACCACCGCCTAGATGACTATCACTCGTTTGGCCTGACATTCCAGGAGTATCAAAAGCAACGGCTACATCAACTGCAATAGCTAAATCAGGTTGAATCGTTTGGGCTGCAACTTTTGCGCCACGTAGTCCAACTTCTTCTTGTACAGTAGCACCTGAATATAAATTAATGTCGATTGATTCGTCTTTTAACGCATTAAGTACATCGATGGCTAATGCACAGCCGTAACGATTATCAAAAGCCTTAGCTGTCATATATTTTTCATTAGCTAGTGTTTCGAATTCGCTATATGGCGTTACCATATTTCCTACAGATACACCTAATTGTTCAGCTTCTTCTTTACTACTTACACCGATATCAATAAACATATTTTTAATATCTACAGTTTTTTTACGTTCTTCTGGTGTAAGCACATGAGGTGGTTTCGAACCTATGATACCTCTTAGAGTTTTACCATCATCTGTGGTAACAGTCACTTTTTGAGATAACATGACTTGATTCCACCAACCACCGATTGGATTAAAAGATAAATAGCCATCTTTATCAATTTTTGTCACTAGAAATCCTACTTCATCCATATGTCCAGAAACTAAAATAGATTTTGAACCATTGGTAGCTGATTTCTTTCCGAAAATACCGCCTAAATTATCTTCAATAATAGCATCGCTAACAGTTGATAAATGATTTTTCATTAATGATTTAACTTGCATTTCACGACCTGCAATGCCATTTGCTGATGTTAATTGTTTAAGTAATTGAACTGAATCACTCATTTTACAATCCTCCCAAATACGTATTATGTATAGTTTAACATAGCGATAATGGTGTGATATATTATTAGAATTTTGTGTTAAATAAGAGTATAGTAATACCAACAATAACAAAAATAAGAGTATAATTAATTTAAGAAACAGGCGAGAGAAGGCGACCATATGAAGAAATTAGTTTCAGTTTTGATAGTCATTGCGTTAAGTGTCATTACACTGTCTGCGTGTAGTAAAGAACAGACTAAAACGTTCGAAGGGGACGTTAATGGTAAACAAGTTATTACATCTTTAACGTATAAAGGTGATGAAGTACTTAAACAATCTACATTAGGAACACTAAAATATGAAGATTTAGGTATAGATAAAGCACAAGCCAAAGATATATTAAAAAAAGATGAAAAAGCATTTAAAGGTAATAAAGGTGTATCATTCAAAATAGATTATAAAAATGATAAAGCCGTAGAACATATTGATATTGATTATAAAAAAGCAGATATAGATCAATTGAAGAAAAAATTAGGATTTGTGTCAATTAAAGGTAAAAATGATAAAGTGAGTCTTGATAAAACGGTTAGTCAGATGAAACGTAATGGATTAAAAGAAAAAAGTAATATGACTGATCATGACGACTAAAATATATGGCAACATTGAGCGAAACGTGTTCAATGTTGCCATTTTTATGTTAAAAAATAAAATATGTTAAATAGAGACCCAGTAATGTAAAGAATAATACAGGTAGAGTAATGAGAATGCCTGTTTTAAAATATGTTCCCCAAGAAATTTTCATGCCTTTTTGTGCCAGTACATGTAACCATAACAATGTTGCTAGCGAACCAATAGGTGTTATTTTAGGACCTAAATCAGAGCCGATAACATTACTATAAACCATTCCTTCTTTAATTGTGCTAGAAACACCTGATTGTCCAATTGCTATAGCATCAATTAATACTGTAGGTAAGTTATTCATAATAGAAGAGAGAATTGCAGATATGAATCCCATACTCATAATACTAGCAAATAATCCGTGGTTCGAAATCATTGATAAAACATGTGCCAATAAAGTAGTAATGCCGGCATTCTTCAAACCGAATACGACTAAATACATGCCTATTGAAAAGATGACAATATTCCACGGAGCACCTATAAGGACTTGTTTCGTATTTACAACTGAGGATTGGCTAGCAAGTATTAGGAATATAATCGCAATAACACCAGCAATAATTGAAACTGGAATTTGCATCCACTCACTAACAAAATAGCCAATCATTAAAACAACAATAACGATCCAAGAAATATTAAATAAACGACGGTCTTTAATAACATCTTTTGGTTTATTGATATGTGAGATATCTACACGTTTAGGTATAGAATGTTTAAAATAAATCCATAAAACAACTATACTTGCGACTAATGAGAATATATTTGGGATAATCATGCGCCCCATATATTCAATAAAACCAATACCAAAGTAATCAGCAGAAACAATATTGACTAAGTTACTAATTATAAAGGGTAAGGACGTCGTATCAGCGATAAATCCGCAGGCAATAATAAAAGGAAAGATAATTTTTTTATTAAAACCTAAATGACGCACCATAGCAAGTACGATGGGCGTTAGTATTAATGCTGCACCATCATTGGCAAAAAATGCTGCAACTATAGCACCCAGAACCATAATTAAAATAAACATCATAAGACCATTTCCATTTGATGCACGTACCATGTGAACGGCTGCCCATTCGAAAAAGCCGATTTGGTCTAGTATTAAGGATATTAATATAATAGCCACGAAAGTAAGTGTTGCATTCCAAACAATTTGAGTGACTTCAACGACATCTAATAAACTAACAACGCCTGTAACAATTGCGATGACAGCACCTATTAAAGCGGTTATTCCGATATCTAATCCTTTAGGTTGCCAAATAACAAAAAAGAGGGTGATTAGAAATATAGCAATAGCGAGGATACTCATCATTGACTATCACCTAATTTCATTGAATGACATTTACATTGTTCATTATTATTTTTAATGAGGTTTAAATGATTAAGTATTTGAGTGTAAAACGCATCATTTAATTGGTAAAAACATTTATTTCCTTCTTTTCGAGTGGTGACAAATTGATGTGTGACTAAGATTTTCATATGATGACTTAACGTTGGTTGAGAAAATTGAAAGTATGATAATAAGTCATACGCACACAATTCACCACAAGATAAAATATCTAAAATTTCTAATCTATTTTCATCTGATAACACTTTTAATGAAATTGCTAATTGTTGATAAGTCATGATAACCTCCAAATTAAATATAGATTATCATCTATATAGATATCTGTCTATGAAGGTTTATATTAGAAAATGACATTAAAAAAGCGACCACATTGAAGTGATCGCGATATATTGAACTTATTTAAGATATTAACTTTAATTTGTAATCATGAATAGTCTGTGTGCCACCATCCATTTTACGGTAAATAATGTGTTCAGCAGTAATTTCGGTAGGGTTTGATACGCCAACAGCTGCTGCAATATTAAATAATCCTTCGTGCAAACTTGTTACATAATTGGTTACACGATATTGTTTTTCATCAACAATTAATCCTCTTTCTTTTTTAGGATCTGTTGTCGCAACACCTACAGGGCATGTATTCATATGACATTGTTGACTCATAATACATCCTACACTTATCATCATGCCGCGAGCAATATTAACTAAGTCAGCACCTAATCCTAAAGCGATTGCAATTTTATCAGGTGTAATTAATTTTCCAGATGCAAAGATTTTCACCTTATTACGAACACCGTATTTTTCTAACATACCAGAAACAATAGGTAGAGCAGTTAATAATGGAAGACCTACACCATCTTGTAATTCTTGGAATGTGGCACCAGTACCACCTTCGCCACCATCAACAGTGATAAAACTTGGATATTTATCAAGTTCAACCATTGTTTTGACTAAGTTTTCAATTTCTTCAACACGACTCACTACTATTTTAAAACCAACTGGCTTTTGGCCTAATTGTTGGATTTCATCTACCCAATTTAATAAATCAGTAGCATTATGAATAAAGTCGAAGCGGTTTGGTGAATTGATTGTCTTGAACGGTTCAACATTACGAATTTTAGCAATTTCTTCGTTTACTTTTGCACCTTCCATATGACCGCCACGAGTTTTGGCACCTTGAGCTAATTTTAATTCGAAAGCACGTACATTTTTACGTTCAGCAAGTGTTTTAAATTCTTTTTTACTGAAATTACCTTCTTTATCTCTTACACCAAAAAGGCCTGGTCCAATTTGGAAAATGATATCTCCATCGCCTTTAAGATGGTATTCTGATAAACCGCCTTCACCTGTATTCATCCATGTGCCAGCCTTAGATAATCCCTTAGATAAAGCAGAAATAGCATTTTTACCTAATGCACCATAACTCATTCCTGATTGACCAACTAATCGTTTGATTTTATAAGGATGCGCAAGATGTTCTCCGAGAACGACAGCGTGTTCATCAGTTAAATAATAAGGATCCACTTCCTTACTTTTACGATGTTCATCTCTACTAAATAATCGTTCATTCTCAATTTGATAAATAAAGGTTGAAAGTAGTGTGGTATTATCCACTTTTAATTCATTTGCTTGAAGTGGAAACATTGTGTTCTGTATGTAAAATCCATCTTTATAATCTTCCATAGTACCAAAACTAGTCATTCTTGAATTATATTTTCCAGCTAATACGATATTTTTATAATCTGTACGAGAGAAGGGTTTACCTTCATTATCACCAGAAAATAGATATTGTCTTAATTCAGGCCCCATTTTTTCTGAAAGATATCTAATGCGTGCAAGTAACGGATAATTTCTTAATACACTGTGTTGTGTTTGTCGTTTATCCTTGATTAGCCAAATGATACCTAATAATAATGCACCCAATAAAAAAATCATAATAATGATGTTGACAATGAACTGCATCGTCGTTAGTACACTCATTAATATGCCCCCCTTAATCATTACTCCAACACTATGATACACCATTCTTAATGTTTTACAATGAAACCGGTTAAATTTATATTGTAGAATTTAAATTATTTTAGTTTATGAAATGTTTATGTGAGACAATTTATTTTAATTAGTGTATTCAACTGAATAATAAAATGATAAAGTAATTGTGATAAAATGCGATTTAGGAGGTGACACATGAGCCAATATAACCAATTACAACGTGACGTTTGGAATCAAAACCAAATGATGAAAAAGGATTTTTTAATCATACCTATATACATATTATTTCAAATGTTAATTCCTATTGGTACGGTATTTGGGACATTAGGATTAACAGCAATGGTAACGCAAAGACCACCGGCACAATTTTTATATAATCTTAGTTTAAGCGTGGGATTCGTGTTAGCTCAGTTTTTAACATTATTTGCCTTTTTTGTAATGCATAAATTTGATATAGCACAAGTAATGAAAAGACAATTTCATTATGCAAAACAATACACTATACATATTATGATTTCTATCGTCGTTGTATTATTAGGTCTGTTAATGGCAACATGGTTACTAGGTATATTAAACTTTGGACCAACACAATATGAACGTAGAGTAGAAGGTTTATTTAACTATCCATCTGCATTATTCTTTACCTTTATATCAATGGTTGTTTTAAGACCTATGGTTGAGGTGCTTATTTATAAACACGTATTAATTCATGAATTAAGGAAAAAGTGGCATATTGTTGTAGTGATTATACTTTCTATATTCATAGAAGTGGTTGTCCATGTGTATGATATGATAAATATAATGGAAATGTTGCCTTATTTGATTATTGCTATAGGTTCAACATTTGTGTATCTTAAATCTGGAATGAATTTAGCAGCAGCTTATTTATTTCAAGCATGTATCCAACTCATTATTTTTATCGTTTTTACAGTGAAATTCTTATTAATGTAGTAATAAAATTAAAGAAGATTTAAAGGAGAATTTTATGGAAAATGAAACTACTCAGCAACTATTAGATTCTGATAAATTACAGAATGAATTTGCATCAAAGAAGGTAGTTAAAAGAGATTTTTGGCTTATTCCTGCCTATATTATATTAGCGCAATTCTTATTACCAATGATTGGTATGTTAATTGCTTTTATTATATCGAATTCACTTCATATGAAGTCAGATCATAAAATTAATAATCTTATAACCAATTTTGCTACTGTATTTGGCTTGATTGGTATGGCATTAGTATTGTTATTATTTTATTTAATGCACAGAAAAACATTAATTCCCTTAGCTAAACAACGTTTTAAAGATTTGAAAAAACATTTCGCAACAATTGCGATTATTATTGTTGTTATGTATGTATTAAATATTTTGTATGGAGCTATGGTTGAATTTTTACCTGAAAAATATCAATTTGATGATACCGAAAATAATAAAATGTTAGCACAAATGTTTACATCAGGTTGGATGTGGCCAATCTTGTTTTTAGACATTGTGATCGTTACACCCATAGTAGAAGAATTACTGTTTAGACATTTATTAATTCATGAACTGGGTAAAAAATTAACTTATGTTGTTATGTATGTGTTGTCCATTTTAATATTTGCAAGTGTGCACGTAACAGATGCACAGTCACCATTTGAAATAGGGCCATATATTATTATGGCAAGTTGTTTTGTTGCAGCGTATCACTTTACTAATCGTAACTTAGCAGCGACCATAACATTACATGTAATTAATAATAGTGTCGCCTTTGTAGCGATGTTATTTACTTTATAGTTAGGCGATTGTTTAATATGATTTAGAGCTTTAAATAATCAAGTAGCCAACTAATGATTAACTTAATTGAAATCATTAGTTGGCTTTTTTATATCTGTGAAATTAATTTGATTTTGAAATGTACGCCGTTCGTTGTAGGAATAATATGAATACTGCCATTATGATAATCAATAGCTTCTTTGATAATGGTTAATCCTAAACCATGATTAACTTTGTTGGTCGCTTTAGTACTATAACCAGGTTTGAAAATATCATTTTTATTACTTGGTAATCCTTGACCATTATCTTTGTAATCAATTAAAAGAGTATTTTCAATTTTATCAAACAATATATTAATTTTTGGATTTAGATTATTATGTTCAATGCTATTTTCTATTAAGTTGATAAGACATCTTTCAAAATATAATTTATTACCATAAAAAGTTTCTTCTTGATCAAATAGAAAAGAGAGTTCTATATTGTCATAACCAATAGAGGAAACGAATTTTTCTACTGTATATTGAATTGGAAAACCTTCTTTATCATGTTTCATTTGATTTGTTTCGTTATCAAAATCTTTATTTAAACTTTGTATCAAATCTTCCATGTATTTAGCTTTTTCTGATATAAGATTTAAATATTTTTTATTTGAGTCATCAACTTCAATTATTTTTGAATAACCATAGATAGACGTTAGTGGTGATTTTAAATCATGTGAAATTTGAGAAATCCATTTTGATTTATAATAGTTAATCTGATTTTGGTATATTTTGTCTTGAAGTAATTGTTGATTTAATGATGTTAATGATTTGTGTAATTCTGGATACGTTTTACTATATTTCTTAATATTACCTTTAGTATTCGGTTGATGCAGTTTTTCCTTAGATAGATTACCAATCCAATCAATATAATAGCCTAAAGGTTTAGTTAGCCTTCTTGATACTAAATAAGAAGTAATTAACGCTAATACTACATTGATGATTAAAGCACTAAATAAAATAATTGGAATTTCACTCATACGGTCATGTGGATCATTGTTAATTTGAGTTTTGTCTAATATAGCTCGCTGGTTACTATTATAACGAAAAGAGAGTTTTTCATTATTATAGTTATATTCATATTTATTGTAGTCATGTGTCGTAATACTTTGTAGTAATTGATGAGAATTGATCTGATTTGAGTTTGTTACATATGTTTTTTTATGATTCTTATATATATAAATGAAATATGTTCTTTCATCTTTATATGTGGGTACTGCGTTAGATTTATTGATGTTTTTTAAAATTATTGGCTTTATATTTTTGTTTTTTAAATGGTTTGGATATAAAATATTTCCATTTTTATTTGTAAAATAAATGTTAGCATCTTCTTTTTTAGAAAGTGTTTGTATATATTGTGAAGGTTTATCTACCGATTGCGTAAATGTGAAAAAATCAGGTTCTATACTACGTAAATCTGTATATAGATGCTTTAAAGTAAAATTCATAATTAATAAAATAGAAACCATTGCTATTATTATCGTTAATGTTAAAAATATCGTTAAGTATTTAAAAAACTTTAATATAAATCGTTTATTCATAATGATTATCCTTAAATATGTATCCTTTTCCACGTAATGTTTTTATGAATTGTGGATGATTAGGATCTTTTTCAATTTTTCGTCGTAACATTCTAATATGTACCATCAATGTATTGTCATCAACTGATGTTTCATATCCCCAAACTTTTGCGTAAATTTGATCCTTAGATAAAATTTGATTTTTATTATTAATAAAATAGAAAAGTAAGTCTAGTTCCCGAGCTGTGAGTGTAACAGGTTGTTCGTTAATTTGAACTAAACCACTTTTAAAATTAACTGTTAAATGTTCATGTTTATACGTATCATTTGGTGTTTCTTTTAAATGAAGAGACACTCTATAATATAATTCCATTGGATCAAAGGGCTTTTTAATATAATCGACAACACCTTTTTCAAACCCTCTATATAATTCTATATTTTCTTCCTTAGCGGTAACGACTATTACTGAGGTAGATGATAAATCAATATACTTCATTAATTCATATCCATCTTCTGATTTTAAATTTAAATCTAATAATATGACATTGTATGTATATTGATTTATAAAGTTTAAGCCTTCTTCTATATCATCAGCCGTATCTATAGATGAAATTCCTTTAGTTGTTAAAGAAAGTTTGATTAATTCTTGAATATCTTTATCGTCTTCAATGATTAATATTTGAGAATTCATTTTATCCACCTCACTGATATAGTTTACGCGTTATTAAATAATTAAACTATGAAACTTTCGATATTTAAGGAAAATTTAAACTTAAAATAAATGAAGCTTTATTTATATGTCATAACATGAAATTAAATAATAAGTTTAGGAGATGTTAGCAATGAAAAAAGTTCTAGTGACTTCTTGTGTTTTTATAATTTCAGTCTTAACACTATTATTCGTGAGAGAATTGGGAGAGTATTTCAATTTAACTTTCTTTAACTTCTTAGAGGGACCATACGTCATTTGTGGTATTTCTTTTATTAATACTTTATTAATCTATTTTGGTGAAATTAAAGAGAAATACGATAATAAACTAAAGATGGGGGATAATATAAAATGAAAGTCCTAGGTTATCTAATGTCTTTTTTGTTAATGATTATAGTAACATACAATATTTTAAGATTTGTTTTAGTGTTTATTGAAAATGGGTTGCATAAAGATTTTGGAATGGAAATGTTATTACACAATTCATATATAGTTAATGGTAGTTTAATATGCACACTGATTTTGATTGTAGCTTTGGAAATCATTAATCATGCCATTGGTGAAGACAAATTTTAAAATTTTAAATTCCTGACAAACAAAAGTATTAATTTATATTATATAATGTAACAGTTACTAATCTAATTAAATGGGTTTGTAGCTGTTTTTTTGATGCTACAAATATTGTATTTTTATAGGGAAGGGGGATATATTATGTCGTTGATGCGTATCATCACCTTCATATTCAGTGTATTTATCGTTGGAATGGTTGAGATGATGGTAGCTGGAATTATGAATTTAATGAGTCAGGACTTACATGTATCAGAAGCCGTAATAGGTCAACTAGTGACTTTATATGCTTTAACCTTTGCGATTTGTGGGCCAATACTTGTTAAAGTAACACAACGTTTTAAAGCTAAATCAGTCCTGTTATGGACCTTAATTGCTTTTATTATAGGGAATTTAATTATAGCAGTCGCACCTAATTTCACGATATTAGTTATAGGTCGAATTCTTTCATCTGCAGCGGCCTCATTAATTATTGTTAAAGTACTAGCGCTCACTGCAATGTTAACGCCAGCTAAAAATCGAGGGAAAATGATAGGAATCGTTTATTCAGGTTTTAGCGGAGCAAATGTGTTTGGAGTGCCTGTAGGAACATTAATAGGTGATATGGTAGGTTGGCGATTTACATTTGTATTTATAGTTGTTATCAGTGTTATTGTAGGAATTTTAATGATGTTTTTCCTACCTAAAGAGAATGAATTAAGTCATACTAATAACTCAAACACTAATCATAGCAATAAAGTCATATCAAAAGTATTACGTCCTGGTGAAGTTGCTAAATTTATAACAATTACATTCTTGATTTTAGTTGCAAACTCAGTCACATTTGTATATATTAATCCACTTATATTATCAAATGGTCACGAAATGTCATTTGTATCACTCGCATTATTAATTAATGGTGTTGCTGGTGTCATTGGTACATCATTAGGTGGTATTTTTGCTGATAAATGGACAAGTAAGCGTTGGTTGATTATTTCAATTACGATATTTATTGTAATGATGCTTATTTTGAACTTCATATTATCAGGTACTATTATGTTATTAATTGGTTTATTTGTATGGAATATTATGCAATGGAGTACTAATCCTGCCGTACAAAGTGGTCTTATCGAACAAGTTGAAGGCGACACAAGTCAAGTGATGAGTTGGAACATGTCTAGTTTGAATGCCGGAATAGGAATGGGTGGCATTATAGGTGGACTCGTTGTATCAAATATGTCAGTTCACTTTGTGACTTATACGAGTGCATTCATTGGATTTTTAGGTTTAATTGTTACTATAGCATTAAAAAATAATCATTTTGCTAAAAATTAAATTTTTAAGTAAACAAAAGCGTCTCCCAAAAGAGGAGACGCTTTTATTTGTATTTAAATGGTCTTTTATTGTCTTCATTATAAGGGGGCCAAGGCATTTTACTGTGTGTAGCAAAGTAACATAAATCATGTATCATTTTCGAGCTTAACTTTGTTTCATGCTGTGTAACAGATAATTGATGCGCTTTTAAAATATTCAAGTTACCAAACCAAAAAATCATATCTAAAATATGATATGCACTTTTATAGTACTTACTATCAGTACGATGCCACTGGAAACAAGCTAACCATATATTTGGGTTATGTTTCATGTCATTTAAGAAACGATGTACTGGCTGTTGAAAAATATACTTAGTAATACAATCTGATTGCTGTTTGGCAGATATCGCTTCCGTCGAATCGATATTAACTTTATTAAATGACATGGCTTCAACAAATCGTTCGGGAGTTAGTTTGCGTGATTCATTTTTTATATAAATATCACCTTCATTTTTCGTATATGAAACGAAGATGGGTTTTGAAAAGTTAGCATTATTAAAGTCCATATCAGCTGTTTGAATGGGTGCATATATTAATTCCAATCCTTTTGAATTACCTCGCGATGTTTGATCTAACATCATGATATTTAATATATCGTCAGTCGATAATGCATCTATTGAGACATTAGGATATTGTTTTGAGATTAAGTTACTAAATCTTTGAGCTTTATCATACCCTATTGTTGGGCTATCTAAGTTTAAGATGCCACTTAGCAACATTACTTTATGGAAGTATGGATAAGTATGAGGTAATTGCATTAAAGCCATAATGCTCATACTTCCTGCTGATTGTCCCATTAATGTGACATTGTTAGGATCACCGCCGAAATCTTCAATGTTTTGGTGAACCCATTTTAAAACATTTAGTTGATCAGATAAGCCATTATTTAAATCATAATTAGAATTGATATAAGACCAATCTAAAAATCCCCATGCACCTAAACGATAGTTAAAAGTGATGACAATGACATCTTCTTGTTTTACAACATTTTTAGGAGAGTATAATTCGGCATTAGCATGACCATTGATAAAGCCTCCACCGTAAAAATAAATAATAACTGGACGTGATTCAGAATGGTGATGCTGTCGCCATATATTCAAATATAGACACTCTTCATGTTGAGAAAATTGATTGAAATGGTAGTCATCATCATTTGAGAAAAAGTCTTCAAGTTGATTATAAGGTTGAGGAGGAATACTTTGAACATGTGTTGCATGTATAGCTTCAGACCATTGTTTATAAACTTTAGAATGATTAAAACGTCCATTAGACAAGGTGGCATACGGAATACCAAGAAATGTATCTATACCATCTTTATGAATACCATTAATTTCTCCATTGCTTGTTTTCACGTTCACCATACACACCACTCGTCCTCTCAATTCGTACTATATATTCACTATATAATAAATGATTGATAACTTCTAACAACATACAAAAAACTGCTAAAGACTATTTTTAGTCATTAGCAGTTTTCAATATATTATTTATTTTGTTCTTGCTCTTCTTGTTGTTCTTGACGTTTTTCGGCGATTTTTTCGCGTCTTTCACGACGTTTACGTTTCTTAAGTTTATCACCCATATTGCTGTTCATTTTCTTAGCGCGTCTGAAATAGACACTTTCGAATGAACTAATTGCACCTAATTGATAGAAAATAAGGGCAACAATAATGATAACTAAGAAATCCCATGGATAATGAATCCAGTTTAAACCTTTGAACTCTTTACTACCGATAAATGATAGGAAAGAAAGTACAATTAGGTAAATGATAATCCATAAACTTCCGCCGATTTGTTTTTTAGTGTTTTTCCAATTCATTTTATATTCATAGAAGAAATAAATTGGTAAACCTAAAATAATGATTAAAATAACTTCTGCAGTCGTTGGCCACATAGCCCAATAAATAGCTAATGAAGCAAGTACGAATGACAGTGGTGCCATGAATTTTAAAATTCTAGCTCTGAATGGACGCGTCATCTTAGGTCCCATTTTACGTAATGCGATAACTGTTGTTGGACCTGTTAAATAAGCAACTAATGTTGCAGTTGAAATAACGGCTGCTAGTGTACCCCAATCGCGGAATAATGTCACCATTACCATACTGATAATAGCATTAAAGACAATTGCAACACGTGGGATTTTATATTTTTCATTCATTTTTCCTAAGAATTTAGGAATGTGACCATTTTTTTCCATTGCACGTAACACACGACCAGTTACAGCAACAAATGATACACCAGTACCAAATGGTGATACTACAGCTTCAATATAAAGTAAAATAGCTAACCAATTTAATCCTAATAAAATAGCCATATCAGCGAATGGAGAGTTAAAGTTAATACCGCTCCAACCATGTTCATGAATCATTGATTGTGGCATTGAAGTGATAAATGTACTTTGTAAAATAACATATAGTACAGCACTAATAGTTAATGAAATTGCAATACCACGTGCGATATTTTTTTCAGGACTCTTGATTTCTGATCCCATATTAATGATTGTTTGGAATGCATTAAATGAGAAGATAATACCAGACATTGTAGTCGCAGCAAATATTGGTGCACTTCCGTATGGCATGAATGTACCTACAGAATGACCATAATTACCAGTGTCAAATCCAGATACCATTAACATGATAATTGTTAATAATGGTACACCTAATTTAAAGAATGAAATTAAGCTAGTAAATGAAGTTAGTAATTTTACTGACCAATAGTTTAATAATGAAAAGATGATAATAATAGCATAAACGGCGAATAAACCAGAAGTACTTATCGAACCGTCTTTCATTAAGGCACTCATTGGCTTAGCCCAATCCCAAGGCCAAGAACTCATATATTGAACAGCAGATACTGCTTCAATAGGGATAATCGTTACTAGTGATACCCAGTTTGCCCAAGCGGCTATGAAACCAAGTAGTGAACCATGTGTATATTGAGCATAGTTACTCATACCACCCGATTGTGGGAACATAGTTCCAATTTCTATGTAGTTATAAGCAATTGTTCCTATAACTACGAATCCAATAATCCAAGAAATGATAGCTGCTGGGCCTGCAACAGAAGATGCTTCCCATGCACCGAATAACCAACCTGAACCAATTAATGATCCTAGTCCGAGTAACACTAATTGGGGCAGATTAATCTTGCTGTTATTCGATTCTGTTTCATTTTTATTTGCCATATTGACTCCTCATTCTTTTATATTCTGAAAATACTACGCCATTATTATACGCTAGTTAAAATATTAGTCAAATGCATATATTGTAATTTTTGTATAAATGTATAAAAATAGTGTTTTAAATATTTTGGTATATAATAGTGAATAAATCACTGGAAAAAGTAGAAAGTAGGGCAAACAAATGAGTAGTCAAAAAAATATCAATGCTGATGTGGAAGCATTTTTAAAAAAGGATAGTCAATGGAAAGATGAATTCAATTATTTAAGAGAGACCATTGTAAATTTTGATGATTTAGAAGAAACAATGAAATGGATGCACCCTTGTTACACAATTAATAATAAAAACGTTGTTTTAATACACGGGTTTAAAGAATATGTTGCGGTTATGTTTTTCAAAGGTGCATTAATAGAAGACAGTTACAACACGCTAATTCAACAAACGAAAAACGTACAATCTGCAAGACAGTTACGATTTGAAAAATTAGAAGATATTCAATCACGAAAAGAAGAAATTATTGATTATGTGAAACAAGCGATAGACATTGAAAAAGCAGGTAAAGAAGTAAAATTAAAGAAAACAGAGGACTATGAAGTTCCAGATGAACTACAACAACAATTTGATAAAATGCCAGAGTTAAAAGAAGCATTTAAACAATTAACACCTGGGAGACAACGACAATATTTACATCATATCGGAGAAGCAAAACGCGCAGATACTAGACAAAAGCGTGTGGATAAATATATTAATCATATCCTTGAAGGTAAAGGTATGCATGATAAGTAATAACTAAGCGAAGCTAACAGTAATCATATACTGCTAACTTCGCTTAGTCTTTTTATATAGTAAGAGTTTAAACAATGCCAATGATTATTAATGGAATCTCATGCCACCATCAACGATGATTGTTTGGCCAGTAATATAGTCTGAATCTTTACCAGCTAAAAAGCTAACAACATTGGATACATCTTCTGGTTGGGATAGTTTTCCTAAAGCAATTTGATCAGTAAATTGTTTCCATCCCCAAGATTCAGGTTGGCCAGCTTCTTCAGCTGTTTTTTTAGCTATGCCTTCCATCATTGGTGTATGGACAATACCTGGCGCATACGCATTTACTGTGATAGATTCATTTGCCAAATCACGCGCAGCAACTTGTGTTAAACCTCTCACTGCAAATTTACTACTACTATAAAGTGATAAACCTGCATTTCCTTCAACGCCAGCTTGTGATGTGGCGTTAATAATTTTACCACCATGACCTAACTGTTTAAATTGAGCATGTGCTGCTTGAATACCCCATAGTACACCTTTCACATTGACACCATATACTTTGTCAAAGTCTTCAGGGGTAATAGAATCAATAGGTGTCATAGGACCTAAACCTGCATTACTTACTAGTACGTGTAAGTCTCCAAAGTGTTCTACTGTTTGATTCATCGCATTGAATACATCGTCTCGATTTGAAACATCAGCTTTGATTGCGATTACTTTTGAATCATCTTGTGATAGAGCATGTGCTGCTTGATTTGCACCTTCTCCATTGAAATCTACAATAGCCAATTTAAAACCATCTGAGAATAAACGTTTAGCAATTTGATAACCAATACCTTGTGCGCCACCAGTTACAACTGCTACTTTATTTTGTTCATTCATTTTTAACCCTTCTTTTTATTATTTTTTAATACAAGTTCAAAATATCACAAAAGAACATTAGGTATTCATAAATGTGTAACATAAAAATACTTTTCGATTTATTGTCATTAATTATTAAAATAACTTTCACAATTCATAATTTTAAGCTAGAAATACAATGTTTATCGTTTTGTAATTCAAATTAAAATTATGAATATCTTTATAAATTTGTTAAGTTTAAATAAATGAATTTTGTAAAAACGCAATATGTTTATTAAAATTATATAGGGTATATATTTATATCGTTGTCGAATATGCATACATAGAAACCTAAAGCCAATGTTATACACATAGCAGTAACATAATGACATCTTTTTAAAATTAAACATTGAAGGTAAAGACCATCGTACGCTTGTTCAACCAATATTATTTATTAGTTAACAACTGTTCTGCTGGTCTTTTAAATTGTATAGTGATATTCGCCATTTTTTACTTAATGGAAGGGGAAAATAATCATGTTAAGTATTAAGAATTTAACCAAGATTTACTCTGGGAATAAAAAGGCAGTTGATAATTTATCACTTGATATTGAATCAGGAGAGTTTATCGCATTTATTGGGACGAGTGGTAGTGGTAAGACAACTGCATTAAGAATGATTAACCGAATGATTGAGGCCACTGATGGAGAAATCCAGATGAATGGCAAAGATGTTCGTCATATGAATCCCGTGGAATTAAGAAGAAGTATCGGTTATGTTATTCAACAAATTGGTTTAATGCCGCATATGACAATTAGAGAAAATATTGTATTAGTACCTAAATTATTAAAGTGGTCTAAAGAAAAGAAAGATGCAAAAGCAAAAGAGTTAATTCAACTTGTTGATTTACCAGTTGAATATTTAGATCGCTATCCAGCTGAATTATCTGGTGGACAACAACAACGTATTGGCGTAGTGAGAGCACTCGCTGCTGAACAAGATATCATTTTAATGGATGAACCTTTTGGTGCGCTTGATCCGATTACTCGAGATACGTTACAAGATTTAGTTAAAGAATTACAACGAAAATTAGGTAAAACATTTATTTTCGTTACACATGACATGGATGAAGCAATTAAACTCGCAGATAAAATTTGCATCATGTCACAAGGTAAAGTTGTGCAATTTGATACGCCAGATAATATATTAAGAAACCCAGCCAATGATTTCGTTAAAGACTTTATTGGTCAAAACAGATTGATCCAAGATAGACCAAATATGAAAACAGTTGAAGGTGCCATGATTAAACCTGTTACTGTTCATGCAGATGATTCATTGAATGATGCAGTTAATATCATGCGTGAGAGACGTGTAGATACCATATTTGTGGTGAATAGCCATGACAAACTACTTGGTTTCTTAGATATAGAAGATATTAACCAGGGTTTAAGAGCTAAAAAAGAACTGATTGATACAATGCAACGTGATATTTATAAAGTACATATTGATTCCAAATTACAAGATTCAGTTAGAACTATTTTAAAACGTAATGTGAGAAACATACCTGTTGTTGATAATGACAATAAATTAATAGGTCTTATCACACGTGCAAACTTAGTTGATATCGTATATGACTCCATTTGGGGCGACGGTGATACTGAAGTGTCAGAATCTTTAGAGCCCAATGAGACAAACATTTCAAATGGGAATGAATCTTTAAATAATCTTCACACTCAAGACGACACTCATCAACATGTGAATACATCTTCTATAAACAAGATGAATAAGGATGAAGCGGGAGATGAACGATAATGAAAGCATTTTTGAATGAATATGGAAGCCAGCTCGTATCAAAGACGATTGAACATTTCTATATTTCTATCATTGCTTTATTAATTGCAATCGTCGTAGCTGTTCCTGTTGGCATCTTATTATCTAAAACGACTAAAACTGCTAATGTTGTATTAACGATAGCTGGCGTACTTCAAACGATACCGACTTTAGCTGTATTGGCCATTATGATACCTATTTTCGGAGTAGGTAAGACACCTGCCATTGTTGCATTATTTATTTATGTATTATTACCGATTTTGAATAATACTGTTTTAGGTGTCAAAAATATAGACAAAAATGTTATACAAGCTGGACAAAGTATGGGTATGACACAATTTCAATTAATGAAAGATGTCCAATTGCCTCTAGCTTTACCATTAATTATTAGTGGCATTAGACTTTCAAGTGTTTATGTCATCAGCTGGGCTACTTTAGCGAGTTATGTTGGTGCTGGTGGACTAGGAGACTTAGTATTCAATGGATTAAATTTATATCAACCACCTATGATTATTAGTGCAGCTATTTTAGTTACATTGTTAGCATTAATTGTCGACATGCTATTATCATTAGTTGAAAAATGGGCGGTACCTAAAGGATTAAAAGTATCTAGATAAGAAAAGGGAGGATGTAACAATATGAAGAAACATATTAAATATACAGTGATTCTTATTGCCTTGTCCCTCTTAGTATTATCTGGATGTAGTTTACCAGGTTTAGGTGACGGCAATTCAAAAAATGATGTTAAAATCACGACTACTGAAACAAGTGAAACAAAGATTATTGCAAATATGGAGAAACTAATGATTGAACATGAAACTAAAGGCAAAATCAAGCCGACAATCATTGGGAACTTAGGATCAAGTATTATTCAACATAACGCATTGCAACGCGGCGACGTTAATATGTCAGCTGTAAGATACACAGGTACAGAATTAACTAGTGTGTTAAATGCAAAACCAACAAAAGATCCTAAAAAAGCGATGTCTGAATCACAAAAGCTTTTCAAGAAAAAATATGATCAAAAATATTATAATTCATTAGGATTTGCGAACACGTACGCATTTATGGTGACAAAAGAAACAGCTAAAAAATACCATTTAGAAAAAGTTTCAGACTTAGAAAAACATAAAAACGACTTGAAATTAGGTATGGATACACAATGGATGAATAGAGCAGGAGATGGATATCCAGCCTTCGTTAAAGATTACGGATTTAAATTTGCAAGTGCACGACCAATGCAAATAGGTTTAGTATATGATGCACTAAAAAATAAAAAATTGGATGTAGCTGTGGGATATTCTACTGATGGACGTATTGCAGCTTACGATTTGAAAATTTTAAAAGATGATCGTAAATTTTTCCCACCATATGATGGTAGTCCATTGGCTACAGAAAAAGTGATTAAAGATAATCCAAAAATTGATACAGCTTTGAAAAAGTTAGAAGGTAAAGTTTCAACTAAAGAAATGCAAAAGTTAAATTATGAAGCTGACGGTAAAGGGAAAGAACCTGCAATTATTGCAGAAGAATACTTGAAAAAACATAACTATTTTGATGATGACAAAAATAGTAAGAAAGGTGGTCAATAATTATGAAAGGTAATTTATTCCAATCTATTATTGAATATTATTCATTGAACTTTGGCTACCTTATGGAATTATTCTTTAAACATTTATTAATGTCAGTTTACGGTGTACTGTTTGCTTGTATTATAGGTATTCCATTAGGCATTGTCATAGCTCGATATAAGAAACTAGCTTGGCCTATTATTACAATTGCTAATATTATTCAAACAGTACCAGCCATAGCAATGCTTGCGATTTTGATGTTAGCTATGGGACTAGGTCCAACAACTGTTGTTGTAACAGTTTTCTTATATTCGCTACTCCCAATTATTAAAAATACTTATACAGGTATTGTAGATGTAGATGAAAATATTAAAGATGCTGGTAAGGGTATGGGAATGACTAGAAACCAAGTATTACGAATGATTGAGTTACCATTATCTTTATCAGTGATTATAGGTGGCATTCGTATTGCACTAGTAGTTGCAATCGGTATTGTTGCTATTGGGTCATTCATTGGTGCACCAACACTTGGTGATATTATTATTCGTGGAACTAACTCAACAGACGGTACAACATTCATTTTAGCAGGAGCGATACCAATTGCTTTAATAGCTATTTTAATTGATTTAGGATTACGTTTCTTAGAAAAACGACTAGATCCAACACGTAAAAACAAAAAGAAATTTGAACATCAACCACAACAAATTAAATAAATATAGAACAAGGTCAGGACTACTTTCATAGCCCTGACCTTGTTCTATTAATTTTAAATTACCACTACGTTTAACCTATAATAATATTGGCGCTAAAATAGGTACGATTGCTACTACAATAACACCTACAATAACAACTGCAATACTACCCATAGATTCTTCAGTTTCTCCCAATTCTTTAGCAGCAGCTACACCTAATGTGTGACCACTAGTACCTAAAGCAAGACCACGTGCAATTGGGTTTGAAATTTTGAACCATCTTACAATTTTAGTACCTAATGCAGAAATAACTACAGCATTTAAAATAACTGCTAATGATGTAAGTTCTTTCATACCACCGATACCTTCTGATACAGGTAAAGCGATTGCTGTTGTTGCAGCTTGAGGTAACATTGAAGCAACAATTTGATTACTGAATTGGAATAAAGTTGCAACTAGATAGATTAAAATAAGTGCAACGATAGTACCTAAAGCAATACCACCAAATATTTGTAACCAATATTTTTTTAATACGTCACGCTTTTTATATAAAGGAATTGCAAAACTAATCGTAGCTGGTTCTAAGAAGAAATTAATAATATCTCCACCTATTTTATAGTTTGCATAACTAATTCCTGTCAATTTTAAGAAAGCAATACCTACAACCATACTAACGAATAAAGGTGCAAGTAAGAAAAATCCATTCGTTTTTTTATAAAAATATGTAGCAATTACAAATGGAATAAGGGAAACTAAAATACCAAAATATGGAGTATTAATACCTAAATGTTCTACCATGATTAACCTCCTATACTACTAGTTTCTTCATTTTTCTCTTTACTAGGGAACAATGATTTTGTCACTAATAATTGAGAAGCGAAACCAGTACAAATTAATAAAAAGATTGTAGATAAAATGATTAATAAAATAATCAATATTGGACTTTGACTTAATACAGGTAATGAATTGATTACTGAAACGCCGGCTGGAACGAATAAAAAACTAATATTATTAGTTAAAGTAGTTCCTACTGTTTCGACTTGTTCTAATTTAACAATTCCAGTACATAAAGCGATAAATAATAAAACTAAACCAATTACTGAAGCGGGCATTGGGATAGGCATGAATGCTTCAATAATCTTAGAGATAAACAAAATAACTGCAATTGTTAAAGCTTGTTGGAAGAAATTGTACACTCTTCCAGATGTATGTTGAACTCTTTCTTTTGTAGAAGATGAGTTAGCCATAACATACATTCCTCCTGTTCTATTTGTATATGGATTCGGTAAGAACGTTTGGATTTGTCAAAAATAGGATTCACTTACTAATTTAAAACGTAAACTAAAAGATAAAGTTATTTAGTTTTAAAAAATAAAAAAATCAATTGCAAAGTTCAAACGAATCTTTTGTGAAGTAATTCACGAGCAATTATACAATATAATTCATATTAATTTGTACATTGAATTCGTCGTTTTCGTGACAATTTTCAAAAAATTTATCCTTTTATTTTTTAGTAAGTTTCGACAAATTCATTTATTATTATATAGTAAGCGCTTACCTATTTTAAAGATAATACTAAAAAATATATACTTCAAGATGTAATGGAAAAATAAAAGTAATTGGTGTAAAATATGTATTCATATATACAAATATTCTAAATATTAAAAGAAATTAAAGGGTATAGTAAAAAACTGATAAAATCGATCTAAAAGTAATCAAGCAAATAGAGAAATAGAAAAGGGAAAGCAGTTGTTTTTAAGTAAAAACTTTTACATAAATCGATTTAAAATGAGTAAGTAAAATATGGAAAGTGTTTTGTAGGAGGAATTAATATTTTATGAACAAAACTTCAAAGGAGTTTGAAGGAGACAATAGGCTTCTTCTAGGTATTATTTTAGGTGTTATTACTTTCTGGTTATTTGCACAATCATTAGTCAATTTAGTTGTGCCATTACAAACATCATTTAAAAGTGATATTGGCACTATTAATATAGCTGTTAGTTTAACAGCCTTAATGTCAGGACTATTCATTGTAGGTGCTGGTGATTTTGCAGATAAGTATGGGCGCGTAAAAGTTGCATACATTGGCTTAATATTAAATATTATTGGGTCTTTATTAATTATTATTACACCGTTAATACCTTTTTTAATTGCAGGTAGAATATTTCAAGGTTTATCAGCAGCATGTATTATGCCTGCAACCTTAGCTATTATTAACGAATATTATATTGGAACTGCAAGACAAAGAGCATTAAGTTATTGGTCAATTGGATCTTGGGGTGGTAGTGGTATTTGTACGCTATTTGGTGGTCTAATGTCCACACACTTTGGTTGGAGAACCATCTTTATTGTATCAATTGTATTGACATTATTGTCTATGTATTTAATTAAACACACTCCAGAAACGAAAGCAGAACCAGTAATCACTAAAAATGGTGAAGCAAAGAAATTTGATATTGTTGGCTTAATAATACTAATTATTTGTATGTTAAGTATTAACGTTATTATTACACAATCTTCTAAATTAGGATTATTTTCACCAATTATTATAAGTTTAATCGTAGTATTTTTTGTTTCACTAATAGGATTTATTATGTACGAAAATAAAATTAAATATCCTTTAGTAGACTTTAGCTTATTTGCTAATAAAGGGTACAGTGGAGCTACTGTTTCTAACTTTATGTTAAATGGTGTTGCAGGTGGTACGCTAATCGTAGTAAACACTTATTACCAGCAGCAACTTGATTTTAATGAATCTCAAACAGGTGTAATTTCTCTTACATATTTAATCGCTGTATTAATTATGATTCGTGTAGGTGAGAAGATTCTTCAAGCGCTAGGTCCGAAACGACCATTATTAATGGGTAGTGGTATAACAGCTATTGGATTAGTCTTACTATCTTTAACTTTCTTACCAGAACCTTGGTACATTACTTCAAGTGTTATCGGATATTTATTATTTGGTACAGGACTTGGTATTTATGCGACACCATCAACTGATACAGCTGTTGCACAAGCCCCTGATGATAAAGTAGGTGTTGCTTCAGGGGTTTATAAAATGGCTTCTTCTTTAGGCAATGCATTTGGCGTAGCTATATCGGGAACAATATATGGTACTTTTGCTTCGCAAATGAATATGGCATTAGGTGGCTTTATGGGCGTTGTATTAAATGCTGTCATCGCACTAATTGCATTCTTTGCCATTTTATTATTAGTACCTAAGAAACAAACAAATTTATAAGAATAGAATAAACGTTATTATTAAGGTCGAGACAAAAAGCATGTCTCGATCTTTATTTATACTCATTAATGTTAGAAAATTATGAAGATTTTGCTATTCACGTTGACGTTAAAGCAATTAAATAGTATTTTAAGTTTAACTTTATCATGGAATGAGGGATTTGAATGAAGATTGCTATTGCAGGTTCAGGTGCTTTAGGATGTGGATTTGGTGCTAAACTATTTCAACAAGGTTTTGATGTGACATTAATTGATAGTTGGATGACTCATGTTAAAGCAATTCAAACCAATGGCTTGCATATTGATATAAATGGAGAACGTTGTCATTTAGACATACCAATGTATAGTCATGAAGACATACCTAATAATGATGTTTATGATATAGTATTTTTATTTCCAAAATCGATGCAACTAAAAGATGTCCTAGATTATATCAAACCGCATTTAAGTGAAACGTCTATTGTTGTTTGTACTATGAATGGTTTGAAACATGAACGTTTAATTGAACAATATGTTAAAACATCGCAAATTGTAAGAGGTGTAACAACTTGGACAGCAGGAATAGAAAGTCCAGGTTGTACCCACTTGATGGGAAGCGGACCAGTTGAAGTAGGTGGACTTGTGCCAGAAGGGATGGATAATGCTCAAACCATTGTTGAAATATTAAATCAAGCCGGCTTAAATGGCACTTTAAGTGAAGATTTGCACCAGTCAATCTGGAAGAAAATTTGTGTTAATGGAACAGCGAATGCATTATGCACGATTTTAGAATGCAAAATGTCTTCATTAAATGAAAGTAACGATGCGAAAAATCTTATTTATAAAATTACCCAGGAAATTGTACATGTAGCAACCATTGATAATGTTCATTTAAATCTAGATGAAATATTTGAATATCTAATCGATCTCAATGACAAAGTCGGCCCTCATTTCCCTTCGATGTATCAAGATTTAATTAATAATCATCGCAAAACAGAAATAGATTATATTAATGGTGCTGTAGCTAAATTAGGTGTTGAGAACGGTATTGATGCACCAGTAAATCAATTTGTTGCTAATCTTATTCATGCTAAAGAAAATAAATTAGACGCACAATAGATGAAGTATATTTTAAGCTTATAAGCGTATAGAAATTTTTGCTTATAAGCTTATTTTTTAGGATTTAAATCAATAGTAAATATATCAATTATTGAAATAATTGATGATGAATGACTTAAAATATCATGATAGGGTAAATAAATTAAAATGTTGAATTAAGGAGATGCATATATGAATATTTCATATAAAAATGTATTAATAACTGGTATTGTTGGTGGTTTCTTAGGTGGAGCTGTCAAAATGGGTTGGGAAGCATTAATGCCACCTAGAACACCTGAACGTGATGAAGAACCGCCACCAATGACATTGTTGAATCAACTTGGCTTACCCGAAAACATTAAAAATGCTACTTATCACTACAACGGAAATGACATACCTTTAACAATTATGGGTGTGCATTATGGCTTTTCCATTGTAAATGCAATAAGCTATACATTGATTGCTGAGAAGTGTCCACAAGTGAAAGCTTTAAACGGTTCTATTTTTGGCATAATAGTTAATATAGCATTCCATGAATACTTATTACCTAAATTATCGTTGACACCAAAAGTGGAAGATTTACCTAAAGAAGAAAGATTATCTGAATTACTTGGGCATATTATTTGGATGAATACGATAGATTTTGTACACTCATCTAACAAGTAAAAATATCCCCCTAATAGAAAAAATAAAGAAAAGGTGAGAATATGAGTAAAATTTTTGTAACTGGAGCGACAGGTTTAATCGGAACAAAATTAACTAAAAGATTAATCGAAGAAGGACATGATGTAGCTGGATTTACTACATCTGAAAATGGTAAAGAAAAATTAGAATCATCTAATGTAAAAGCATATATTGGAGATATTCTAAAATACGATACTATTGATAGTGCTATTGCAGATTTCCGTCCAGAAATCATTATCAATCAAATCACAGATTTAAAAAATGTTGATATGTCTGCGAATACTAAAGTACGTGTTGAAGGATCAAAAAATTTAATTGATGCTGCTCAAAAATATGATGTGAAAAAAGTCATTGCACAAAGTATTGGTTTCGTTTATGAAGCAGGTGAAGGTCTTGCAACTGAAGAAACATCATTAGATTTAGATTCAACAGGTGATCGTAAAATTACAGTTGATGGTGTTATTGGTCTTGAAGAAGAAACATCTCGCATGGACGAATATGTCGTATTAAGATTTGGTTGGTTATACGGACCAGGTACTTGGTATGGAAAAGACGGAATGATTTATAATCAATTTATCGATGGTAAAGTAACATTGTCAGATGGCGTTACTTCATTTGTTCATCTTGATGATGCAGTTGAAACATCAATTCAGGCGTTAAACTTTGATAATGGTATTTATAACGTTGCTGATGACGAACCAGTTAAAGGTTCTGACTTCGCTGAATGGTATAAACAACAATTAAATGTTGATCCTGAAATTGATATTCAACCAGCACAACCATTTGAACGTGGTATCACAAATGATAAATTCAAAGCCCAAGGTGGTAAATTAATTTATTCAACTTGGAAAGATGGTATGAATCCTATCAAATAGTAATTTAAAATAAGCGACTTAATGTTACCTTTTATATAGGTGACATTAAGTCGCTTTTATTTTTTGATTAGTTATTTAATGGTTATCATTTTTAGTGTTTAATGACTTTCTAAGTTGTTCAGCTTCTAATTGTCCTACTTTTGAATAATGACGATGGGCAAAATGCATTTGAATAATTAAAAATGCAGCACTTATAGACCAATATAGGCCTAAAGCAGATGCAGATGTTAAAGATGCATAAGTAATAAATATAGGAGATAACACCATCATGACATAATAGGTTTTGCGTTCTTTTTTAGGATAATGAATAGAATTGACTAATGGCTGAATAAAATACATTAAAGCAGCAATCAAAGTCATCACAATATTCGGCTCTGTTAAATTAAACCATAAAAAATGTGGATATTTAGTAATACCATCACTACTGGGATATTTCAAACTCATATATAGTCCCATTAATATAGGAATTTGTATCACGATTGGTAAACAACCAACGACATTTTTAAATGGATTAATACCGTATTGTTTATACTTTTTCATTAATAATTGATTAGCTGCATTACGCTCTTCTTGAGAAGATGCATTTTTAATTTTTTCTCTAATTTTATCTATTTGTGGTTGAACTACTTTCGTTTTTTCTCGCATGATATGCATATTTTTAACTTGAATAAGCATAAATGGTAATAGAATAAAACGTACAATGAGTACTATTGTTATGATAGCTAGCCCATAGTTCTCGTTAAATAATCTACCTAATAAATGCAGTAACTTATCCATAGGTTGGACGAATGTATTATAAAAAACACCAGCACGATTGTCAGATTTTGAATAATCGCAACCTGTTAAAAATAAAACTACAACTAATAATATTGATATACGTTTGGCCATAAATGACTTCCTCTTTATAAAATATAGCTTTCGTGTAAAGGTATGAACTTTTTGCAATAACACAAATATTTTATGTTTAATATAACAGAAATAAGAGGGCGTTTTATCAAATTATTCGTAACTGTTAACTATTTGAACGTAAGTGTGTCACTTATTTATAGGATTTTTTACTTAAAATAATAATAGTGAGTAAAATAGTTATTGAAATAACACAACCGTAAAAGCTAAACAGTGCAAATTTGGCGTGGGTAGGTAACCATGTCATCACAAATGACCAACTATTATTTCCTAATACAAAATAAGGAATTAAATAAATAGCTACACTGATTAATACGAATACCAACATTAATGCTATAAAGGCATAGAGAGAAGCTTTACTTCTTTGAACTTTATATAAGCCATTTTTGATAGCAAATAAACGTTTAAAAATAAAATATAAGCTAATTAAAATACCTAATGCCGATAAAATAGTAATAACAATATTTATGTCATACGCTTGTTCTATCTTAGTTTCGATAGTCGTATAATGTTTATGGTTCATGACTTGTGCATTCAAGTGATCTGCTAGTTGTGATACTTTGGTAGATTTTAAATTTGCTAAAATAACGATACCGTACGACTTCTTAGGATTGAGTAATATAATTGAGGAATAGTTATCTAGCGTTCCAATATGATATACATAATTATTATTTGAATTGGTAAACCAACCTGCAGCATAACCATTTGCATTATCTTCACCTCTTGATTCATTGATAGTTTGATGTGATTGATTAACAATACGTTTTGTTTTGTTAGAAGGTGATAATTGCATTTTAACCCAATGTTCTAAATCTCTAGTATTCGACATTAAATAAGCTGAAGGTGTATCTCCAATATTGAACGATGGAGCACTTTGTTTAATAACTCCACTGGCTTGTTCATAGCCAACTGCTTCATTTTTATGCTTTGTATTTGTAGTTTTAAATGATGTTTGATTCATATGAAGCGGTTTTAAAATATTCTCTGTAATATAGGTTTGATAAGATTCCTTAGAAACATTTTGTATAACTAACCCCAATACATCGTAATTCATATTTGAATATTCAAATGTATCTCCAGGTTTATGATTTAATTCTTTTCCTTTGATACTATTAACTAAATTGTTGATTGAATCACCATATTGCTCGGTTTGATCCTCACTAGTAATGTTCGAAGGAATGCCACTCTTTTGCCCCAGAAGTTGCTTGATAGTGATATCATATTTTTTATCATTATATGTCATATAGAATCCAGGTATATATTTGGATACTTTATCGTTGAGATGAAGCTTTCCTTTATGTGCTAAATCTAATATGGCATATCCTGTAAAAGCTTTTGTATTAGAAGCAATTTCATATTTTGTTGTTGGTTTTGCTTTTATTTTCTTTTCAACATTTGCATAGCCATATCCTTTATTTAAAAAGACTTTATTATCTTTCACTATTAAAATTGAAGCACCTGGAATATCTCCAGCTTTCATGTCTGATTGTACAATTGTATCAATAAAGTTTTGTGATGATTTCGTTAGTAATGTTTCGCTTTTATTATAAGCTAAAAAATGTTTCGTAATAATAACGATTATAAGTATAACTATCGTAAAAATGAGAGTGATGATAAATGGCCTTTTTTTCATAGTTAGAGTTCCCTTTTTAAAATATGTTGCATAAAGTTTTATTAAGTGTAATTTATTATAGCAGGTTTAGAAATATTTTAGCGAGTTAAAGTGCTTGCAATCAAAATGGTTAATCATTAGAATACACATAAATAAAAGTGTAATATAACAATTAAGTTGTATATAGACCTTAAAAATATTAAGGGAGAATCTATACAACTGACTGTGTTGGGAGTATAGTTTATCCATCAACATACAAAGAGGTATTGGAGTTATGTTTAATCAAATTAAAAGACTTTTAATTGGGCGTCCTAAAAAGAATAGGGACTTAAAAAATGAAAAGATTACTAAATTCAAAGCACTAGCGATATTATCATCAGATGCCTTATCTTCTGTTGCATATGGGCCGGAGCAAATACTAATTACGTTATCAGTCGTTGGGGCAGTCGCTTCATGGTATACATTACCAATTGCTGCAGGTGTATTGATTTTATTAGCAGCACTTATATTATCGTATAGACAAATTATATATGCATACCCTAAAGGTGGCGGAGCATATATGGTGTCAAAAACGAATTTAGGCGAGAAGTGGGGATTACTTGCTGGAGGTTCCTTACTGGTTGACTACATTTTAACCGTAGCTGTAAGTATTTCTTCTGGAGCCGATGCATTTGTAGCTGCATTTCCAGGTTTATATCATCATAAGGTATTAATAGCTTGTCTATTAGTTTTGTTTATTTTGATATTGAACTTAAGAGGGTTAACTGAATCAGCGACTTTATTATCTTACCCAGTATATTTATTTATCATAGGATTAGTTGTGTTAATAGTGATAGGTACATGGCGTGTTGCTACTGGTGATATACAACCACATATGCAATCGTCAATTGGAACATCAGTACATGGTGTAACACTCTTTTTACTATTAAAAGCATTTTCTTCAGGGGCTTCTTCTTTAACAGGGGTAGAGGCTATTTCAAATGCTGTTACAAATTTTAAAGATCCAGCTGCTAAAAACGCAGTCAAAACATTAGTAACAATGGGAAGTATTTTAGCATTCCTTTTAGTTGGTATCGTAGGATTAGCTTATGTTTATGGTGTCATGCCGCAAACTGAAACGACAGTATTATCACAATTAGCATCACAAATTTTTGGTGATAATGTGGCCTTTTATTTTGTACAAGCAACAACTGTAATGATTTTAGTATTGGCTGCTAATACAGGTTTTACTGCATTTCCAATGTTAGCTGCGTCTATGTCAAAAGATAAGTATATGCCTAGAATGTTTACAGTCAGAGGTGACCGATTAGGTTATTCTAATTCAATTTTAGTATTAGGAATTTTTGCTATTATATTAATTATTTTATTCAAAGGTAAAACTGAAAATCTTATTCCATTATATGCAGTAGGTGTATTTATTCCATTCACACTGGCACAATTTGGTATGGTATTAAAATGGTTTAGAGAGAGACCAAAGGGTTGGCAAGCGAAACTAGCAATCAATACACTAGGTGGAACAATTACATTTGTTGTATTTATGATATTTTTAATTACTAAATTTACACATGTCTGGCCAATATTATTGTTCTTACCATTCTTTGTATCAATCTTTGTAAGAATTAAAATGCATTATCGTAATGTCGCTGAACAATTGCGATCAGATAAAGATGTATACGATGTACCAGTTGTAGATCGTAGTTTAGCCATTGTACCTATTATGAGTATTACGACTGTAGTAGACAAATCTATTTATTACGCTCAAATGTTAGCTAATAATGATGTGATTGCAGTGCATGTATCATTTGGTGATGAGGATGAAAAAGCATTTCAAGAAAAATGGAAACAACATTATCCAGATGTACGGCTTATTATTTTACACTCCGAATACAGAAGTATTATACGACCGATTTCTAGATTTATCGATAAAATTCACCGTAAAGCAGAAAATCAAAATTATTTAATCACGGTTGTTGTGCCAGAATTTATACCTAAGAAACCATGGCATCATCTATTACACAACCAAACAAGCTTACGCTTAAAAATGCATTTGATTTATCAGAAAAACGTCATCCTCTGTACAATTCCATTTAAACTTAAAAAATAATTAAAAACCACAATGACTGATATTCAGATAAGTGAATAAATAGTCATTGTGGTTTTTTTATTTATGATTCTTCAGCAATAATAATTTCATTGTAGTTAATATTTTCTCTTAGTTGTTTAGCAATTTCTGATGTGACTTTTTGTTGCTTAATTAATTCATCTAAAAATTTTCTTTCGTTATAAATTGCGTGTAAACGTAAAGACAATTGTGTTTCTGAAGAAAAATTAGTTATTGCATTATTGTTTCTACTTTGAGTGGTACTTTGTCTTTTACGTAATGTACGTATCAAATTATAATATTGGTTCACAACAAGTGATGTTTCAAGCACATTTGAACTGTTTTGTTCTTTGTGTAATCTAAGTGTGATTTGATGATTCACCACGCGCATAATTTTTTGTACACTTTTTAGTTCATTTTTATATGACTTCAACATTTCAGTACGTCTTTCTTCAATTTGATCACTTGAAGGTTTGTGTCTTTCATTATTTTGTTCAACTGATATTTTCTCATGATGAGTTGAGTTAACTTTATCTTTATTTTTATTTTGCACTTCTGAAGAAAGGGTATGGGCAGTGTGTTTTCTATAGTTCTTTCTCGCTTTGAATCTTAAATAAATCATGTTAAAGAAACGTGAGAATTTTGTGATAAACGATGCTTCTTTATAGGATTTACTCAATTCTACAATATTTCGGTAATTAGATAATTCTTGAGATGTAATTTTCCCTTTATTAATAAGACGTTCTAAGGTTGCTGTTTCTTCTTCTTCGGCAATTTTGGTTAATCTGTGTAGTTCTTTAGTATCTTTGTTATCTGGTTCTACATTAATTAAGAACGAAAGCTCAGTGAAATATTGATTGAATAAAGGTCTATAATCAATGTTTTCATTTTCTTTAGCATTCTTTTTCAGTTGTTGTATGACAGACTGAATGATAAGTATTTTAGCCGCTTGATATGTCATACCTTGTTTAGTATCTTTGTTTTCCGATTTTGTAATAAGAGGTAAGACGATTTGAGCTAGTATAAGGCTAATTAAAACCATTAATGATGCGATAAATAATAAATCATTTCTATATACAAAGTTTTGATGGTGACTCATCATTGTAGGTAAGGTTAAAGCCATTGATACAGAAATCGTCCCATGAATACCACACATAGTCATGATAAATGAATAAAGTATTCGGTTTGGTGGCTTTTCTTCTGCTAATTCTTCATCTTCAATATAACGTTGTATATTTTTAGGATAATAAAAATCTTTATACCATAAGAAGACCCATATGAAACGGAAGCTATAAATAGCTAATGAAATAAGCAATGTAATACCGATTAAAAATTTAAGATTATCAGGTTCAACTTTCACAATTTCTATAACTACTTCAGGTACGATAAACCCTAAAACGACGAATACAAAACCGTTTAATGCATAGCTCAATGTATTCCAAATCTGGGAATAGTTAATTTGTAATTCTGTTTGAGCACGAAGTAATCTATCTCGTTCTAAACCATGTACTAATCCGGCAAACACAACTGCAATAATACCAGAGGCATGTAATTCTTCAGCAATAAAGTATATAACGAATGGTGTAAGTAACTGGATAAAAGTGAGAGTATTATTATCTTTAAAACCTTTATTTGCAGTTAAAAAGACGCGTAACTGCACTACTAAAATACCAAGAATGACACCAACTAATATCCCTATAATTGTTGATACTATAAATTGTTCAATTGCACTGACTGCCGAGAACATACCCGTAACAAGGGCAGTAACAGCAATTTTAAAAGAAATGATACCAGCAGCATCGTTAAGTAAAGATTCTCCTTCTAAAATAGACATTGCTCCCTTTGGTAAAATCTTTCCTTTAGTTATAGCAGATACGGCTACAGCATCAGTTGGGCAAAGTATTGCTGCAATTGCAAATGCGGCAGGCATTGGTAGCTCGGGCCAAATCCAATGTATAAAGTAGCCGACACCGATAACTGTTGTGAATACTAATGCCATTGCCATCAATATGATAGGTGTTCTATATTCCATTAATTTTGATCTTTTAATATGAGTACCTTCTACAAATAATAATGGTGCAATGACAGCCATCATAAACACTTCAGAATCAAAGTCAAAATGAATAGGAATAGGTAAGGTGAAAATGGCTGCACCTAGTGCAATCTGAATAAACGCTGTGGGAATTTTAGGAAAACGATTATTAATGATTGCACTTAATATAACAGCAAATATAAATATTAAAAATGCTTCAAGTAATTCCATCTTAATCTCCTTATATCAATAATAAGTATTATTTTAACATGAAATATACCATTTAAATTTTGTAAATTTCAAAGTTATATAAAAAAATAGAGTTAGCAAAATCAACTTTGCAAACTCTATATTAATCTTAAGATTATAGGTTTTCAGTATGTTTTTTATCAGCTAATTTTTGTTTCTCAGCTAATTCTTTAGCATTATTTTTGTACTTTTTATAATAAAAGTATAAGAAGATAAACCAGAATGGTGAAATAAAGATAGCCGCTCTAGTATCATCACTAAAGAATAATAATATAAATACGAATGCAAAGAATGCTAATACGACATAGGCAGTTGCTTGTCCACCGAACAATTTAAATTTATTATTTTTATGTTCTTGAGGATTCTTTTTAACGTAAATAATATAAGAAACAATAATCATTGCCCAAACTACTAAGAATAATACTGTTGATAGTGTAGTGACATATATAAATAATTGAATGGCATCTGGAAAGATGAAGTTAAGTAATGCTGCAACTAATAAAGTAAATGATGATACGAACATAGATAAATATGGAACACCATTTGAATTTGTTTTACTTAGCACTTTCGGTCCTAAGCCTTGTTTAGATAAACCAAATAGAATACGACTATTTGAATAAATACCACTATTCGTTGCAGAAGCTGCTGCAGTTAAAACTACAAAGTTAACAATACCGGCAGCAAATGGGATACCAATCAATGTAAATAACTTCACGAATGGACTGCTATCTGGATCAATACCATTCCACGGAATGACAGACATAATGACAAGTAGACCGCCAATATAGAATAGTAAAATTCGAATAGGTACATTATTGATTGCTTTTGGAATCGTTTTTTGAGGATCTTTAGTTTCCCCAGCCGTAACCCCAATCAACTCAATACCAATAAATGAATAGACAGCAATTTGGAATGACATTAAGAACCCAAATATACCATGCGGGAACATACCACCATGTTTAACTAGGTTAGTAAAAGACGCATGCCCGTAGTGTGTCTTGAAAGAAAAGAAGATTAATACTAAACCTACAATTACCATGGCTACAATAGTTACAACTTTGATAATAGAGAACCAAAATTCTAGTTCACCAAATAATCTAGCACCTAATAAATTAAATGAAATCAAGATTAAAACTATGAATAACACGGTTAACCAATGGGGTACTTGTGGATACCAAAAAGCAAAATATTGTCCCATTGCTGTTAGGTCAGACATACTTGAAACAATCCAACAAATCCAGTAGGTCCAACCAATGACGAAACCACCAAAAGGTCCGATATATTCATTAGCTATATCTACAAAAGAATTAAAGTGTGTACCACTTAATAATAATTCCCCTAAAGCACGCATAAATGCAAAAAGTATCATTCCAATAATCATATACGTGAATAATAGTGAAGGTCCGGTCAATGCAATCGTTTGTCCGGAACCTAAGAATAGTCCAGTACCAATTGCTCCCCCAATTGCAATTAATTGGATATGTCTATTATTCAACTCTCTATGCAGTTGTCTTGCCATAATTTTCCTCCTCAGGAAAGCAAAATAAACAATTTATGAAAGCGTTTTCTTTAAATTAATACTATAGAACTATTTGGAATAAAGCAATTAATTTTTAAAATATAAGTAAATACATTTATTAAGCTTTGTATGATAATTATTACTTATATTTTTTGAAAAATCACATTATTCTGTAAATCAGGGGTAGTACCATTAGTTATTAATTACGGAAAACATAACTATTATAATGATAAGTCAATCATTTTTGAAATGATTTGTGAAATTAAGTTCCAAACAATGTCATTTTAAATATAAATGAGGATGTGTAATAATGAATAGCAATGAAAAATATATGAAGAAGGAATCTAAAATGAAAATAGGGGCTATTTCTGATTTACATGTTGATCGAAACCCAAAATTAAATTCACAATATTATTTTGAAACATTAGTAAATGTAATAATGAAGAGAGAAATCGAATTACTCATTATTGCAGGTGATATTTCAAATGATTATCGTCAATCTATCCAATTTATTAAAGATTTGAGAAATAAACTTGAAATACCTGTGTTATTTGTACCAGGTAATCATGATTTATGGTCGGATAGTACAAATAAAAGTTCTAAAGAGATTTTTGAAATATTTAAACAACAAGAAGATTGTTTAATCGAGCGCCCATATATGATTAATGAAAATTGGGCAATTGTTGGTCATACAGGGTGGTATGATTATTCCTTTGCCGATACAAAATTTTCAAAGGAAAAATTACAAAAGGGAAAACATTATGGTGCAACATGGCAAGATAAAGTAAGAATAGATTGTAATCTATCTGATAGAGAGCGTTCATTACAAGCAGCTAATCAAGTTAAAAAGGATATAGCAGCAATAGGCGATCGACAAGTTATTCTAGTTACTCATATCGTTACGCATCCAGCCTTTGTCGTGCCAACACCTCATCGCATTTTTGATTTCTTTAATGCATATATTGGAACAAGTGATTTTAACCATATTTATCAACAAAACAATATTCAGTATAGTATTATGGGGCATGTTCATTTTAGAAAAAATTTAATTGAAAATAATATACATTATATTTGTCCTTGTTTAGGTTATCCACGTCAATGGCGTACAGATGATATTTCTCAGGAAATAAATCATACTTTGGTTGACTTTATCATTTAAAATACCGTCAATCTATTTATATGAAAATATGATGACGGTATAAATTAAGGAGATTTAGTTATTAGGTTTAATATATAGACACATACGGCCTGGTGCATTAAAACTTCGTTCCATTTTTGATTTTTTGATTTTAATGATTTGTTTACTATTTGGAATAATAGCAGGGAATACAATTCCTTTACTGATATGACTCCAAAGTGGATCGATGTAGTAATAATTGTCTTTATCATAGCCAATAAGAAGTGTGACATGAATGTTTGATACAAGTCGAATTTTATAACCATCAAATTTAAAACTACGACGCATTGGTTTAGCGCCTAAACTCGTATGATACATGACTACTGGTTGTTGTTGGTCAATAATTTTTTCCAATTCAGCTAAACTTGTACCTGTACCGTTAATGACATTTGAATTATATTTTTGTAAAAATGGAACAAAAGCCTCTGGAAAAATGGTTTGATGGTAGCCAAATTTAACTAGCAAATGATTGCCTACATAACCTTTATAAGGGTTATTTGGGTGTGTTGGCCAATTTTTCATTATGTCAGTTGCTTTAATAGGCTGTTGATTAAATTGAAACATCATTGAAGCAGATACGCCTTCACATCCCATGACCATAGGGATAGGAAACAATTGGCTAATGGGTTTAACAGGTAGAATCGTTTTGTTCATCGGTAATCTCCTTAAGCTGATATACGTTTATATAGTATTCAATATTATATACTGAGTCTTTATATTTTGGATAATTATTTGTTTGGAAATGTTCATTTTAATGTTATTTCAGAATCAGAAAGGTTATAAATAGTAGAAAGCAGAATTTTTTAAGGGGAGTCAAAAATGAATTATCAAATAAAAAGTATGGAAGCTATTAATCTTATTGGTGTAAAACGCCAATTTAAGAGTGGGGGACATGCACAAAGTAATATCCCAGACTTTTGGGAAGATGTGACTATAATAGGTTTAGATCGCAGATTGTCAGAGAAAAGTGATGAATCATTTGAAGGCTTAGTTGGTCTATGTATACCACAACAGGATGGAAAAATGAATTATATGATTGGTGTTCCTAGTGACAAAACACCTAATGATGGATTAGAAACGTACCAGTTAGAGGATAATGACTATCTTGTTGTTAATGCAGTAGGTAAAGTGCCTTATTCTATTAGACATGCGATGCGTCACATTCATAATGAGTTATTGCCTAAGGAACATATTCAGTTAAAACAGGCGCCATTTTTCGAATTGTATCCTAATGGCGATACTCAAGACGATAACTATGTAACTGAACTTTGGTTACCAATAGAGCAAAATAAATAATAAAAAACGCAAGTGTTTGGCATAGAATAGATATTAAACCTGACTAATGCCTTACATTTGCGTTTTTAGTTTAAGAACGGTATTTTGTTGGATTAAGTTTGAAATAAATGAATTGTAATAACACTAACAAGATTGCTGTGATTGAAATAATAACTAAATACGGTGTCGGATCAAATTCGCCATTTAGTCCAACTAAAGGAGAAATAACACCACCAAGAATAAATTGGAATAATCCTAACAAACTTGAAGCGTTACCGCTACCTCCAGTTCTTTCTTCCATAGCTAATGCAAAGCCTAAAGGTCCTATAGACGTTACAGGGCTTATATTTAAGAAAAATGCTATGATAAGTAACCAAATAGGTAAGTGCATAGATAATGTAATAATAATCAGTATTACACCTATAATTTGAATGACAGTTAAGTAAATAAGTAAAGTATATCGGCTTAATTTTTCTACTAATAATGCTACGATTTGACTTACTAAAATTAAACCTATACCGTTAACGGCTAAAATAACACTAAATTGTTGAGGTGTTAAATTATAAACTTTTTGCGTAATAAATGGTGATGCAGATGCATAACTAAATAACATGACATAAGTTAAACCTTGTAACAACATTGGAATAACAAAGGATGGTTTTTTTAATAATGTACCAAAGTCTTTAAATATTCGTGAATAGTTTAGTGTAGTCTGTTCAGCTTTAGTTGATGGTGGCATCTTCATGAATACACCAATAATGACGATAAGTGTAATAATAGTTAAGATGATAAAGATACTTCTCCAAGTAGATATCGTTAAAGCAAAACCGCCAAGTAATGGCGCTATAATTGTAATAATTCCATTAACTACCATAAGTGAAGTTAACATTTTAGCCATCTCGTCACCACTAAACTTATCTCCAACTGAAGCTTTGGCTATAACTATAGAACCGCCTGCCATTAATCCTTGAATTAATCTTAAGAATAAAAAGAAATATAGACTAGTTGTAAAAACAGCAATTAAAGATGCAAGTAAATATATAACTAAAATGGTTAATGCGATTTTCTTGCGACCAAAAGCATCTGATAACGGGCCAAAGAAGAATTGCCCAAGTGCTAAGCCGATCATCGCAAACGATGTAGTTAATTGAATTTCTGAAGTTGTTGAGCCAAAGTCATGTTGAACGTTTGGCAATGATGGTGAATACATATCAATTGATAAGGGACCAAAAGTCGTCATCACCCCAAAAATGATAATTAATATGAATGGAAAGTGCTTGGCACTTGAATTTTGCATAAGCGTTCTCCTTTTTAAGAATTTATAGAACAAATTATATACGTTTTACACATATTTGTATGTAGTTATTTCACTTTTTATATCATCAATATTATTTATAAGGGGAAAATTTGCTTTTAAAGCGTGCAGTGAATATAAATGTAATAACTAACAGGCTTGTATATACCTATCAAATTAGGGAATACAAGCCTGTTATTTTGGTTTTAAATTATTACAACATTATTTATTGACCGTTTGAGCTAGAGCCATTTATTAATTCTTCAATTTTAGATTTAATGCTATCAAACTTTGTATTAATATCTTGTAACATACTGTTTACTTTACTTTGATTTTCATTATTTTGTTGAGCAGTGTTAGCATTTTTCAGTTTATCAATTTGATCTTGATAAAATTTAGTCAGTTTAGAATCTGCGTTTGTTTCTTCTTTTTGTTTTAAATTATTGATGTCTTGTTGTAATTGGTTGATTTGTGATTGGCTATCTTTATTTTGTTTAATATCATTTTTAGCTGAGTCAACTTTATTATTAATATCATCGTTTTGACTTTTGACTTCTTTTTTATAGTTTTGTGATACGTCAGGATCATTACTAACTTTATCATTATTATGATTTAATACAGCTCTGGTTATGAAGATAGCTACAATAATTAACAGAATAACGATAATGGCTATCAACCATTTTTTAGATTTACGTGTTTTTTGGTTTTCTTCCTGTAGCTCTTGTTCTCTTCTATAATCTCTACCGTTGTAATAGCGTTCTGGATTTTGTTCATATTCATTTTCATTATATTCACGTCGATCATCATATTGGCTTTGGTTTCTATAATCTCGTTCTTCACTTTGTCTACGATGATTTTGATATTGATCATCATATCGATAAGAATCTTTATACTTATCAGTTCTTTTCATACTGTCCACCTCATTTTTAATGGCATTTCTGGATTATTAATTTAATGGCAAATTTAACACTAGTGTACGGGCTATATTGTGGGCTGTTTTAGTTAAAAGTTCATATCCGTTATCTAAAGCATTTTTAAGGTCGCTGGGTTGATTCATAATACTAAAGGCACTATCAATACCATAATCATAAACAGCTTCGTAGTTTTCTCCTAAACTTCCTCCAATGGCTATAACTGGAATATTGATTTGTTTTGACGCTTGAGCAACACCAATAGGCGTTTTACCTAATATTGTTTGATTATCAATTTTTCCTTCACCAGTTACTACAAGATCGGCATTTTCAATTCTAGATGTAAAACGGGTTTCTTCTAAGACAACATCAATGCCTTTAGTTAAATCTACATCTAGGAAAGCCAGTAATGCAGTCCCCATACCGCCAGCAGCACCTGCACCAGGTACATCTTTGACATCTTTTTCTAGTTGTAATTTTATCTTATCATGATAATGACTTAATGCGGTATCCAACTTTGGTATCATCTTTGCAGTTGCGCCTTTTTGAGGGCCATAAATGGCAGTAGCCCCATTGTCTCCTAGTAAAGGGTTAGTGACGTCACAAGCTACTTTAATTTCAACGTCTTTAAGTTTTGGATTTAACTGTGAAATATCTATATTATCTATATCAAGCAAATGAATGCCTCCTGGGGCAATACTATTATGATTTGAATCTGAAAATTTTACGCCTAATGCTTGTAACATGCCGACACCCCCATCATTTGTAGCACTGCCACCAATGCCAAGTATAATTTTTTTAGCGCCTTGTTCTAAAGCATGATTGATAAGTTGTCCAGTACCATAAGAACTAGTTGTCATTGGATTTTTCTCATTCGTAGATAATAAATCTAACCCTGAAGCGGCTGCCATTTCAATGATCGCAGTTTGATTGTGTTGTGCATAAGCGTACCGTGCACGTATATCTCTAAGGAGTGGATCTTTAACATCAACTTCAATAGTACTTGCCTTTAATGCTTCCATTAAAACTTCAGTAGTACCTTCACCACCATCGGCCATGGGAATCAGATCATAAACCGTTGAAGATGGTAATACTTTTGAAAAGCCTTGATGTATAGCTTCGGCTGCCTGTCTTGCAGACATACTTTCTTTAAAAGAATCTGGTGCGATGACTATTTTCATGAATCAACACTTCCTCATCGTTTTATTTATCTTTATTTTATAAGAGGTCAGGTTAAAACAAAAGACAAAATATAAGTATTTATATATGAGATAACGTTGCTACTATGGAAACGTCTATATGAAAATTTTATTATATAATAGTATAATAAAATAACTTAGTAATTATTAGGAGTAGGGAGAACAACCAGAAATGTACAACATGATAAAGTTTAGAATGAATGAATTATACGTTGGATGTATTTTCATTTTTTTATTTTATTTATTAATCAGTATATTAACGCCTTTGTCAGCAGATGATTTTAAATGGTCTGTTGTAAATAAAGCATCTAATTATAGAGAAATGATTGAATATACGGATGGAAGGTATTTATGTCATTTATTAGCAATGACAGCTATGAAGATTAATATTTTACGCTACATATTATATGCGATTATTTCATTTGGACTTGTCTATTTACTAGCACTAATACAGCAACAACAGCAACAACAGCAACACTTCAATTTTTATATCGTAGTATCATTTATATTACTATTAATAATGCCAAGAGTGATTTACAGAGAAACATACGGGGGCTTTGATGGGTTTTTTAGATATGTGCCAAGTACTTTAATCTCTGTATTTATATTATTTATTGTCGTATTAACGATATATAAATTAGAAATGCTATCAACAAAATGGATAGTCTTATTCTTGATTTGTACATTGCTAGGGCAATTTTTTGTAGAAAATATAACCCTTTACAATATATTGATATTACTTATTGGTAATATTGTATTTATGATAAGACATCGTAATTTTAATTATTATTTAATTATAGGTTTTATGTTGAGTTTAATTGGTGCCATGTTAATGTTTATCAATCCTATTTACATTAGTATTTATCGAGGAGGAGATAGTTATTTTCGTTTCTCAGATAAACTCGGGTTAAAACATAAAATAGGTTATACATTGTTAAAGCAAATACCAGAATATATATTTATCGATCAATTTTTAATTGTAAGTATGATTGGATTTATCACAATTGGTTTTCTTATTAAAAATCAGTTGTTTGCTCATACGAAATTATATTGGAAGATACTTCTAATATTAAGTATAGCGATATTGCCTTTTTATAAACTTTTTGTTTATGATTTTCTTCAATTTAATCTATTAAAAGGTTCATTAGCGGTTGCGTTGCTAAACACATTCATATGTGGATGGTTTTTTATAGCATTAGTAATTTCAGTTCGTTTTATTTTTAAAGAACAAGTTATAAGGAATCTAGGTTATTATGCACTTGGATCGATACCACTGGTAACATTGCCGTTATTATTAGTATCTCCATTAGGGGCAGGTAATTTTTATACTATTTATGTATTGTGGTGTTTGTACTTATTATTATTAATTTCTCAATATAAAATACAGTGTCAGTCAATATGGATTGGTTTAAAAGGATTTTCAATAGCATTGGCATTTATTTTTATTGTTACAATGAGTGTGATATATTTTAATAATATTCAACGCATTGATATGATAAACAAACAACTTGATACACATCGATACAAACATGTTGTCGTGTTAGAGAGGTTACCATTTGAAAATATCTTAAATAAGGCAACGCCAACTTCTAATATGCAACACAAATCATTTAAAATGTATTATGATATACCTCAGAATGTTAAGCTGAAAATAGTACCTTATGGTTCAAGCTTGGCGAGACTTGAAGGAGATTAAGTATGAAATTAACTCAAACGCATATTGAGATTATTAAATTTATAATAGTCGGTGGCTTGAACACATTAAATTACTACATCGTTTATTTACTATTATTAAAATTACTAGATGTGAATTATTTAATTAGTCATATTACTGGATTTTTAGTTAGTTTCATCATTTCTTACTATTTAAATTGTTATTTTGTGTATAAAGTGAAACCAACATTACGTAAATTTATAAGTTTTCCACTGACACAAATTGTGAATATGGGAATGCAAACGTTACTATTATATGTTTTTGTACAGTGGTTTCATTTCCCGTCAGAAATTGCACCATTTGCGGGATTAATCATTACGATACCTATAACCTTTATTTTATCTAAATGGATATTAAAAGATTAATGCTAAAAATGAAATACATAATTAAAATAGACGGACATAAATCCCGAAATAAAAAGCACTAAGATGACCTATTTTCATCATCTTAGTGCTTTCTTTTTGTCAATACTTCGTATTGTATGGCTACGCATTCCCAGGGTACAGTTTCAGCCAGAAATACTACACAGATAAATCTGTGAGAATTTCTAAGGTCTTCAACTAGTACTGTTCCCTCGGGAGTCTTGCCATAAATACTACGTATTTATATGTAATTTTATATTAAAAGACTAAAAAATAATGAAAAAGACAATTTCTATATTATTTCAATAAAAATCACTCTTTTCCACTTGTCCAAAAACTTAATGTTTCGGATACTTTTTCTTAACTGGATCTTGATGTTACCCTATGGTGTTTATTCTATAGAAAAGAGTTAATTTTTTAGGGAAGTCTAAAAAAATAATTAGCTTAATTATATAAAAAATATAGAAATTAAAAAACGTTGTAAAAATATTTTTTATGATTCATACTATGATTACTAAAGGAATTCAAGGTGGTCAAAGGTCATGTCTCAAAATGAAAATTTAAAGATTGCACAACGAGGTGCATATTTAAGTTTAGTCGTTTATATCATATTATCTATAGCAAAATATGTTACAGGATTCGTTTTTAATTCAGCTGCCGTGAGAGCCGATGCATTAAATAATATGACAGATATAGTTGTCTCTATTGCTGTGATTATTGGATTAAAAATATCAATTAAACCAGCTGATAGAAACCATCCATATGGCCATTTAAAATCAGAAAATATATCTACATTGTTGGTTTCATTTATAATCATGTTTGTAGGTATACAAGTTGTTATTGAAAATACGCCAAGGCTTCTAACACAAGATAAAAATGTACCGAGTCCAATTACAATTTTAGTAAGTATTATAAGTGGTTTAATCATGCTAGGTGTATTTTTAGTGAATCAAAAATTAGCAAAGAAAACTAAAAGTAGTTCACTAAAATCAGCCGCTAAAGATAATTTATCCGACAGTTTAGTTAGTATAGGTACAGCAATTGGTTTGGTTTTCACTCAGATTGGCTTTCCAATCGTGGATATTATTTTAGCAACCTTACTAGGTTTGCTTATTATTTATACAGGATTTGGAATTTTTAGAGAGTCTATTTTTACATTGAGTGATGGTTTTAATGAAAAAGATTTGGAAGAATACAGAAATGATATATTAGAAGTGGACGATGTGTTAGATGTTAGAAGTATTAAGGGACGTTATCATGGAAGTAGTATTTTCTTAGACGTTACGATAGTGGTAGAGCCCAATTTATCTATTAGTCAAGCACATTTAATTTGCGATAAAGTTGAAGATCATCTACATGAAAAGGGAATTTCTTCTGTATATGTACATCCTGAACCTAATATGAATGATAATTTAAGTAATAAGATACATAATTGAGTCTAGAAATTTAAACAAAATTAGCGCCAAGCAGAAATCAACGTCGATTTCTGTTTGGCGCTTGTTATTATTTATATAAAGTAATCTTACCAATAACCGTTTGATTCACGGAAAGAAATAGCTGCATCAATTGAACCATAACGTTCTTTTGCGTAGTTAATCATACCTTTAGTTTGAGTAGCTACAGAACCATAGCCCCATGATTGGTTCGTTTGACCTAAACCATGATATTGTCCGTTTGAAGCATCAGGATCACCGCCAGATTCTGGCATTACTACGCTATCCCATAATTCTTTTGTGCCACCTGCTTCTATAAATTCTTTATAGACATCACTTGATGACTCACTGCTTGATGATGAATCTTCACTAGTTGATGATTTACTCTCCGAACTAGTGCTTTGTGTAGACGTTTGAGTTGTTTGGTAATTTGAAGAAACTGATGAAGACTTATCTTGTTGTTGGTTACCAAACGATTGATTTTGTTGAGGTGAGCATTGTGAAGGTTGATTGTTTTCAGCCGCATGTGCTTGATGCGCTTCTAAACCTGTTGCTCCTATAGAAACTGTAGCGATAATTGCTAATATTGATTTTTTCATAATAGTTAACTCCTTTAGTATGTGATTTCAATCAGACTTAAAAATAATCCCAAGGATATGTGTCTGTTCATATTTGAATGTGTTGATTTCTTAAGGTGTGTTCATACTATATCATCTATAGGTATTGCATAGGTTACATGAATATAAAAAGGTAATGACACACATTTTAGTTAGAATACAAGCATTTCAAATTTAAAAAGGAATATTTCAAAAGTTACAAAAGCTAAAGCAAACGTTATTGATTGAAAATCTACAAGTGCGTTCTATAATAAAGATATACAGTAAAAATATAAATAGAATCATGTCATCATTTAGTAATGAATGTCATCTATTTTATATTTAAATCATTAATTGTATCAACTAACATCCAAGTTAGTTCGTTATATAAATAGGAAGGTGTTAAATTATGCCAAAACTTATATTATGTCGTCACGGTCAAAGTGAATGGAATGCGAAAAATTTATTTACTGGTTGGGCAGATGTGAAATTATCTGAACAAGGAATTGAAGAAGCAACTACAGCAGGTAAAAAAGTATTAGAAAATCAATTAGAAATAGATGTTGCATATACTTCATTATTAACTAGAGCACTTGAAACAACACAACATATTTTAGCTCAATCTGAACAACAATGGATTCCAGTTAATAAAAGCTGGCGTTTGAATGAACGTCATTACGGCGCGTTACAAGGGTTAAATAAAGACGATGCTAAAGAGCAATTCGGTGAAGAACAAGTTCATCAATGGAGACGTTCTTATGATGTACAGCCACCAGCAGAAAGTGAAGAACAACGTAATGAATACCTAAAAAATAGAAGATATCGTCATTTAGATCATCGTATGATGCCATATTCTGAAAGTTTAAAAGATACTTTAGAACGTGTGGTGCCTATTTGGACAGATCAAATATCTCAACATTTATTAGATGGTAATACTGTACTTGTCTCAGCTCATGGTAATTCCATTAGAGCATTAATCAAATATTTAGAAAATGTTTCTGATGAGGATATTATTGGTTATGAAATTAAAACAGGTGCACCACTTGTTTACGAATTGACTGATGATTTAGAAGTTAAAGATAAATATTATTTATAAAATAAAAAATTAGGTCACTTACTGATGTTGAAAAGCATCAATAAGTGACCTTTTTTGTGGAGTAATTTAAATAAGAATTTAAGCATTTTATTATCTAAATTTATGCTTAGTATGATTAGAAATTAAATATATGAGCATTGCAAAAACAGATATGTCTAATTATTTTATTTTTTTATGTTGTTTAATAATTTTTAAAGCACGTTTTCTCGTTTTAATATTTGGGCTGTTCAAATTACGGCGTGCAGTTTGTAAATCAGTTTTCATAAAATGACCTCCTTTATGTAGTAATATTATGAATTAAAGTTTCGAAAATGTAAATAGTAATTATTACGATTTGTAAGAAAATATTAATTCTAAACTAATAAAATGCATATTGCATATAACTTATGTATAATGTTGTGATAATTGAAAAGGAAAGTAAGGAGGAATTAACGTGACACTTAAAGCAAAATTGGTAATGATTATTACGATGTTACTAGGTGGCTTTTTTGGTTTACTAAATGAAACATTATTAACAACAGCTCTACCTAGTATTATGAAAGATTTTGATATCCAATATTCACAAGTGCAATGGCTAACAACCGCCTTTTTATTAACGAACGGCATAGTCATTCCACTATCAGCTTTATTTATTCAAAGATATACCACTAGACAGGTCTTCTTAATAGCTATTTTAGTATTCTTTATTGGAACAATATTAGGTGGATTTAGTCCTAATTTCACTATTTTATTAATTGCAAGAATTATTCAAGCGTTAGGTTCAGGTATCATGATGCCCCTCATGATGACTAGTATTTTAAATATATTTGAACCACATGAACGCGGTAAGTATATGGGGATGTTTGGTTTAGTGATTGGTTTGGCACCGGCAATTGGTCCCACTTTATCAGGATATTTAGTTGAATATTTTAACTGGAGATCATTATTCCATGTTGTTGCGCCTATCGCGGCACTCGTATTTATTATCGCAATATTTACAGTTAAAAATGTAGGACAAATTGTTAAGGCCCCAATTGATGTATTGTCTATCATATTGTCTGTCTTAGGATTTGGAGGCTTACTGTATGGTACTAGTTCTATATCACACGATGGCTGGAACGATCCAATTGTATTAACCACTATTATTGGTGGCGTTATTTTAGTTGTGTTATTTATTTGGAGACAATCAAAACTCGAGGTCCCATTGTTAAACTTTGATGTTTTCAAAAATTCACAATTCGCAATTGGTATTTTAATTATGGCAGTAACGATGATTTCAATGATTGGTTCAGAAACTGTTTTACCTATGTTTGTCCAAAACTTACTAAATCGTACGCCTCTAGATTCTGGTTTAATTTTATTACCTGGTGCAATTGTAATGGCAATTATGTCATTTGCTTCAGGATCACTTTATGAAAAATTTGGTGCTAAACCTTTAGCATTAATAGGTATGTTAATTGTAGTCATCACAACTACTTACTTTGTTGTGATGGATGAAAATACAAGTTCGACAATGTTGGCAACGGTATATGGTATACGCATGATTGGTATTGCGCTTGGTTTAATGCCTGTCATGACACATACAATGAATCAATTGCCATATGAAATGAATGCACATGGTTCATCTATGACGAATACAGCTCAACAAATTGCCGGCTCAATAGGGACAGCAGTCTTAATTACAATCTTAAGCCAAGCTAGTAAAAACTATACGCCTAATATGAGTGATTATGATGGTATGAAACGCAGTGAAATGTTAGGTCAAATTAAAATAGATACAATGTTACATGGTTATCATGCTGGATTCTTATTTGCAGTTATTATTACAATAGTAAGTTTCTTATGTTCGTTTATGTTAAAAAGAAATGCTCAAACTCCAAATGATAAATAAGTGGTTGAAAGTTGAAATGACAGTAAGAATCACGAAACAAGTTATTGACTTCACACCCATTAAGGATTAAAATATTTTTATTCCGATTAGAATAATAAGGATAAGGGAGAAATGTTTAATGAAAAGACTATTATTTTGTGTCGTTGCATTAGTATTCGTACTAGCAGCATGTGGTAATAATTCTAGTAAAGACAGTAAATCAAGCAGTAAAGATGATAATACGATTAAAGTGGGTACAGAAGGTACATATGCACCATTCTCGTTCCACAATAAACAAGACAAATTAACTGGTTATGATATCGACGTTATTAAAGCAGTAGCTAAAGAAGAAGGACTTAAATTAAAATTTAATGAAACATCATGGGATTCTATGTTTGCTGGATTAGACGCAGGTCGTTTTGATGTTATAGCTAACCAAGTAGGTATTAATAAAGATAGAGAGAAAAAATATAAATTCTCTAATCCATATACTTATTCAAGCGCAGTGTTAGTAGTTCGTGATAACGAAAAGAATATTAAATCTTTTAATGATGTTAAAGGTAAAAAATTAGCACAAACATTTACTTCTAATTACGGTCAATTAGCAAAAGATAAAGGTGCTAAAATTACTAAAGTAGATGGTTTTAACCAATCTATGGATTTATTATTATCTAAACGTGTAGATGCTACATTTAATGATAGCCTATCTTATTTAGATTATAAAAAACAAAAGTCTAATGCTAAAATCAAAGCAATCAAAGGTGACGCAGAGAAAAATAAATCAGCATTTGCCTTCTCTAAAAAAGTTGATGATAAAACAGTTCAAAAATTCAACGATGGATTGAAAAAAATCGAAGAGAGTGGCGAACTTAAAAAAATAGGTAAGAAATGGTTTGGTCAAGATGTCTCTAAACCTGAATAGTGAGCAACTTCATGCATTAGACGCTGCAAAGCAAGCATTTGGACCAATGTTAGAAGGGTTAGTTAAATATTCTATCCCGATTACACTTGTTACATTCGTATTAGGTTTAATAATTGCCTTATTTACAGCATTAATGCGTATCTCTACAAGTAAATTTTTAAAAGGTGTAGCAAGAGTTTATGTATCGATTATTCGTGGTACACCGATGATTGTTCAATTATTTATTATATTTTATGGTATTCCAGAATTAGGCAGATTAATTACCAATGATGCTGATAATCAATGGACATTAGCTCCTGTTGTAGCAGCAATTATTGGTTTGTCACTCAATGTAGGTGCATATGCATCAGAAATCATTCGTGGCGGAATTATTTCTATACCAAAAGGTCAAACAGAAGCGGCATATTCAATCGGAATGAATTACCGCCAAACTGTGCAACGTATTATTTTACCGCAAGCGATAAGAGTTTCCATCCCTGCACTAGGTAATACGTTCTTAAGCCTAATTAAAGATACATCTCTATTAGGATTTATCTTAGTGGCTGAAATGTTTCGTAAAGCTCAAGAAGTAGCTTCAACAACTTATGAATATTTAACAATTTATATTCTTGTTGCATTAATGTATTGGGTAATTTGTTTCATTATATCTGTAATCCAAAGTTTTTATGAATCATACATTGAAAGAGGGTATCGCTCATGATTGAATTATCGAATATTCATAAATCATTTAATCAAACAGAAGTGATTAAAGGTATTGATTTAAAAGTAGATCAGGGCGAAGTTGTGACATTAGTTGGACGTTCCGGTTCAGGTAAAACGACTCTTTTACGTATGATGAATGCACTTGAAATTCCTACTGAAGGAACAGTTTATGTAAATGGCAAGACATACACTGAAAAGGATAAAAAGTCACAAATAGAAGTTAGAAAACAATCTGGAATGGTATTTCAAAGTTATAATCTATTTCCGCACAAAACAGCATTAGAAAATGTGATGGAAGGTTTAGTCACAGTTAAAAAGCAAAGTAAATCAGAAGCTAAAAATAAAGCGTTAGATTTACTTGAAAAAGTTGGTTTAACCCACGTTAAAGATCAACGACCACATGCATTGTCTGGTGGACAACAACAACGTGTAGCGATAGCAAGAGCATTAGCTATGAATCCTAAAGTGATGTTGTTTGACGAACCAACATCAGCATTAGACCCTGAACTTGTTAATGACGTGTTGAAAGTTATTAAAGATTTAGCACAAGAAGGTATGACAATGGTTATTGTCACTCACGAAATGCGATTTGCGAAAGAAGTTTCAAATCAAATAGTGTTTATTCATGAAGGTAAAATTGGTGAACAAGGTTCCCCAGAAGATATCTTCAATCATCCGAAAACGGACGAACTTAAACGCTTTTTAAATGTAATACAATAAATGACGATATAGAAAACCCAGTGAATTTAATTTCACTGGGTTTTTATATGTTATTAAGTTGGAAACAAACTTGCTATTTTCTTTTTTCAAGAAGTTCTTTTACTTGATAGAATACTGGTTTAATAGGTTTGATGAAGTCGCCAATATATTCATAGACATCAGCATTGAAGCCTTCTTTAAAGCGTTGCACACCAAAATCTTCAGCATTTTCACTAAAGTCGCCAGTGATACCATAGAAATTATAGCGATCAATGTTATGTTCTTTAGCGAATTTAATCATTTCCCATTGTAAACGATATGCACCCATATAAGGGTTATATTTTGGATTAGAGCCACTTGATAAATAATACACTTCATGGTCATTATAAATATATATTGCAGCAGCTAAATTCAATACTTGGCCTTCTTGAGCAATTTCATCTTTTGTTTGATTGATTTTTCTTTCATTACTATCATGTTGTTGTTTAACTTGAGTATGTTTCGTTTTGTTTTTCTTAGAATTAGGATTTTCTTGTAACGCTGTTTCTACTTCTTGAAGTTGTTTTGATAATTCTTTATGTTTATCTTCTAGAGTAGTGAGATATTCTTGCAAATCAATATAGGCAAGTTTCAACATAGCTTGATCTTCGTATGTCTTTTGTAGCTCTTCGAAATAAGGTTTTTCACGGAATTTGAAACCGTGTTTTTCTTCTGCCATTCTGAACAAATCAAAGAACGTATCTGTTTCTTCAATAGGTAACGTTCTTACTTTAACACCCATTTCGTAAGTCTTTTTAATATTACGACGTGTTTGATAATCCATTTCTTTCATCAATTGATCTTCAGTTTTATCTTTTAAATCTAATACAGAAAGCCAACGAATTTGACTCATTGAATCATATCCAACAGTATAACCTTGATGTTTATATCCTAGGTCTTCCATTGTTTTAACAAATGCACGGTTATCGTAAGATGTTAAAATTTCACCGTCAGCGTTTCTAACATTTTCAAGAATATATGGGTCTACAAGTACATATAAACAATTATGTTTTTTTAAATATGATGTTAAAGATTTAAAGAAGAAACGAACAAGTGATAAATTTTTGAAGTCCATCACTGGTCCTCGGTGTGTATAAAAATATTTAAAGAATTTTAACGTACGTGCTTCTGTTAAAAGACAAGCAGCGATGACTTCATCTTGATCGTCTTTTACGCCGACAAGATGGACGTCTCCTTTCATCTCACTACGATTATCGTAATGGATACTTGATTGTGTATAATGTGAGAAATGTTCGGCTGTAAATTTACCGAACTCCTCTGATGTTAAGTTAACAAATTTCAATATATATCTTCCCCTCTAGAAATAGAACTATTAAATGAATCGTTAATATTCATATTATCAAATTCCTGCAATCATTACACATCATAACATAAAAAATAGCGTCATACTTTTGTACGATATAACAAATACTAAGTATTTAATTAAATTTAAAAAATCCTTTAAAAACGTTATTTTTACGTTAATTATTACTGTGATGCTATGAATTCTGTGATAAAATTTAAAGTGAAAGATGACACGGATTTAAAATAAGATTTCATATAAAGTGATTCATATTATCGGGAGTGAATATATTGAAGAAGATAGTGGCAGTTATTGCAGTATTGACGCTTGTATTAGTTGGATGTAGTAGCGGTAAGTATACTGACAAAATTGATAAAGCAGTTAAATTACAAGAAAAGAAACAATCAAAAATAGCTAAAAGAGATGCTGGCGACGAAGTTAAACACTTTGATAAAAAGGATGCTAACATTTATGTGTACGATAAAGGAAAATATGTCATTTTGGCTTATAAACCTTTAAACGATGATGAAGAAGTACATTACTACACTTATGAATTTAAAGGCAAGAAAGCTAAATATAAAGAAAATTTCAATTCAAAAGGTTATTACCAACAAAATGATCCTGATTACAAAGAAGAAAATATGCATTAGCTATTAGTTATAAGGAGCAACAATGAAAAAGTTAATAGGAATAATAAGCGCATGTTTAATTGTTGTGTTAATTAGTGGTTGCGGTAAAGAACAAGAAAAAGCACCCGAGGCAACAAAAGATGGCAAACCACTTATCGTCATTTATGGTGACTTTAAATGCCCTTACTGTAAAAAAGTAGAGAAAAATGTCATGCCTAAACTTAAAGACCATTATTTAGACAAAAATAAAGCTAAAATTAAATATGTAAATATGGCATTTTTAGGTAAAGACTCAATTATAGGATCCCGAGCAGGGCATGCTGTCCAACAAATTGCCCCTAAATCTTATTTAGAATTTCAAAAATTAATGTTCGAACACCAAAAAGATGAAAAGAAACAGTGGATTACTGAAAAGGTGGTTGACCAACAAATTAATCATCTTAATATTACCTCAGATCAAAAAGAGAAAATCAAAGAGGAATATAAAACCAAGAATAGTCAATCATGGAAAGCAGCTTTAAAAGATAAAAAAGATACCAAAGAACATCATATTTCTACAGCACCTACAGTATTTATAAAAGGAAAGAAAATTGAAGATCCATATCATTTCAAAGAATATGATAAAGTCTTAAAAGAGAATTGATATTGAACTGCTAACAAAGCTTCTTGCTTTGCTAGCAGTTTTTAATTTCAAAAATAAATTGAGTATTCGAATAAATAAATTTAAATATACATAAAGACATAATAAGTATATAAAAGTATAATCAGGTACTTGTTTTTTAAAGAAAGAAGGTATATAATCATTAATCGTAATAATTACTATTTAGGAGAAGCGATATGAAAAAAAATCTAAGTTTATTAATTCTTATTCCTCTAATGATATTTGCACTAGCAGCCTGCAGCAACGATAGTGTTAACAACAAAGGAGATAAGCTCAAAGTTAGCACGACGGTATATCCACTTAAGTCGTTTACAGAACAAATTGGTGGAAAGCATGTTGATGTAAAATCAATTTATCCAGCAGGTGCTGATTTACATAGTTATGAACCAACACAAAAAGACATGTTGAATGCAGCTAAATCAGATTTATTCATCTATACAGGCGATGATTTAGATCCAGTCGCAAAAAAAGTAGCTTCAACAATCAAAAATGATAATAAAAAATTATCTTTACAAGATAAAATTAGCAAGAACGATTTATTAGCAGATCACCATCATCACGAGGGTGAAGAGGAACATCATGGAGAAGAAGAACACCATCATGGTAAATATGATCCACATATTTGGTTAGATCCAAAAATGGACCAAACATTTGCTAAAGAAATTAAAGACCAACTTGTGAAAAAAGATCCAGATCATAAAGAATATTATGAAAAGAACTATAAGAAATTAAATAAAGATTTAGAGAATATTGATAAAAATATGAAAGATGCTACTAAAGGTAAAAAAGGTAATGCAGTATTTATATCACATGAATCTTTAGGTTACTTATCTAATAGATATGGATTTAAACAAGTAGGTGTACAAAATATGAGTGCTGAAGATCCATCTCAAAAAGATTTAACTAACATAGTAAAAGAAATTAAAAAGAATAAAGTGGAATATATTTTATATGAAGAAAATGTATCAAATAAAATCACTGAAACGATTCGAAAAGAAACTGATGCTAAACCATTGAAATTTAATAATATGGAATCAGTGACAAAAGAACAACAAAATGAAAATGGACTATCTTATCAATCCCTAATGAAAGAAAATATTAAAAATATTAAAAAAGCATTAGATAGTAAGATTAAAGTCAAAGACGATGAGCACGAGCATCATCACTAATAGATTTACCCCTTAAACCTATATTAAGCACTTTAAAAGTTAGCCAAGCATTTAACTTTTGAAGTGCTTTATTAATAAATTCTTTAGTAACCATTTCTATATTTTGCTATGATTAAACTGGTTAAAACATAATGAATTAGGAGATGGACTATGACTATTAACATTGATAAAAATAAAATCATTTTTTCAAGAACATTTAAAGGTACAATACATGAAGTGTTCAATGCCTATACTCAAGAGGATTTATTTAAGCAATGGTTTCACCCTGCAGGCGCTTCAACTGAAGTATTTGAATTTAATGTCGAAGAAGGTGGGCACGCGTTTTTCGCAATTCATACACCTAGCATGACAAGTTACACTTTGTCCGAGTATAAAAAAGTTGAGAAACCGAATTATATAGAGTATTTAGACTTCTTTGCTACACCTGATGGGGAAAAGGATACAAGTATGCCAGGTATGCATATTGTTATCGAATTTAACGAAGAAAAACCCAATCAAACAACAGTAACATCGACGTCAGTCTTCCCAACAGAAGATGCTGCTCAACAAGCGCTTGATATGGGTGTCGAACAAGGTATGAATTCAACATTAGATCAACTAGAAAAATTATTAGAATCATAATTGTTAACGAATTGTACCATTTAGTGTTGGATGAGTGATGTATAATATAGGTATAAACAAATCAAAAGAAGAGGTAGATTTTAAATGAAGAAAAGATATCTTATTGTATTAGTATTATACTCATTAACACATTTAGTCTCAGCTATAACTGTTAGTTCAAAATGTATATCTAATCGTTATTTACGCTTTGTATTAAGAACATTATTAGGATATGGTATTTTTGCTACAGGATTACATTACTTTGCTAAATTAAAAAGAAAAGCAAAATAATGTATTAATTACTAAATATAAGAATATTAGCTACCTACGTCATAGTTGTTGATGTAGGTAGTATTTTTGCTATTTATCAAAATGAAAAGTAGATTGATAATAGTGAAACTTTAATTTTTAGTAGATTTACCTCTATTTTTTATCTTTAATTCCACATATAATAAGTGTGGTTAGAATAAAGAGTGAGATATTTATGGAGGATAGAAATGATAGAAAATCGTAAAAGCACTAAGGATACATATGTGACGAAAGAGATTATAGAAACAATCGTCGGCCAAACACAAATGAAAGAAGTGATGGCTGATAAAACACCTATGAGATATGCTTTAAAATCAATGATGGCTGGTTTTTTGTTAGCCATTGTTACTGTGTTTATGCTTGCCATTAAAACACAATTTGCATCTACACATATTGATGGGTTGATTAATTTATTAGGTGCTATTGCATTTAGTTTAGCCTTAGTATTAATCGTATTGACCAATTCAGAATTACTTACTAGTAACTTTATGTATTTAACTGTAGGTTGGTATTACAAAACGATTCGCTTAAATAAGATGATTTGGATATTTACATTTTGTTTTATTGGCAATATTATTGGGGGCATCATTTTATTTTTCTTAATGAAATATGCACATATTATGACACCAGAAATGACAAGTGCATTAACTGAAACAGTACATAAGAAAACAGAAGCGTCCACATGGTTAACTATTCTAGTTAAAGGTATTTTCTGTAATTTCTTCATTAATATTGGAATATTTGTTTCTATGCAATTTAAAGAAGGATTGGCTAAAGCGTTCTTTATTGCATGTGGCGTTGTTGTTTTTGTATTCATGGGATATGAACACGTTGTTTTCAATGCAGGACTATTTTCAGGGATGTTATTTTTTAATATAGATGCCTTATCAGGTTTAGGTGTTTTGAAAAATATCGTATTTGCTTTAATTGGTAACTATATTGGTGGCGGTATTTTTGTAGGATTAGTCTATGCATATCTAAATGGCCACAGAAATCAATTAAAATAAATTGATAATAAAGCGTAAGCGTTCATAATAAACATTGAACGACTTATGCTTTCTTTTAGAAATTAATGTAAGCTGAATCAAGTTAATTGACTATATACTCATTTCTTTTTACGCTTAAAATCATGAAATGAGAAAAATGGGGACGTGAATAAGATGAGTAATGTCAATATAAGAATTGCAAACGAGAAAGACACTAAGGAAATTCACCAATTAATGTATGAGGCTTTTACACCTTTAAGAGAATTAGGTATAGATTGGCCATCAGTCAATGCTAGCATTGAAATGGTCAAAGATAATATCAAGAATAATACAACCTTCGTATTAGAAATAGATAATACAATTATTTCAACAATTACGGTTCGTTATCCGTGGGGAAGTGTTAGAAGTATTTCTGGCTATCCGTTTGTATGGTGGTTTGCAACTAAACCAGAATATGATGGACTAGGCTATGGAAGTCAGTTGTTGAAATATGTAGAAGAAGATTTTTTAAGAGATACATTAAAAGCAGCAGCGGTGACGTTAGGTACGTCAGCACGTTTGCATCCGTGGCTATTAAGCATTTATGAAAAAAGAGGCTATGAAATTTATGCAAAGCATGAAAATGACGATGGCGATTTAGGTGTTATCATGAGAAAAATTTTAATTCCAGAACGCTTTGAAGAAAAAATATTAGGACAACCGCCATTTTAAAATTCAAAAGCTCGGAACTAATAAGTTCCGAACTGATTTGTCACTAGTTCATGATAAAGTGCTTTAGAATCTTTATTCATTTTGGATTCATAATTTTGAAAACTCTTTTTCCATACAAATGTATAAGACGTTTGATTTTGTGAAAGCCACATCATTCGTATACTATCGTTAAGTAATTTTTCTATTTTACTACCAGAAAATACAAATTGTGTATAGTCATATAAAATGACTTTCAACATTATTTTAGGATGATATGATATGGTTTCACGATGATGTTTGAATTCATCGAATTCATTATGTGGAATAGTTTCAACGATTTTATTAACATGTCGTGACATATCATTTGTGGGGATAAGAACTGAAGTTTCCATTAGTAGTGTAAGTTGAGTCATGTTATGATTTTTATACATAAGGTATCTCGTTAAGTTTGTTTAGTGATGTTTATTAAATTGTACGAAGGGGCCTTATTTTTTAAAATTGTTTTGATGTAAAATTACATATAAATACGATGTATTTTGGCGAGACTCTTGAGGGAACAGGACAAGCTGAAGACTACAGGCTGAAGCTGTCCCCTAAGAAAGCGAGCCGATAATACGAAGTATTATAAATAAAGAAGCCAGTAAATGAGTTTTTTGGATAAACTCATTTACTGGCTATTTTTCTAGGATTTATGTCCTAGTTTCTTTTAATATTTATTTCTTATCTACTTTATAATCAATTAAATAGATTGATTCTGGTGTAACATTAAAGTTTTTAACATTTTTACTTACACCATCAATTTGATCATTATAAGTAATATAACTATTTGGAATATCTTTGTTAGATGTTCTCAAAATGTTATTAGTCATTTGTTCACGTTGAGATTGACTAAATGTTTGATTAAGTTGTTTGATTTGTTGAGTGACTTCTTTATTATCATAGTTTCCTTTATTGTTAGCACCTTTTGGTAAATAAGCAGTGTTAAAGAAGTAACCAGTATCTCCTCTAGGGACAGTTAAATAACTATACATCGATGCATCCCAAGCATTTTTATCTTTCAAGTAACCTTCAATATCATCTACATTTCGAAGTTTTACATCAATATTAGCTTTTTTAGCTTCAGACTGAATGACTTGTCCAATTTTAGGTAATTCTGGTCGACCATCATAAGTTACCATATTTATTTTTAATGGATGAGATTTAGAGTATCCTTCTTTAGCCAATAATTTTTTAGCTTTGTTAATATCTTGAGGTTGAACTTTACCTTCATCAATATTTTTCAACCTACTATTGAAAGGTCCAGATGCCGGTTTAGCATAATTTTTTGAAATAGTTTTCGCTATTTCTTTACGATTGATGACTGAATCAAAGGCCTCACGAACATTTTTATTCATTTTTTTACTGTCATGGTTATAAAGTAATAAATGAGTTCGGAAACCTGAAGTGCTTTGGATATTGGCTTTATTAGATTTCTTTACATCATTGACTTGATCGATTGGTACGTCTGTTGTTAAGTCAGATTTGCCAGATAGTAAGTGACTAACACGAGTGTTACCATCTTCATGATAAGTGACATTAATTTTACTTAATCTAGGGTTACCTTGCCAATAATCTTTGAATTTTGATAGTTCAATTTTTTGTGAACGTTTATAATTGTCAATTTTATAAGGACCTGTACCAACAGGTTGATCAGCGACTTTTTCTTTTGCTTTCGTATCATAAATAGCAGCAAATGGACTAGCAAGTTCTGATTTTAATTCAGGATAAGGTTCTTTTGTTTTGATAGTCACTTTTTGACCTTTAGCAGTAATGTTATCTATTGGTAATGAACCTCTTAATAAATCACTCTTTTCTATACCTTGTTCAAGACTTCGTTTCACTGCATCACCAGTTAATTTATGACCATTTTGGAATTTGATGTTGTCTTTAAGTGTAAGTGTTAATGTGTCATTAGATTTTTGTTTGTATGATTTCACTAACAAAGGTTTCACTTTACCGTCTTTAGACATTTTAAATAAAGATTCTAATGCTCCAACTTTGACAGGTACGTCAGTTTCATAAGGCGCAATAGATGTTGTTTTTAACGGTATCTCAACATTTAAAGTATCCTTTTTAGAAGCGTTATTATTACTACAGCTCGCTAAAATAAAAGATACAATAATAATTAAAAAGGTAAATCTTTTCACGAACATATCTCCTCTCTAATGTGAAAATAGATTAAGTTGTTAATTAAAAATTAGGTGCGAATCATTATGTATATGACTATTCATTTAGAATAGTGATTACTTGTGTAATATATTAACAACCAACTATTCAATTATATATCTTATTTCATGTAAAATAAATCTTTATTCATAGCTTTTTATAAGACCCAAATACCTATATAAATAATACTTGTTATATAAGGGGATTCCCTAATTTTTCCTTAAAATGTGAAAATAATCACAAAAATACATAGAATTAGTTTACAATTCAAGGTGAAAGGATTGGTTTTTATGGTAGGCAATATTTTAGTGGCGCATGGTATGAGAAAAGGAAATCAGAATAAGGCCTTAGCAGAATTTATTGCAACTTTATTGAAAGACGAAGACTACCATTATGAATTAGCATTTTTAGAGAGTGATACACAAAGTTTAGAATTAACGATGGAAAGAATGGTTCATCAAGGTATTAAAGAATTTAGAATTGTACCATTACTTATTTTCAGTGCAATGCACTATATGAGTGATATTCCAGATATTTTAATGAAAATGCAAAATAAGTATCCGAATATCTCTAGTCATATTAGTGAACCGTTAGGAACACATCCATATATGAAAGCATTAGTTGAAAGAAGAATTGATGATGTTAAATTATCCGATGATTCTAACGCAGCGGTTGTTATTATCGCACATGGTAATGGTAGTGGTCGATTTACAAAGGCTCATGATGAACTTATAGACTTTGTAGAAGCAGTTGATTCGAAACAACCTGTGTATGCACGCACATTGTACGGTGCACTAACATTTAGAAATGACTTAGAAGAAATATCAAAACAATATGATGAACTTATTATAGTGCCTTTGTTCTTTTTTGACGGCAGATTAGTCAACAAAGTGAAAGGAGTGATTGATGAGATGCCTATTCACTGCAATCTACACATCACACCTTCAATTAACTTTGATGGTTCACTTAAATTAATTATTAGAGAACGATTCGAAGCATTATATGTATAAGAAAAATCTATGTGCCTAATTATCCAATCCTTTAATAAAAACTATTCACAAGTGATAAAGGGGCATATTTATGGCTAAAAAGAAATTAGTGATGATAGGAAATGGTATGGCAGGTTTGAGAACGATTGAAGAGATTCTTGAAAGAGACGATGAACGTTTTGATATTACTATTATCGGTAAGGAACCATATCCAAACTACAACCGAATAATGTTATCCAATATTTTACAAAATAAAATGTCAGTAGAAGAGACGATAATGAACTCATATGATTGGTATGATGAGCATAATATCCAACTCATTAATAATGACCCAGCTATTAAAATAGATCGTAATAATCAAAAAGTTATGACAGAGAGTGGCATCGAAGTTGATTATGATCAATGTATATTTGCAACTGGATCTAAAGCATTTGTTTTACCAATCCAAGGTTCTGATTTTCCAAGTGTCATTGGATGGAGAACGATTGATGATACTAAACGCATGATGGAAATTGCTAAATCTAAAAAACATGCAATTGTTATTGGTGGGGGCCTTTTAGGTTTAGAATGTGCGAGAGGTTTACTGGACCAAGGTATGGAAGTAACGGTAATTCATTTAGCTGAATGGCTTATGGAAATGCAACTAGACGCGAAAGCTGGACAAATGTTAAAAGCTGACTTAGAAAAGCAAGGAATGAATTTTGAACTACAAGCTAATACAAAAGAAATTTTAGGTGAAGAAGATGTTGAAGCTGTACGTTTAGCTGATGGACGTGTTTTAGAAGCGGATTTAGTCGTTATGGCTGTTGGAATAAGACCATATACTGAATTAGCTAAACAAAGTGATTTAGAAGTAAATAGAGGTATTGTAGTTAATGATATGATGCAAACGAGCGACCCTAATATATATGCTGTAGGAGAATGTGCTGAACACCAAGGTAAAGTTTATGGATTAGTTGCACCATTATATGAACAAGGTAAAGTGCTTGCTGACTATTTAACTGATAATGACACAGAAGGTTACAAAGGTTCAACAACATTTACGTCATTAAAAGTATCTGGTTGTGATTTATACAGCGCCGGTCAAATAGTTGAATCACCTGAAATTAAAGGCATTGAAATTTTTAATAGTGTAGATAATAACTATAAAAAAGTATTTCTAAAAGATGGCGAAGTCGTTGGTGCAGTACTATATGGAAATACAGATGATGGTTCACGATTTTACAATATGATGAAAAAACATGAATCAATTGAAGATTATACATTAGTTTCATTACTAACTAAAGGTGGAGAGGAAGCTAGTAACTCTATAGAAGATATGGCTGATGATGAAACAATATGTGGATGTAATGGTGTAGACAAAGGCACTATTGTCAAAGCTATTAAAGAGAACGGACTAACTTCTGTAGATGAAGTAACTAAAGCAACAAAAGCAGGTAATTCATGTGGTAAATGTAAAGGTCAAATAGGAGAAATCTTACAATATGCTTTAGGTGATGATTTTGTTGCCGCTAAACCTTCAGGAATATGTGCATGTACAGATTTAACACGTGATCAAATTGTAACTCAAATTAGAGCAAAAGGTTTAAAAACATCAAAAGAAGTTAGACATGTCCTTGATTTCAAAGATAAAAATGGATGTCCTAAATGTCGTCCAGCTATTAATTACTATTTGAATATGGTATATCCATATGAACATAAAGATGAAAAAGAATCACGTTTTGCAAATGAAAGATATCATGCAAATATTCAAAATGATGGTACTTTCTCTGTAATACCTCAAATGCGTGGCGGTGTGACAGACGCAGATCAATTAATTAGACTTGGTGAAGTTGCTAAAAAATATGATGTACCTCTTGTAAAAGTAACAGGATCACAACGTGTTGGGTTATATGGATTGAAAAAAGATGAACTCCCACAAGTATGGAAAGATTTAGGTATGCGTTCTGCTTCAGCATATGGTAAAAAAACAAGATCCGTTAAAAGTTGTGTTGGTAAAGAATTTTGTCGCTTTGGAACGCAATATACAACACGATTAGGTATCAGATTAGAGAAAACCTTTGAATATATTGATACACCTCATAAATTTAAAATGGGCGTATCAGGATGTCCTAGAAGTTGTGTAGAATCTGGTGTGAAAGACTTTGGTGTCATTTCTGTTGAAAATGGATACCAATTATATATTGGTGGCAATGGAGGAACTGAAGTAACAAAAGGACAGTTCTTAACTACGGTAGAAACCGAAGATGACGTAATACGTATGTGCGGTGCGTTAATGCAATATTATCGTGAAACTGGTATATATGCTGAAAGAACAGCGCCTTGGTTAGAACGTCTTGGATTTGAAAATGTAAAAGAAGTTTTATTGGACCCTGAACGCCAACAAGCTTTATTCGATAGAGTGATGGATGCTAAACAAGCAATTAAAGAAGAACCATGGCAAGCAATAGCAAATGACAAAGCATCACAAAAAATCTTTGAAGTTGAGAGGGTATAGTTATGAAAAGTATGGAAAAGATTAAAGTTTCTAATTTGAATGAATTAACACCACTCATTGGAAAAAAAGTAATTGTAAAAGATAAAGAAATTGGTTTGTTTTTAACGAATGAAGGTAAAATTTTTGCAGTGAATAATGTATGTCCACATAAACAAGGACCATTATCAGAAGGCACAGTAAGTGGAGATTTTGTTTATTGTCCATTACATAACCAAAAAATAGACTTAACTACTGGTAATGTGCAAGAACCAGATACCGGTTGTGTAGAAACTTATCCTGTGGAAATTATCGATGGAGATATATTCATATGTCTGTAAGTAACTATGGTCAAGTATATTTAGTAGGTGCTGGACCAGGTAATCCTAATTTTCTAACTAAGAAAGCACAACGTCTTATAGAAAATGCAGATATTATTCTATATGACAGATTGGTAAATCCATTAATCTTACAGTATGCTAAACCTGAAATAGAAATTGTAGATGTAGGAAAGAAACCTTATACCAAACATATTCAACAAGATAATATTAATCAACTCATGGTTAAGGCAGCTTCAGAACACAATCATGTTGTAAGGCTTAAGGGCGGAGATCCAGCGATATTTGGACGTTTACATGAAGAAGTTGAGACACTAAGTGATTTAGATATCAATTTTGAAATAGTTCCAGGAGTAACTTCTGCAAGTGCTGCTGCACAATCCATGAATATTGGGTTGACGATGAGAAGTTTAGCGAAAAACGTAACTTTTTCAACAGGTCATTTTAAAGATAATCAAGAAAATCAGTTGGATATTACTCCGCTCCTTAATAAAGGTACATTAGCAATATATATGGGAGTGAAACGACTTCCGAAAATAATAAATCAGATACAACAATTCAGTGATATCAATTTTCCAATCGCTATTATTTTCCGAGCTTCCTTATTTGATGAAAAAGTAATCATTGGAACATTAAGCGATATTCAACAAAAGATAAAATCTCATCAACTTGAAGGTATGCCAGGCGTTTGTATTATTGGAGATATCGTTAACTATGTGGAATCTAAAATTGATAGTAAACCGGATCAACCTTTTTACATTGTCCAAGGGGAAAAAGGAAGAGCAATGGAAAAATGCGAAATATTAAGTGATGAAGGATATGGTTGCATAATTGAAGTGAAAAATAATGACAAATACCATATTTCACAACAACAATTATATGAAAAAATCAAAAATCAATATCATCATCAATTTATTAAAGTCTAGATTCTATATTGTTCCTTTAGGAGCTAGCCCTAAATATGACTAACTCAATAATAAAAAGAGAGTACATTATATCTTTGTCTTAGACTTCAGTATGGCCACCAATAAGAGGTGGTCTTTTTTTATTAAAAAGAATATTGAAAGATTATAAAAAATCATAGGGGATTTATACCTTCAATTAGGACTTTCCCTAATATAAAAAGTTTGTGAAAAAATATACAATTTGAATATAAGAAAAAGTAGCGAAATTAATTAACGGACATAGATAATCACTTTGCTAGTGTAGGAGGATATATATGGGGAAATTTGGATTGAATTTTTTTAAACCAACAGAAAAATTTAACGGGAACTGGTCAGTATTAGAAAGTAAAAGCAGAGAATGGGAGAAAATGTATCGAGAACGTTGGAGCCATGATAAAGAAGTTAGAACTACACATGGTGTTAACTGTACTGGATCATGTTCATGGAAAGTTTTTGTTAAAAATGGTGTTATTACATGGGAAAACCAACAAACAGACTATCCAAGCTGTGGTCCTGATATGCCAGAATACGAACCTAGAGGTTGCCCAAGAGGAGCATCATTCTCATGGTACGAATATAGTCCTTTAAGAGTTAAATATCCATATATAAGAGGAAAATTATTAGAACTCTGGCAAGAAGCACTAGAAGAAAATCAAGGTAATAAAATTGCGGCATGGGCATCTATTGTTGAAGATGAAGAAAAAGCTAAACAGTATAAATCTGCAAGAGGTATGGGTGGCCATGTAAGATCTAATTGGAAAGATGTTACTGATATCATAGCAGCTCAATTATTATACACAATAAAAAAAGATGGACCTGATAGAATTGCAGGATTTACGCCTATACCTGCAATGTCAATGGTGAGTTACGCTGCAGGTGCACGTTTTATTAATTTACTCGGCGGCGAAATGCTTAGCTTTTATGATTGGTATGCAGATTTACCACCTGCTTCTCCACAGATTTGGGGAGAACAAACTGATGTACCTGAATCAAGTGATTGGTATAACGCATCATATATTATTATGTGGGGCTCAAATGTACCTTTAACACGTACACCGGACGCTCACTTTATGACAGAAGTTAGATATAAAGGTACTAAAGTTATTTCTGTAGCACCAGATTATGCAGAGAACGTTAAATTTGCGGACAATTGGTTAGCGCCTAATCCTGGTACAGATGCAGCAGTGGCGCAAGCAATGACACACGTCATTTTACAAGAATATTATATAAACAAACCAAACCAACGTTTCATCGATTACGCTAAACAATACACTGATATGCCTTTCGTATTGATGTTAGATAAAGATGAAAATGGATTTAAAGCAGGCAGATTTTTAAGAGCTACTGATTTAGGTCAACAAACTGAAAATGGGGAATGGAAACCATTAATTTTTGATGAAATTTCAAATGAGTTAACAGTACCTAACGGCACAATGGGACAAAGATGGGAAGAAGGCAAACAATGGAATCTTAAATTAGAAGATGATGAAGGAAACAAAATAGATCCTTCATTATCCATGGCTGATAGTGAATATGAATTACAGCAAATTCAATTTCCATATTTTGATAGTAATGGTGATGGAATATTTGAAAGACCTATTCCTACTAAAAAAGTCACTTTAGCTGACGGAACAGAAACATATATCACAACAGTATTTGATTTAATGGCAAGTCAATATGGCGTACGTCGATTTAACCATGATTTAGAAGCAGATAGTTATGAAGATAAAGATTCTAAATATACTCCAGCATGGCAACAAGAAATAACAGGTATTAAAAGTAATTTAGTCACTCAAGTAGCTAAAGAATTTGCACAAAATGCTATTGATACTGAAGGTCGTTCAATGATTATTATGGGCGCTGGCGTAAACCATTGGTTCAATTCAGATACTATTTATCGTGCAATACTCAATTTAGTTATGTTATGTGGTTGCCAAGGCGTTAACGGAGGAGGATGGGCTCACTACGTTGGTCAAGAAAAATGTCGCCCAATAGAAGGCTGGAATACACTTGCATTTGCAAAAGACTGGCAAGGACCACCACGTTTACAAAATGGAACTAGTTGGTTTTACTTTGCTACTGATCAATGGAAATACGAAGAATCAGATGTAGATAAATTAAAATCACCTTTAGCTAAAAATATTAAACATAAACATCCTGCTGATTATAATGTGACAGCAGCAAAATTAGGTTGGTTACCATCATATCCTCAATTTGACAAAAATAGTTTGTTATTTGGTGAAGAAGCTAAAGAAAATGGTGACAATTCAAATGAAGCAATTCTTAAACGCGCTATAGATGAAGTGACATCTAAGAAAACTAAATTTGCAGTAGAAGATCCAGATTTAAGAAAAAATCATCCTAAAACATTGTTTGTTTGGCGCTCAAATTTAATATCAAGTTCTGCTAAAGGACAAGAATATTTCATGAAACATTTATTAGGTACTAAATCAGGTTTATTAGCTTCACCAAACGAAGATGACAAACCTGAAGAAATCAAATGGAGAGAAGAAACAACAGGAAAATTAGATTTATTAGTATCACTCGACTTTAGAATGACAGCAACGCCATTATATTCTGACATTGTTTTACCGGCAGCAACTTGGTACGAAAAACACGATTTATCATCAACAGACATGCATCCATATGTTCATCCATTTAATCCGGCTATTGATCCATTATGGGAATCACGTTCAGATTGGGATATTTATAAAACATTAGCTAAAGCAGTATCTGAAATGGCTAAAGATTATCTTCCAGGTACATTTAAAGATGTGGTTACATCACCATTAGGTCATGACTCAAAACAAGAAATAGGTACGCCACTCGGAATTGTAAAAGATTGGTCTAAAGGTGAAATTGATCCGATTCCTGGTCAAACAATGCCTAGCTTTTCAATCGTAGAAAGAGATTACACACTAATCTATGATAAATACGTTACAGTAGGACCTAAACTTGAGACAGGTAAAATAGGCGCACATGGAGTTAGCTTTAGCGTTAAAGATCAATATGAAGAACTTAAAAGTATGTTAGGTACATGGAATGATACCGATCCAGACTCAATTAAAAATGATAAACCACGTATTCATTCAGCACGAAATGTTGCAGATGCCATGCTAAATATTTCATCAGCTACTAATGGGAAATTATCTCAAAAATCTTACCAAGATTTAGAACAACAAACAGGTATGAAATTAGCAGATATATCTAGTGAAAGAGCTTCTGAAAAAATTACATTTTTAAATATTACATCGCAACCTAGAGAAGTTATACCAACAGCGGTATTTCCAGGTTCAAATAAAAATGGAAGACGTTATTCTCCATTTACAACTAATATTGAACGTTTAGTACCATTTAGAACATTAACTGGACGACAAAGTTATTATTTAGACCATGAAGTGTTCCAACAATTTGGTGAAAGTCTACCAATATATAAACCTACTTTACCGCCAATGGTATTTGGTACAAGAGATAAAAAAATTAAAGGCGGCACGGATGCATTAGTATTACGTTACCTTACACCACATGGTAAATGGAATATTCATTCAATGTATCAAGATAATAAACATATGTTGACATTATTCAGAGGTGGTCCAAATGTTTGGATTTCGAATGTAGATGCTGAGGCACATGATATTAAAGATAATGATTGGTTAGAAGTTTACAACCGAAACGGTGTTGTTACTGCTAGAGCGGTTATTTCTCACAGAATGCCTCAAGGAACAATGTTTATGTATCATGCTCAAGATAAACATATTCAAACACCTGGATCTGAAATTACAGATACAAGAGGTGGTTCACATAACGCACCAACTAGAATACATTTGAAACCGACACAATTAGTCGGCGGATATGCTCAAATTAGCTATCATTTTAACTACTACGGTCCGATAGGAAATCAAAGAGATGTTTACGTTGCAGTTAGAAAAATGAAGGAGGTCAATTGGCTTGAAGATTAAAGCGCAAATCGCAATGGTGTTGAATTTAGATAAATGTATAGGATGTCATACTTGTAGTGTTACATGTAAAAACACATGGACAAATAGACCAGGTGCTGAGTATATGTGGTTTAACAACGTTGAAACTAAACCAGGTACAGGATATCCGAAACGATGGGAAGACCAAGAACATTACAAAGGTGGTTGGGTTTTAAATAAAAAAGGAAAATTACAACTTAAATCAGGTAGTAAATGGTCTAAGATTGCTTTAGGTAAAATCTTTTATAACCCAGATATGCCTTTAATACAAGACTATTATGAACCATGGAATTATAACTATGAACATTTAACTTCAGCTAAACAAGGTAACCATTCACCTGTAGCAAGAGCGTATTCCGTTATTTCTGGGAAAAATATGGATATTGAATGGGGACCTAACTGGGAAGATGATTTAGCAGGTGCTAATGTTACAGGCCCTAAAGACCCTAACATCCAAAAAATTGAAGAAGATATTAAATTCCAATTTGATGAAACATTTATGATGTATTTACCTAGACTTTGCGAACATTGCTTAAACCCAAGTTGCGTAGCATCATGTCCTTCAGGTGCAATGTATAAAAGAGATGAAGATGGTATTGTATTGGTTGACCAAGATGCATGCAGAGGTTGGAGATATTGCATGACTGGTTGCCCTTATAAAAAAGTTTACTTCAACTGGAAAACAAATAAAGCAGAAAAATGTACATTTTGTTTCCCAAGAATTGAAGCAGGTATGCCTACTGTATGTTCAGAAACATGTACAGGTCGTATGAGATATTTAGGAGTACTTTTATATGATGCTGATCGCGTTGAAGAAATCGCATCAACTGAAAACGAACAAGACTTATATGAAAAACAATTAGAATTATTTTTAGATCCATATGACGAAGATGTTATTGCTCAAGCTGAAAAAGATGGTATCAACCACGAATGGATTGAAGCGGCACAACAATCACCAATATATAAATTGGCTATTGAATATAAATTAGCATTCCCATTACATCCAGAATATCGTACTTTACCAATGGTTTGGTATTGTCCACCATTAAGCCCAATCATGAGTTATTTCGAAGGTAAAAATACACAACAAGATCCAGACATGATTTTCCCAGCAATTGAAGAAATGAGATTACCTATCGAATATTTAGCTAATATGTTTACTGCTGGAGATACTGAACCAGTGAAAAAATCATTACAAAAAATGGCAATGATGCGTAGCTATATGAGAGCTAAAGTGACTAATAGACCATTTGATGTTAAAAAGTTAGATGCTTTAGATCTTACCGAAAGACAAGTTTCTGATATGTATCGATTATTAGGTTTAGCAAAATATGAAGAACGCTTTGTAATACCAACATCACATAAAGAAACATATTTAGATACTTATCATGCTCAAGGATCTCAAGGATATGGTGGAGAGAACTTCGGTGCAAATTGTGAAGGATGCGGCGTTGCAGTTGGCTCTGGAAAAACAGGCCAAGAAATATATAACGAAAACTTTTATGGAGGGATATTCCGTGATTAATTTCGATAATTTAAAAAAATATCAAGATAGTTTTGGTTATATAGCAATGTTATTAAGCTTTCCAGAAAAATTAACATTTAATGAAAATGTGTTTAATGAATCCATTACTTCACAACACCCTGGTTATCAAGATATTGTTAATTTTAGAGAAGTTATGATGAATTATACTTTGTCTGAAGCAAAACAAATTTATACTGATACGTTTGATTTCAGTAAAAATTCTCCATTATATATGACATATAACAAATTTGAAACTCAAAAAGAACGAGGACAAATGTTAGCCAAACTTAAAGTATTATACGAAATGTTTGGATTAAAAATGGTAGATAATGAATTATCTGATTATCTACCGTTAATGTTAGAATTTCTACAAACTATCGAATGGTATGGCGATGATAGAGCGGAAGAAAATATTCAACTTGTAATTATGATTATTGAAGACGGTACGTATGCATTGGCAAATGAGCTTGGTAAACATAATCATCCTTATGGATATGTTATCCAAGCATTACGTAAGACATTAAAATTATATCTAAAGTCACCAGAAGGAGTGACGCAACATGATTAGTCAATTTTTGTGGGTCATTTATCCCTACTTATGTTTGATGATTTTTATTATAGGACATATTGCAAGATATAAATATGATCAATTTTCTTGGACAGCCAAGTCTAGTGAATTAATTGAAAAGAAACAACTTAAATGGGGAAGTCTATTATTTCATTTAGGAGTTATTCCTGTGTTTTTTGGTCATGTTGTTGGTTTGGCAATACCGGAATCATGGACAGAAGCATTAGGTGTTACTGAAGGAATTTATCATTTTGGTGCCGTTTATATAGGAAGCATTTTTGGTATAATGACATTGATTGGTATGTTATTGTTAACAGCAAGACGTATAACATTTGAAAATGTAAGACGCTTGAGTTCATTTTCTGATATCTTCGTGAATTTTTTATTACTTTTAATTATTTTTATGGGATGTTACTCAACGCTTGTTACTAATATAACAAATGAAGGATTTAACTATCGTGAAACAATTTCAGTGTGGTTTAGACAGTTATTTTTATTTAGACCTCATGCTGAATTAATGTTAGAGGTACCACTTCAATTTAAAATTCATGTATTATTAGGATTCACAATATTAGCATGTTGGCCGTTTACACGTTTAGTTCATGTATGGAGTGTACCGTTATCTTATACTAATAGAAGATATATTATATATCGAAAAAATAAATTGTAATGATCCAAAGGTGGAATGATAATGACTCCAGGTTTAAATATGAAACTGCAAAATATTCAATACAATATTGATAAATTAAGAGAAGAAGAAGGCGTCGATTTTGCAGCGATTGCATTTTGTGAGCATTCGAGTACTTATTCCCCAATAAAATGGCAATATGTATCCGGAAATAACAACGATAGATATAAACTTATCGTTCTACGAAAAGGTCGTGGATTAGCTGGTAACGTCATGAAAACAGGGAAAAGAATGCTAATTTCTAATGTAGATATGGCGCTGTCACCAGATGAAAAAGTAAAATATCCCATTTTATTAAGTGAAAGTTTAACAGCGGTGATAGCAGTACCACTTTGCTTTAATAACCAAGTTTATGGTGTAATACTATTTGGCCAAAGAAATCACAAACCATTGCCTGATAATATAGAAAATATTATTATCAATGAGCGACTAGGTGAATTAAAAGAAGATATTAGGTGATTAAATTGTTGGGACATGATGATATCAAACTTGAAACTTTATTGAAAAAATATTATGAGTGCACAAATGAGAAAATTGTGTTTGTTAATAATGATGGCAAAGTAATAGCTATGAATGAAGCAGCTAATGAAGTGATTTCAATGGAAGATAATTATAGTACGATGACCAATGCAATATGTCGTAGATGTGAAGGTTATACCAATGAATTTGATTTGCAATCATGTAAAAATTGTTTTTTAGATGTAGAACAACCTAATAGATCTACATTTCAAGTTTTTATGAAAACTAATCAAAGAGAAATTGCACCATTTACTGCTACATATCAAACAATTGATAAAGAAAAAGGTATCAATGCATTTACTTTGCAAGATGTTGCACCTCAGATTGAACGTCAAGAAAAAATGAACCAACGTAGGATGATAAGAAAAACCATTTCTGCACAAGAAAATGAACGTAAACGTATTTCGAGAGAATTACATGATAGTCTAGTTCAAGAACTTTTAAATATAAACGTTCAATTACGCTTATTAAAGTACCAACAGGATAGAGAAAAAATATTGAATGATGTTGAAAATATTGAGGGCATCATGTCTCAATTAGTCGATGATGTTAGAAATTTATCTGTTGAATTAAGACCAGCTTCATTAGATGATTTAGGTTTAGAAGCCGCATTTAAATCTTATTTTAAACAGTTTGAAGAAAATTTCGGAATGCAAATTAATTACACATCTAATATTTCACAGCAACGTTTTGATAGTGAAGTTGAAACAGTTGTTTATCGTGTAGTTCAAGAAGCGATTTATAATGCGTTAAAATATGCAGGTGTTAGTGAAGTAGATGTAATGATTCAAAAAAATAATGATAATTTAATTGCAGAAATTATTGACCATGGATACGGATTTAATCCAAATTCTCAACCAAAAGGATCTGGACTAGGTTTATACGGTATGCGCGAGCGTGCTGAATTAGTGTACGGGCATGTAGATATAGAAACACATATTGATAAAGGTACAATAGTTACATTAGAAGTACCTTTGTGAAAATTTTTGGGGGAATTAAATTGAAAATTGTGATAGCTGATGATCATGCAGTTGTTCGAACAGGTTTTTCCATGATATTAAACTATCAACAAGATATGGAAGTAGTGGCTACAGCTGCTGACGGTGTTGAAGCATATCAAAAGGTGTTAGAACATAAACCAGACGTTCTTCTTATGGATTTAAGTATGCCACCAGGTGAATCTGGTTTAATAGCGACAAGCAAAATCAATGAAAGTTTTCCGGAGACTAAAATATTAATATTAACAATGTATGATGACGAAGAATATTTATTTCACGTACTTAGAAATGGTGCAAAGGGCTATATTTTAAAAAATGCGCCTGATGAACAATTAATTCTTGCGATTAGAACTGTTTATCAAGGAGATACTTATGTCGATATGAAATTAACAACATCACTTGTTAATGAATTCGTTAATAACAACAACCAAGAACCTACAGATGGGTCTGATCCCTTTAAAATTTTATCAAAACGCGAATTAGAAATATTACCGTTGATAGCTAAAGGGTACGGTAATAAAGAAATTGCTGAAAAATTATTTGTTTCTGTAAAAACAGTAGAAGCACATAAAACACATATTATGAACAAATTAGGATTAAAAACAAAACCAGAATTAGTTGAATACGCTATGAAAAAGAAACTATTAGAATTTTAGAGCCCCTTATCGCTTTAGCGATTAGGGGCTCTTATGCATTAGCGAAGCTAAGGCGAACCGAAGAAAATCGCTTTAGCGATTAGGGGCTCTTATGCATTTAAAGAAATACTTTTTCTTTAGAAATTAGTATTTCTTACACATGAGTTCATCTCATGTGTTCCATTAATAAACACCATAGATTAAAAGTGACTAATTAATTCAGGAGAGTAACTATATATCCTTTAAGCAGTAGCGAAGGCTACTGTGATCCTTAAAGGTACTTCCATTTTAATGGTTAGAGGCAGTGGTTGACTGGTTACTCATTTCATAAAACTCATGATTAACCTAGTCAACTTTGCCGGGGAGAAAAGACGATAAAGAAATACTTTTTCTTTAGAAATTAGTATTTCTTACACATGAGTTCACCTCATGTGTTCCACTATAACCACTAGTATTTCCAACGCATGAACATGCCTCATATGTTCTATTAATAAATGCTTTAAAATTTAACGAACTCATTTATTTTTATAGGGGAAAAAGGTAAACAAATAAGGGATTACACTAATGTTCAATTTTTCACAAACATCTTAAAATATAGTTATAGTTAGTACTTTGCATAGAAGTAGTAACACTCACAATTATTAAATGATTTATTCATTAAAGTACTAAATAATTATAATTTATGAAGGTGAAGACATGTACAAAAGAAAAGGTGGTTTTCAACTAGGTTTACAAACGTTAAGTTTAGTAGTTGGATTTATGGCTTGGAGTATCATATCTCCTTTAATGCCTTACATATCACAAGATATTAAAATTCCAGCATCACAACTATCGATTATTTTAGCAATACCTGTAATTTTAGGATCCATTTTACGTGTTCCGTTTGGATATCTCACAAATATCATTGGAGCTAAATGGGTTTTCTTCTGTAGTTTCATAATACTATTATTCCCAATATTCTTTTTAGCTCAGGCTAAATCTCCGGGAATGCTAATGCTTTCAGGGTTCTTTTTAGGAGTAGGGGGCGCTATATTTTCAGTAGGTGTCACTTCCATTCCTAAATACTTCCCAAAAGAAAAAGTAGGGTTAGCGAATGGTATATACGGCATGGGGAACATAGGGACAGCAGTTTCATCATTCTTAGCACCACCTATTGCAGGCATTATCGGTTGGCAAACAACAGTAAGAATGTATTTAATATTTATTGCTTTATTTGCTATATTAATGTTTATTTTTGGTGATAATAAAGAAACAAAAGTTAAAGTACCTTTAGTGGCACAAACTAAAATATTAGCTAAAAATCCTAAATTATATTATACAAGTTTATGGTATTTTATAACATTTGGCTCATTTGTAGCATTTGGTCTATTCTTACCTAACTTTTTAGTTAATCATTTTGGTATTGATAAAGTAGATGCAGGAATTCGTTCAGGTATTTTTATCGCCTTAGCAACATTCCTTAGACCAATCGGAGGTATGCTTGGTGATAAATTAAATGCCGTTAAAGTATTAATTATAGATTTCATTGCTATGATTATAGGCGCAGTAATCCTGGGGATTTCTTCTCATATTGTATTATTTACAATAGGGTGCTTATTAATTAGTATATGTGCAGGTATTGGTAATGGATTAATATTTAAACTTGTACCATCATACTTTTCAAAAGAAGCTGGGACAGCAAATGGTATCGTATCAATGATGGGTGGCTTAGGAGGATTCTTCCCACCAATAGTAATCACTTATGTATCTAGTATCACTGGTACAAGCCATCTCGCATTTATATTATTAGCAATATTTGCTATTATTGCTGTAATTACAATGTTTTTAGTTAATAAAAAAGACGCGAAAACAATTCATTAATAAAACAGACCTTGCTATGGTAAATCCATAACAAGGTCTATTATTTTATATTATGAAATTGAAATTGTTGTTGCATCTTCAGCTTCTTGTTGTTGTTTAGGCAAGTGTATGCTTAAAATGCCATTTTCAAATGTTGCTTTGATAAGAGACTTGTCTATATCCTCGAATTCAAATCTGCGCACTAATTCACCATTAGAACGTTCATTTAATTGCGTTTGTCCATTATGTGATTCAATATATTTATTAGCTTTAATAGTTAACGTATGTTGCTCAAAAGTTAATGAAATATCTTCTTTTTTCACACCTGCAAGTTCAGCTTCAATTAAGTAATGATCATTTTCATTATATAAATTAACAGGGAAAGCTTGTGATGAAAATTGATTGAATACTTGTTTACCTAAGTCTCTAAATAAATCAGTTGGATCATTTTTTAAAAATGAATTATTAAAGAAGTCATTATTTGGCATACTATTAGCTCCTTTTACAGTTATAAATTAACTATATTTAATTGTAAATTCATTATATGAAGTGTTTGTTATGAGGTAAAGTAAAATGGATTATTAATAGTGTAACAGTTCGTACTAGAGAATATAGACAAAAGTTTACATAACTTGATTTTATCAACGCATAAGAAAGGGATGAAAGTGGGCAAGTTTACTTTTGCCTTTTTTCTCTATATAAGATTATTTTTCTGAGGATTTATCGAAGTTTTTAGAAACAAAAAGTTGAAGGTGGTTAACTAATTCCTTAGCTTCATTTACATCTATATCAAATTCGCCAAATACCTTTTGCGAAACTTCTGATAAAGGTTTTTTAATACTTTTACCTTGTTCTGTTAGTGAAATTTGAAGATTTCGTTCATCTTTTTCTTCACGAGTTCGAACAACGTAATTTTTCTTTTCTAATTTTTTTAGTAATGGTGTTAAAGTGCCTGAATCTAAGAAAACTCTATCACCTAAAGTTTTGATGTTAAGTTTCTCATCTTCTTCAATCGCCATTAGCACTATATAACCAGTGTACGTGAGTTCATATTCCTTTAAATAATTGGAATACTTTTTGATAATTTCTTTTGATGAAACATAGAATAAAAAGCACAATTGTTTGCTTAAATAACTATTTTCGACATACATTAAATCACTACTTGTTAAGGTAACCATATTATGAAGTGTGTGACTTGTCAAGTGCCTATTTTGATAGTAAAGTTAAATTGCTTTTCATTTAAATATTAGAAAATCATAATTAAAGATTATTGATTTGAAAAATCCAATGACTTATAAAAAATAAGGAGTATATATAATGGAGAAAATCACTCAATTTGACGACGTATTAAAAGGAAGAAGATCAGTAAAAGTATTTGATACAGAACATAAAATCAGCCATGAAGAAATGGATAGTATCATTCAAAAAGCAACCAAAGCACCATCTTCAGTGAATATGCAACCATGGAGATTAATAGTTGTAGATTCTGATGAAGGTAAGGAGAAAATATTACCATCTTTCGGTAAGAATTCGAGACAAGTCAATACTTCTTCAGCTATGATAATCATATTTGGAGACTTGAAAAATTATGAAAAAGCTGAACAGATATACGGTGACGCAGTAAGCAAGAATCATATGACAGAAGAAATTAAAGATAAGATGTTAAGTTGGGTATTGCCTCATTATAAAGGATTATCTAGAGAAGGTATGAAAGATATCGTTAATATTGATAGTAGTTTAATGGCAATGCAATTAATGCTTGTGGCTAAATCGCATGGCTACGATACTAATGCTATAGGCGGATTTGATAAAGCTAATATTGCAAATGTGTTAGGGATAGATAGCGATCGATTTGTACCAGTTGTAGCAATTGCTATAGGTAAAGGTGCACAAGAAGCCCATGAATCAGTACGTTTACCACTTGATGATGTAAGACAGTATCTTTAATTAACATATGAATCATCTTTGCATTATATCAATGAGTTAAGAATATTTTGTTACAAAATTTTTATAAGACTTTAAAAATGCATAAATTTCGTTCATACTAATTAAGATAAGGCAAAAGGAGTCTATAAAATGAGTAAGAAGCAGAAATTAATCAGAATTATTATTATATTAATTATTTCATTAGTGATTGCGTTTGCGTTTTTCTTCGCGCTTAAATCATATCAAGGTCACAAAAATATTGAAATGGTTGATAGTTATTTAAAAGAACACCATTTAAAAGATAAAGTTAAAAAACAAGAAACTCTTTATAGCGCTAAAAAGGGTGTTTATTATAAGGAAGTTATTTTTAAAGATGAACCTAAAATAACTTATGTCATTCAACCTATTAGTACTAGAAAAGGTGTTTTTGCCGAAGGTTTTGATACTGAAACTAAGAAAAGTATAAAAAGTGCTAAGCATAATTACTTTAATAAAAACTATAAACCTTCAAAATAATTGCAATAAGATGAGTTACCAAGTTGAAAAAAATTTGGTAACTTTTTTATTTTGGGTATCAGTTAAAATTAAAGAATAGAAATGAAGAACCTTTAAAAAGAAATAAAAAATAAACATAGTAAACTACTCTTGATTCATAAAAGTTAAAACATTTCAATACAATTATTTATATTTGTTATATAAATAATTATAGCTATTTTTAACTTATCTGATATAATTAAGTGATGTCAGATGAAGGGGAGTTTGCAATATGGCTCTGTTTAAGAGAAAAATCAGTCTACCTGTGCAAGTATTAATTGCATTGGTTCTAGGTGTTGTCGTTGGACTTATATTATATGGAAATGAAGAAGCGGCTAACTACATAAAGCCATTTGGAGACATCTTTTTAAACTTAATTAAAATGATTGTTATTCCAGTTGTATTCTGTTCTTTAGCACTATCTATTTCGAACGTTGGGGAATCGAAAACTGTAGGTCGCTACGGATGGAAAACAATATTATACTTTGAAATTATAACAACAATCGCTATTGGTCTTGGATTAATTTTCGGAAACCTATTTAAACCAGGTTCTGGATTAGATCCATCAAAATTACCAAAGGGCGATATTTCTAAATATCAAACATCTGCACATGCTGCAGAACAAACTACATATGGTAATCATTTTATTGATACTATAGTAAACATTGTACCAACAAACTTTTTTGAAGCTTTAAACAAAGGTGAATTATTACCTATTATCTTTTTTGCTGTATTCTTCGGTTTAGGTTTAGCTGCCGTTGGCGAAAAAGCAGAACCAGTAAAATCTTTCTTAAGTGGAACTTTAGAAGCAGTTTTCTGGATGATTAATAAAATATTAAAATTAGCACCACTTGGTGTCTTTGCATTTATTTGTACAACAATCATTACATTCGGAGCATCAGCGTTACTTCCTTTACTAAAACTAGTATTAGTTGTAATTTTCGCAATGGTATTCTTTATAGTTGTAGTATTAGGAATTGTAGCTAGAATGTGTGGCATTAGTATTTTCTCTATTATGAAAATACTAAAAAGCGAAATACTTTTGGCTTTCTCAACTTCAAGTTCAGAAGCAGTATTACCAGTAATGATGAAAAAGATGGAAAGATTCGGTTCGCCGAAAGATATTACATCGTTTGTTATACCAATTGGTTATACATTTAACTTAGATGGATCAGCTTTATATCAATCTATCGCTGCATTATTCGTAGCACAAATGTATGGCATGCATTTAACATTAACTGAACAATTAGTTTTAATGTTAACGTTAATGCTTACATCAAAAGGTATGGCAGCAGTTCCAGGTACTTCAATCGTTGTGTTATTAACAACATTAGGTGCAATGGGATTACCAGCTCAAGGACTTGCTTTAATTATAGGGGTTGACCGTTTATTAGACATGGTACGTACAGTAGTTAACGTTATGGGTAACGCTTTATCTACAGTTGTCATTGCTAAATGGGAAAACGTTTATGATAAAAAACAAGGTCAAGAGTACTTAAAAACATTATAAAATAATAAATCTGACATTTTAGAGCCCCTTATCGCTTTAGCGATTAGGGGCTCTTATGCATTAGCAAAGCTAAGGCGAACCAAGAAGAAAATCGCTTTAGCGATTATAAAGAAGTACTTCCATTTCAATGGTTAGTACTTCTTACGCAGTAGCGAAAGCTACTGTGACCCTTAAAAGTACCTCCATTTTAATGGTTAGAGGCAGTGGTTGATAGATTATAACTTAACATATTCGTTCGTATAACATAAAAAAGAAGCAAGTCATTATCGACTTGCTTCTTTTAAAATTACATATGCATATCGCCCATATCATGGATTTGAGTCATTAATCCATGTGGTACATCATCATGATCTACCTTTTTAACACTAGCAATTTTGCCAGATTTTTCATTTTTAGTAATTCTTACGAAATCCTCTTTTTTAACAGATACATCAGCATCTGATGGAAGTTTAACGTTCTTTTCGATTTTTTCGTCTTTTTCACTAATCATTTTATCAATTGTTGTACCATTCTTCATTACGCCATAATAAGTTTCTTTTTTACCGCCTGCCATCATAGCAATAACTAGAACAATACATATAATGACCATGATTGCAATAAGACTATAAGCGAGTCCTTTTTTACCTTTCATTCAGCAAAATCTCCTTTAATATTGTTTATCTATCTACTATTTCATTTATACAGAAAAATAGAGTGATTTGCAATTAAATTTAAAATATAAGTGGATATTATAATTTGATATTTTCATCAAATATACGAATTTGTATCACATCAAAAAATCCCAACTTATTTAAGTTGAGATTAATCATTCATTTATAACTCAATTGTGAAAGGTGTGTCTAAATCTTTGTCGTTCATTAATTTAATTGATTTAGGATTTACTTTTAATACACATAATTCGGGGTCTTTACTAGAATCGAAAAATGATTTATCTTGAGTTTCCCATAACCAGTCAATTGTTTTTTCATCTTTAACAATTTCAATAGTTGCATCGATTTCAACAAAACTATTGTTAGTTGTTTCGTTATAGCCTAATAAAATATAAGCATAAGGATTGTCTTCAATTTCTTCAACCTTTATAGAATTAATATTTGTCTTAGTATATAGTGTCAATTCGTCATTATAGAATACCATATATCTACTATTAGGTTTATTATTATAAGCGGTTGATAAAACACCCACTTTTGAATGATCTAATACTTTTTCAATTGCTTCAGTTGCTTTTTGATTATCCAATCCTATCATCTCCTTAATACTAAATATATCCTTAATCAGAGATTGTTAAACTTAAGACACCATCATTCATACCAACAAAGATTAAATAGGTTTGAAACATACATATTTTACTTCATCATGTTTGAGAACAACATTAACGTCTTGATTATCATTTTCTTGAATGAATAATTCTGTTTTTGGATGATTGCATTGATCCAATTGATTAATAATATCTTTATCAAGAAACAGTTGTTCTTTAGTTTGCGGTAATAAATTATCTATTGTCCCATGCTCACTATTCAAAGTTTGAACTATTGTTAATGAATGTGATTTCAATGTGTTTTTGAAAATAAATTTCTGTTGACTATCAGATAAATAGCGATCGTTTATTTTGTTAAATAATATGAAGTGATAATTGCCATCTTTACGACTCATAATGTAGTTATTACAAATTTGTAATTCTTCATTTACAAAAGGGTGAGTCATTTTATAAATGTGAATTAGAGGTAATGCATTACCGAATTCATTAAATAATGACAAGTACTTCGTTTCGTCTGCAATGAGTTGGTAACTAATACCACCACCATAGCGTAGTAAAGCAATGATATGACAAACTAAATCAGCTAGTTGTAAAGGATTAGAACTATTGCTAGCATATTTGAAACATTTCAAAGATAAATAATCATACACAAAATGAGTGGAGTCTATGCCTGAATCTAAAATGAACTGCTTATAATTTTCAAAATGTGTCGTCGAATGATTATATGTTCTTCTTTTATTAATTAAAGATAATTTCGTTTCAATATTTTCAATATCAATTAAATAGTAATCAAAATTAAGTCTTTTTAAAGTATCGTATGTTTTTTCTACAGTCTGATTTTGACGTAATAGGCCGTCTACAGTCATACCATATTGGATATCTTTATTTTTATTTTTAATTTTTAAATGACAAAGATGTATATCTTGTGTAGACATTTTAGACGAATCAAAAATAAGCATTAATTTTACGACTTTTTTATTTAATTTATAGTCATTATGTCCTTGTAAAAACTTCAAAATAAATTGATTAACTACATTAAATTGATTTGTAGATTTAATTTTTATTGCTAAACCAATATGTCTCTCAAATAATTTATCAAGGCATCTATGTAACAAATGATAGTTAATTTGATTAGAAGTTACGTCGCTAACATTTTCAATAAGAATGACTGGTTCAGGTAAAAATGAAAAATCAATATCAAAATACTCATTGAACGTAAAATGAAATAATTCATTAAAATTATCAAGTCTAATAAATGCTTTTGAGGGTTTGGAATAATCTTTAGGATCAAAGTTATCTATATTGATTTCAGTAATCTCTGTAGCTAATTGATTATTAAAATCAAAATGATTAATTAATGGTAAAAAAGGTGAATAATCCTTATCTTCTATATTTAAATGAGACAAAGTATCCATTTTGACTATATAAGAGCGATACTGTTTTGGGCTAAAATTCAAATAGTTTTTAAACTGATTTGTAAAATTAGTATGGCTACTAAACCCAGATTCTTCTGATATAGTGTTAATTGATAAATTAGTAGTCATTAATAGTTTAATAGCATGACGGATTTTCAAACTTGTATAGTAATCTTTAAAATTCATATTTAAATAACGTATAAATAAATTTGAACAATAAGATTCTGAAATACTACTATTTATAGCGACATCTTTTAAAGAAATAGTTTGAGTTATTCTATCTTGAAGAAAAAGTAAACACTCTGAAAACAAAGTATTACTAATTGACATATTGGGGATATAATCAACATCGTATTTTATAACTGCTTCTTTATACAAGATCTGAATTACTTTGGAACAAAGTTGATGATCAACCGTTTGGTCCTCTGAATATTGTTGTATAGTTTGTAGAATAAGCGTTTTGATATAACCACTAGATTGTAATAAATGTCTATCGAAATAGCACTGGAAAAAGTCGTCATCTTCTACATAAAAATAAAAGATCGGAATCGTTAATTGTACTATATTATGAGCATTTTCAACTTCAAATATGTCACCATGATTAATTATAGCAATGTGTGCATCTAAATCTTTAACTTCTCCGTTGATTTTAATGTTCAAGTCATTAGTTAATGAAAATAAGATGATGACTTTATTAATATTACGAAATGGCTTGGTGCTGTACTGATGAAAAAGGTTTAGGTTACATGTCATATGATATTACGAAGCTCCTCTATGTTTGTTTTGAAAATCTAAAAAAATCATCACTTATAAATTGTTTGCATTGAATAGTTTTTATGATATTCAATGTCTGTGGCATTTAATACGCGATTAAATAATAATTGATATTATAATAGATTCGCCTTCAAATAGTAATAGTTAAAAATAAAGTTCATAGTAAAAATTTTGTGAAAACGTAGCCATTTTTGTATTGTTTGCAACATAAAAGGAGTTTTAGAAATATAGTATTGTATATTTGGAAATTTTCAATAGCGTGTAATCTCATTTTTTAGTACATAATAAATATAGATTCCAATCCAAAAGAAATTTTAAAAAACTTAAATTGATTAAGGGTTGTAATCTATGGTATTAAATGTACGTTATATACACAACTTAGATATAACAACAAAAAGAGAGAGACAACATAGAATCACATATACCATATTTAGTGAATAAAAATTGATTAACTTAACATTAGTATAAACAACAAGGATTATATTCATACTTTAAATATTTTTACTAACACATTAGCAACTAGTAATTAGACATCATGAAACAATGTTGAATATATGAAGCAATGACAACAAGAATCAACAACATATTTCATATTTGGTAGAAATATTTAAACGACATCCAATGAATAACCATCTTCTGAAAATTAAAGTATGATGAAACATCAATATTTAAGTAGCGATTTTTAAAAACATTAATTTGAAATACTCCCCCCGAAGTACTAACAAATTAAATGAAGCATGACAATTCGTTTCACTGGATGTAAAAATAAGTCCTTTATATTGTTTATAATTATTTAGTGATACAACTTAGAATTAATCTTTCTTCAGACATTTATAATAATGTACATTTAATGAGTCAATAAAGGTTTATTACCTTTACTTACAAAAAAGACAAACCACTTATAAAAGTGTGGTTTGTCTTTTTTATGCTTTTAATACTGTGCTATCTTTTAAATATTGAACATCATATTGATACGCTAACGATCTTAAAAATGATAATAAATCTTCTATTGGAATATCTTCATGTTTAAATTGATGTTTTAATTTTGTAGCAGTTTCCTTTTCCTCTTCTGTAGCTAACTTTTTGAAATACCCCCACATATGATCGTAGGCATTCATAACACTTCCTTGACTAGGGGGTATTTGAATTGCTTCTTTTACTATTAGATTAATTTCATTATATGAGGGATTATGTTTAAGTCTTTCACGTATAGCATTGTAATGACTTTGACTATGGAGTAATACACGATATTTCTCTTCACGCCATAACTTTTCAATATATCCACGTTCTTTCAATAAACTAACTCCTTTCATTTTTAATTATTTATATTCTTATACCCATTTGAAAAGTAAATTAATATAAGTTAATTAACTGTCATGACAACGATTAAATTTAAAACTTTATTGAATGAGGTTGATTTAATTATTGCAACCGTTTACAATAAAGTTAGTAATTTTGGAACTGGTTCCAAAAAAATTGGGAGGGTTTATACAAATGAACTATAAACAATCAGCAGAAGATATATTAACTGCAATAGGTGGAGAAGAGAATTTAGATTCAATGGCGCATTGCGCGACGAGACTTAGATTAATATTAAATGATGAAAGTAAAGTAGATGAAGACGCATTATCTAAAATGGATGTCGTTAAAGGAACATTCTCAACTGGTGGTCAATACCAAATTATTATTGGGTCAGGGACTGTAAATAAAGTATTTAACGAAATGGAGAATATTACTGGTAAAGAAGCATCTACAACTTCTGAAGTAAAAGAGAAGTCAACTAAACATATGAATCCATTACAACGCTTTGTGAAAATGTTATCTGATATCTTTGTTCCGATTATTCCAGCAATCGTTGCCGGTGGTTTGTTGATGGGTCTAAACAATTTATTAACTGCTAAGGACTTATTTTATGATGGCAAATCTTTGATTGAAGTCCATGATCAATTTGCTGGATTAGCAGAGATGATTAATATTTTTGCCAATGCACCATTTACATTATTGCCGATTTTAATTGGATTTAGTGCAGCAAAACGATTTGGCGGTAATGCATACTTAGGCGCAGCACTTGGTATGATATTAGTACATCCAAGTTTGATGAGTGCCTATGATTTTCCGAAAGCAGTAGAAGCGGGTAAATCAATTCCATATTGGGATGTATTTGGATTACATATTAATCAAGTAGGTTACCAAGGACAAGTTTTACCTATGTTAGTGGCAGCTTATATATTAGCTACTATTGAGAAATGGCTTCGCAAAGTCATACCAACAGTATTAGATAATTTAGTAACACCACTATTATCAATCTTTGTAACAGCATTTATTACATTCTTATTTGTTGGTCCTATTACAAGACAATTAGGATACTGGTTATCAGATGGCTTAACATGGCTTTACGAATTTGGTGGTGCAATAGGCGGATTAATCTTTGGTTTATTATATGCACCAATCGTTATCACTGGTATGCATCATAGTTTCATTGCAGTAGAAACAACATTAATTGCTGATCAGGCTAAAACTGGTGGTTCATTTATCTTCCCAATTGCTACCATGTCAAATATCGCTCAGGGTGGTGCAGCGTTAGCGTCATTCTTTATTATTAAAAATAATAAAAAATTAAAAGGTGTTGCATCAGCTGCAGGTATTTCAGCAGTTTTAGGTATTACGGAACCAGCGATGTTCGGTGTAAATCTTAAATTAAGATACCCATTCATAGGTGCTATTATTGGATCAGGTCTTGGTGCAGCGTATATTTCATTCTTTAAAGTTAAAGCAATAGCTTTAGGTACAGCAGGTATACCTGGATTTATATCAATCAATCCAAACCATGGTGGGTGGCTACATTACCTCATAGGAATGGTAATAGCATTTGTCGTTTCAGTTCTTGTGACATTTGTTCTATCTAAAAGAAATAAATATAAAGAAGTTCAATAAAGTAGGTTATAAAAAAGACAACTCGTTAATTTACTTTGATGATATCTATTAAATTATACAGAAGGCCTTATTCTTTAAAAGTAATATAATGTAAAATTACACACAAAATACGTAGTATTTATGGCGAGACTCCCGAGGGAACAGTACTAGTTGAAGACACTAGAAATACTCACAGATTTATCTGTGCCGTATTTCTGGCTGAAACTGTACCATGGGAAGGGACCCAACACAGAGAAACTGATTAAATCAGTTTCTACAAGCAAAGCAAGTTGGGCAAAGAGAGCCATACAATACGAAGTATTGGGTATAAAGAAAGCACTAAGATGATTAAAATAAATCGTCTTAGTGCTATTATTTTGGGATTTATGTCCCAAGTGATTTTTTTAATTTTGTTATAGCTATAGCTTTTGTTTTCGCCATAAATAAACACTGACGATTGCAACAAGAATAAGAGAAATAACGACAACGATAATCCAAGAAATGTAACTATGATCACTTAGTGGTAATGGTACATTCATTCCAAAGAAACTAAATACCAGTGTAGGTAGGGTTAATAATACAGTAAACATAGTTAATGTTTTCATAATCGTATTCATATCATTAGATAATAATGATGCATAAGAAGTTGTAATACTTTCTAAGATACGTTGATGTAGTTCGGTTGTTTCAATTGCTTGGTTATTTTCGATAATTAAATCTTCTAGTAACTCTTCATCATCTTCAAAACGTTTAATAGCAGGTAGACGGAATAACTTTTTAATTATTGTATCGTTACCTTTCAAAGCCGCTAAGAAGTATACCAAACTTTTCTCAACTTCCATTAGTTTGAAAAGTTGCTTATTAGTAATATTATTTTTCAATTCTCTTTCGATACGAATACGTGATTTATTCAATAATCTTAAATTTCTATTATAATGATTCGCAATCGTTGTTAAGATTTCTAGTGCAAAGCGACTATGAAACTTCAGATTAATATTGTCTTGTCTAGAGAAGTTCTCTAAAAATTCATTTTCAGCGTCACAAATAGTCATTACGATACCATTACCAATGACTATGCCTAATGGAATTGTAATAAAGGATAGGACACTGCGATTTGTTGAATTAACTAGAGGTAAGTCGATAATAATCAGTGAGTATCCAGTATCTTCGTCATACTCAATACGAGCACTTTCTTCTGAGTCGAGTGGATCTCGAATAAAGTCTTCTGGTAAATTATAATATTCCATTAAATGTTCTATTTCTTCTCTATCAGGTTCAACTACATTAATCCACAATGCTTGTTGATCAAGAGTCGTTTCGATAATTTCATTATTAATTTGATTTGAATGTTTATATGCAGTGATCATTTGTAAAAGTCCTTTCACAAGCTTTTTAACTTCAAACGCATCACAATATTTTACGAGCAATGTGTTTAACGAGACTGATTGTATTTTTGTTCTGCCATAATTCGTAACGGACCATAATAAATAATTTTGAAAATATGAGTGACAAGGTCATCAACAGAAATACGATTAGAATCTAATACCCAATATCTGATAATTGAGATTGTGGCACCTGACACATAACTATGAAAATACATTTCTGGTATGCCTTCAATTTCATTATTAATACTGATCTGATTCTTCATATTATATTGTATCAGGTCGCTTATTTTTTCTTCTAAACGACTTTTTCGTTCCAAATTAAGAATCGTATTATAAAAGTCTAGATTATCATATACATGTTGAATGATGTTTCGCAATACTTTATCTATAAATAGTGTCGAAATCATTTCAACATTTTCACCTTCAATTTCTGAAAAGGTGGTGAATTTAGATATTTGAGCAATACATTCGTCTTCCATATCGGTTAATAATAAATATTTATCTTCATAATGTAAATAGAATGTACCTCGATTTATATCAGCTTTATCTGCAATGTCTTGCACTGTAATATTTTCAATATTTTGTTCCTTTAATAATTGTATAAAGGCATGCTTTATTGCTGATTTTGTTTTACGGACACGTCGATCTTCCTTCAAAAATGTAAAACCTCCCATAATTAATAGACAATATACACCAAAGTGTTCAATAAAAGACGTTTTTCTATTAATTGATTGTTGTTTATTTATTTAAACTCATTATAATTGTAAAAGTGATAAATGTTCAACAAATTGTTGAATTGTTTCAAGGGAGGAAAAAAAGTTATGAATATATTTAAAAGTAAATTATTATGGTTGACGCCTATAGCAATCATTTTAATATTAATGATTTTCGCGGTTGCATTTTACCCAGCCTTTAATCCTAAACCAAAAGATATGCCAATTGCTATCGTAAATCACGATGAAGGTACTTCTATTCAAGGTAAGAAAACAAATATTGGTGATAAATTAGAAGATAAACTATTAGATAGCGATTCTGACGCTGTTAAATGGGTTAAAGTAGACAGTGAAAAAGACGCTAAAAAAGGTATGGAAAAAGAGAAATATTATGGGGCTGCAATTTTTGAAAAAGACTTTTCAAAAAATGCTATGAGTAAAACTCAAAAAGTCGTAATGGATAGTAAAAAATCTGAAATGCAAGATAAAGTAAAATCAGGTGAAATTCCAGCTCAACAAGCACAACAAATGGCTAAAAAAATGGACAACCAAAAAGTTGACGTTAAAAAAGCACAATTTAAAACAATAGTAAGTGAAGGAACAAGTTTACAAGGTTCTCAAATGGCTAGTAGCGTATTGTCAGGTATGGGTGACAATATTAATAATCAAATTACAAAACAAAGTCTTCAAACATTAGAAAAACAAAATGTTAAAGTTGATGCAAAAGATATTAACGCTGTAACTAATCCAGTTAAAATCAATAACGATAAAATTAATGAAGTTAAAGATCACCAAGGTGGCGGTAATGCATCATTCTTAATGTTCATGCCAGTTTGGATGGGTTCTATTGTTGCATCAATCTTATTATTCTTTGCATTTAGAACTAGTAATAACGTTAAAATTGCACATCGTTTAATTGCGTCTGTAGCACAAATGATATTTACAGCTATTACAGCATTTGCTGGTAGTTTCGCATATGTATATTTTATGAAAGGTGCGTTAGATTTCCATTTTGATCATCCAAATAGAGTTTCTATATTTGTAGCATTAGCTATTATGGGATTCGTTGGATTAATTCTTGGAACAATGACATGGTTAGGTATGAAATCAGTACCAATCTTCTTCATTGCAATGTTCTTTAGTATGCAATTAGTAATGTTACCAAAACAAATGCTACCTGAGTTCTATCAAAAATATATTTATGATTGGAACCCATTTGCACATTACTCAACAAGCTTAAAAGAAATTATCTATATGAATCATCATCTAGAGTTAAATACAACAATGTGGATGCTTATTGGATTCATGATTTTCGGAGTAGTATCAAGCTTATTAGCAGCAGCTCTTAGAAAACATAGTAACAAACGTACTGAAATTCCAGCATAATTATAGCACGGTAAATTTCAAAAACTGTCGATAAGATGTATTTCTTATCGGCAGTTTTTTTGTGTAAATAAATATTAATAAGACATGTATTCGTTACTCAGTAATGTATACATTGAGTCAAAGAAAAAGGCAATTTCTATATTTTTCAATAGAAATTGCCTTTTATCCTTTGTCTCAAAACTTAATGTCTCAGACACTTCAATTTTGAATAGGATTAAAGTGCTGTGTAACCACCGTCAACAGTAATAACTGAACCAGTAACGAATGATGATGCATCTGAAGCTAAGTATAGTGCTGCACCTTGTAATTCTTCTGGTACACCTGGACGATTCATAGGAGTCATATTCATCCAAGTATCAATCATATCTCCGCCTTTAGCGAAATAATCTTTAGTTAATTCTGTTTTCATATATCCTGGTGCAATTGTATTTACACGAATATTATGTTTAGCCCATTCATTTGCTAAACTTTTAGTAAGCATAATTACAGCTGCTTTAGAAGTATTATATGCTGCTTGTGGTTGTGGTGTGTTTACAATAACACCTGACATTGAAGATGTATTAACAATAACACCACTCTTTTGTTCACGGAAGACTTCACCAACAGCATTTGTAACTAGTACCATACTGTTTAAGTTAACATCCATTGTTTTTTTCCAACGTTCATATGGCATATCTTCAAAATCAACATGTTCATTAATACCTGCATTATTAAACAAGATATCAATATGACCAAATGTATCCATTGTTTCTTTTACCATGTCGTTTACTTGATCAACATTTGTTACATCTACTTTGCATGCAATGGCTTTATTTCCTGTTTCTTCTTCAAATTCTTTAGCAGTTTGTTGTCCAACTTCTAAATTCATATCTGCAATTACAAGATTAGCACCTGCTTCAGCTAAAGCTTTTCCCATAGATTTACCTAAACCAGAAGCTCCTCCTGTTACGATAGCTACTTTATTTTCTAATTTGAATTTATCTAATACTGACATTTAATCCATCTCCTTATGTTTATGTATGTATCCATTTTAAAATAAGATATATGAAATTCCTAGTGCAAACGCTTACTTTTATAAATTTTTATTTTCATATTACATTTTTTAAATAATAAGTTCACCATAGAAACATAAATGAATGCTCATTTGTATTCAACTACTACTTAAAAACACTATTTGATTAGTGTCTTCATATAATTACTACTCTTGAAATTTATATAAAATAAAACAACCTGGGACAATTAATGTCTCAGGCTATAATTTTAAATTCATTCATCTTCATTTTTATTATATGTAGCTTTAGCTAATTCTATAAACATATGTGCAGCTTTAGACAAGTGATTAAATTTATCACTTTTATATGCCACTACAACTTGATTAAAATAGCTAGGGTTCTCTAATTTAATACTTAACCCTTCAAAATGTTTACTACTGTTTTTAACGCTTTCTGGTACATAAGTAATCCCTAAGCCTTCATTTACCAATCTTAAAGCATTATCAATGCTGATCGTTTCCATCGCAATATTGGGTTCAAGCTCATTGTCTTCTAATATTTGATTAGTGATTTTACGCAAAGCCATATTCGGTTTTAACAATATAAAATTATCATTTACTAGTTCTTGATGAATTTCAAAAATTGATTTGTTTTTGTAATTATCATTTGTAATTAATGAATGATTGGATGGAATCATCAAATATATGGGTTCTTTAGATAGAGTTTCAAACTGGAATACACCTTGATAAAAAGGCAAAATCGTAATTGCTATATCAATCTTATTATCAATAAGTAATTGCTCAATTCGATGAGCTGATTCTTCTATTAACTTTAATTCGATACCTGGATATTCTTTTATAAATTCTGGCAATATCTTATATAATGCATGGGCTGCTAGTATAGGATTAATTCCTATGACTAAACGACCTTTTTTTAATCCAGAAATCATTTGTAATTCCGATTTCATTTCATCATACGTATATTTAATTTGATTCATATATTCTATATAACGTTCCCCAGCGTACGTTAAAGTAATTGGATTTTTCTCTCTATTTAATAACTCTGTGCCTAAGTCAGTTTCTAATTCCTTAATAAACTTACTTAAATACGGCTGTGAAATGTATAAATATTTTGCTGCTTGGGAAATACTACCAAATCTATTGATTTCCTCTAAATATTTACTTGATCTTGTGTTTATCATTTAGACACTCTTTCCTCTATATAACCTTTTAGTTATAGTTTTTATACCTAAAACAATCTTTTACAAAACCTAATTTTGGGTTGATAATATTAATTGTCATCAAATAGACAAAAATTAAACTTGAAATTCTACTTTAAGGGAGGGCCAATATGGAAATCATCGGTACAATTGGTATTATTATCGGGATATTATTCATTATCTATTTCTCAATGAATGGATATTCTATTTTAATAGTAGGTCCAATTGCTTCAATTATTGTTATTTTAACAAACGGTTTACCTTTCTTTAATTCCTTAATTGGAACTAAAGAATCATATATTACTGGATTGGCTCAATTTATTATTAGTTTCTTTGGCGTGTTCTTACTTGGTTCATTACTTGCAAAATACATGGATCAAAGTGGTGCAGCACATTCTATCGCCTCTAAAATAATTAGTAAAATTGGTACTAGCAATCCATATTCTATATTAGTTTCTATATTTTTAATCACTGCAATTTTAACATACGGAGGCATTAGCTTATTCGTGGTTGTCTTCGTTATCGTGCCTTTAGCAAAACCTTTATTCAAACAATTGAATATTGCATGGAATTTGATTTGTATTCCTATCATGTTAGGTTTAGGAACATTTACTATGACAATGTTACCAGGTACACCTTCAGTACAAAATGTTGTACCAACTAAATATTTGGGTACAACATTAACAGCAGCACCTTTATTAGGAATCATTGGAACAATCGTTGCCATAGTATTTGGTTTATGGTACATGAAACATGCATTAAATAAAAGTCTTGCAAAAGGTGAAACTTTTGATGATTTTAATACGAGTAATTTAGATTTAGAAAATGAAGAAAAATCTACACCTAATTTTTATCTAAGTATTTTACCTATCGTTGTGTTAATTATTATCAATATTATTGGTAGTATATTAAAAATTGATAACGTTATTCTTATTAGTTTAGCTATTTCAATTATTTTATCTGCCATTTTATTCCATAAACACATCAATATCCATAGAGAAGTTATTAACGAAGGTGCTGGTAGTTCGGTAACACCAATGTTCTTAACTGCTTCTGCAATTGCATTTGGTACAGTAGTTACTTTAGCACCAGGATTTTCAAGTATTAAATCTTTAATATTAAATATACCAGGAAATCCATTAATAAGTTTATCTGTAGCTTCTGCGTTATTCGGTATTATAACAGGTTCTGCTTCAGGTTCACTAGGTATTGTCATGCAAGCATTTGGTAAACAGTATGTTGATATGGGTATTGACCCTGATACAATTCACAGAGTTGCAGTAATGTCTTCATCTGTATTTACTGTTATGCCACATACTGGTGTTGTATTAACACTATTCGCATTGACAGGTTTAAATCACAAAAATGGCTTTAAATATTTATTTATTACTAATACGGGTGCCAATTTATTAGCGCTTATTGTTGTAATCATCGCATCCGCATTTATATAAACATTTTAGGAGGAATTTAATATGACTAGAAACGTAATTGTAACAGGTTCAGGACAAGGAATTGGCTACGCAATCGCACAAGGATTTGATAAACAAGGCGATCGTGTATTTATCTTTGATATGAGTAAAGATGCAGCTGAAAAAGCAGCAGACTCATTAGAAAATGGTGTAGCTTATCAAGTTGACGTAACAGATGAAGAAGTTATTAAATCTGCTATCGCTGACATTAGAAGTAAATATGGTGAAATTGATGTATTAGTTAATAACGCAGGTATCCAATTTATTTCTAAAGTTGAAGACTTCCCATTAGAAAAATGGAACCAAGTATTAGGTGTTATTCAAACAGGTACATTCTTAATGACAAAACATACAATCCCAAGTATGAAACAACAAGAAAAAGGACGTATCATCACTATTTCTTCAGCACATGGTGAAATGGCAGACCCATTCAAATCTGCATATGTAGCTTCAAAATTTGCTCAAATCGGATTTGCTAAAACTGTAGCACTAGAAACTGTTAAATTTGGTATTACATCAAATGCAGTTTTACCAGGACCAGTTCGTACTAAATTAATTGAAAATCAACTTGCTAACTTAGCAGAACAAGATAATTCAACAGAACAAGAAGCTATGGAAAAATATATCACTGGTAAAATGCCAATGAATCGTTTATTAGAACCACATGAAATTGCTGATACTGTTCTATTCTTAGCTTCTGATGGTGCTTCAGCTATTACTGGTGAAACTATTAGTGTATCTGGTGGATCTAACGCATAATTCATTATTTCAAAATCTATAGAAAGAAGGAATAAATATGAGTAATTTAAAAGAACAATTAATTGGAACATGGGCATTAGTTAACTATCAAGATGAAGATGAAAATGGTAATATCTTCTATCCTTTAGGTAAAGACGCAACTGGTTTTATTATGTATAATCCAGATGGTTATATGTCAGCTCAATTAATGCAACAAGGTAGATCTGCTTATGCTTCTGGTGACTTACACACTGGTACAAAAGATGAAATGGCAGAAGCTGCACATGGTTATGTTGCTTACTCAGGTAAATATGAATTAGATGAAGAAAATTCAACAGTTTATCACACTATGGAAGTAAGTATGAACCCAACTTGGTTAGGCGATACACAACCACGTTTATTCGAACTTGAAGGTGACACTTTAAGCATTGTTAATGGTAATGTGCCAAACCAAAAATTAGTTTGGAAACGTGTTAATCACTAATTAAATATTGTAATTTTTAAAAGGTCTAAGACATTATGTTATCAGACTAATAAAGAAGGTAATTTCTATTACAAATGATATAGAGATTACCTTCTTTATATTAAAAAAAAGCGATAAATAATCAGAAAATTAGAACTTTAATATATCGGTTGTAATTTTTTAAAACCGTGTTAATATATTCATTAGATATCTAACTAAATGAGGTGAAGCGATGGAAGTGACATATCAATTTCTATTAAGAAGCTTAGCACATGAGATGAAGAATTATGCAGATCGACGATTAGATGATTTTGGAATTACACAAGAACAAAGTCATACATTAGGATATATATATCGTTATCAAGAAAAAGGTATATCACAAAAAGAATTAATGGAATTCTTTGGTAGAAAAGGTTCAACGGTCAGCAGTATAATAAAAAATCTGGAAGCAAATCATTTAGTTTTTAGGAAAGTTAATCCAGAAGATACACGTAGTAAAATTTTGAAACTAACGGACGAAGGTCTAGAATTAGTAGAATCTTTTACTAAAGTATTTGATGAAATTGAAGAAAGATTACTATTAAATATCTCAGATGAAGATCAACTGAAATTTAAAGAAATTATAGAACAAATGATGAAAAACTTGAAATAATGCGTGGTTATTATTTAGAGTAATAGCCACTATATTTTTCGATATATAGTTAGAAATCTAACTATTAGTCATCTAATTAAAAGGGAGTAAGAATAATGAAAGACGAACAATTGTATTTTTTTGAAAAAGCACCAATATTTAAAGCAATGATGCATTTCTCATTACCAATGATGATAGGAAGTTTATTAAGTGTAATTTATGGGATTTTAAATGTATATTTCATAGGATTTTTAGATGATAGCCATATGATTTCAGCAATATCACTAACATTACCAATATTTGCTGCATTAATGGGATTCGGTAATCTATTTGGTGTAGGTGGTGGAACTTATATTTCACGATTATTAGGAGCCAAAGATTACAGTAAAAGTAAATACGTTAGTAGCTTTTCAATGTATGGAGGCTTATTACTTGGCGTCATTATTGCATTAGTGACATTACCGTTTACTGATCAAATTGCACAAGTTTTAGGAGCACACGGTGAAACAATCAAATTTACAAGTGATTATTTAAGAATTATGTTCTTAAGTTCCCCATTTGTTATTTTATTCTTTATTTTAGAACAATTTGCACGTGCAGTAGGAGCACCAATAGTTTCTATGGTAGGAATGTTAGCAAGTGTTGTATTAAATATGATTTTAGATCCGATTTTAATTTTCGGTTTTGATTTAAATGTAGTTGGTGCTGCTTTAGGTACTGCAATTTCAAATTTAGTAGCTGCAATATTCTTTATTCTTTATTTTATGAAAAAAATTGAATCACTTTCTGTAAATGTTAAATTTGCTAAACCAAATAAAGAAATGATGGCAGAAATTTTCAAAATTGGTATTCCAGCTTTCTTAATGGTTGTACTTATGGGTGTAACTGGATTAGTATTGAATTTGTTTTTAGCTAATTATGGTAACTATGCTATTGCCAGTTATGGTATTCAATTTAGATTAGTACAATTTCCAGAACTAATTATTATGGGATTAAGTGAAGGCGTTGTACCTTTGATTGCTTATAATTTTGTTGCTAATAAATCAAGAATGAAAGATACGGTTAAAGCTGTTATCATTTCTATCTTTGCGATTTTTGCAGTAAGTATGATTATAGTATTTGTGTTTGGTCACCAAATCATTCAATTATTTAGTACAGATCCACACATTGTTGATCTTGCTACATTCATGTTACAAGTGACAATGACATCATTATTATTAAATGGTATTGGTTTCTTATTCACTGGTATGTTACAAGCGACTGGACAAGGTCGCGGTGCAACAATTATGGCTATTTTACAAGGTACAGTTATCATTCCAGTATTATTTGTCATGAATAGTTTGTTTGGTTTAACAGGGGTAGTATGGTCACTATTAATCGCAGAAACATTATGTGCTTTAGCAGCGATGTTAATCGTTTACTTATTAAGAAATAAATTAACAGTTGATAAAGAAGCTTTATTAGAAGAATAATTGTAAATAAAGGGACAATCATTATTATTAAAACGATGGTTGTCCTTTTTCTTTTGTGACTAAATAATGAACAATTTTCAATATTATTGTGAATTAAAGTAGTAATCGTTATGATGTAATATGGAATAATTTACGAGTTATTTAGATAAGGGGGGTTCGATGGTACATATTAATAAGTACCCTAAGATTATTATTGCCGTAATGGTGATGTTTTTTCTTTCTTTGTTGCCTTCCATGATGAATCAAGCTTCAGCTCATGCAACATTAGAAAAGACGAATCCTAAGCAAGATGGCGTTGTAAAACAAATGCCTGAAGAAATTGAATTAGAATTTAATGAACCAGTAAATTCGAAGTATTCCAATATCACTTTATATAATGATGAAGGTAAGGAATTAGGTAAAGTTAAGCCATCAACATCTGGCTGGGCAAAAACTTTAACGTTTTCACCAGATAAAGTTGGTAAAGGTACGCATACTATTAAATGGCAAGCCATCTCAGCTGACGGGCATGAAGTAGGAGATCAATTTGAATTTTCGGTAGGTAAAGTAACTGCCAAAGATATAGATACATCTAGCGCTTTTTATGCAGAACCAAGTTTTTGGTTTGGAGTAATGAGATATATTGCTGAAGGAACAACCATTATTTTAGTAGGTCTGTTTTGGTTAAACGGTATTGCTAAACGTCGCCAATTACATTCATTTGAATTATTTCCTAAACAAATGAGTATTTCATTTATGATGATAATGGCGTATATAATGGCATTATTGTTATACATGATGACATTAACCTCAGATGTTGTAGATGCTATATTATCACTTAAAATTGATGTTTTAATGCAATTTCCATTTATTTTAAGTTCAATTGCAATGATAGTATTATATGCTTTGATTATAATTAGAAATATGGATCGAATTTGGTATTGGCTAGTTTCAATAGTAATGATACTAACAATAAGTATGTCTGGTCATGCGTGGTCTCAATCAATTCCAATTTGGTCTATCGCAATTAGAACGATACATATTGCAGGTATGACATTATGGTTAGGTGCACTTGCATATCTTGTTTGGTATATGGTGAATAACAATTCATCTGAGCGGTTAAAAAATATACGTTCAATGCTATTTAAGGTGAATACTATTGCTGTTGCAATGATAATTATTTCAGGTGTGTTAATGGCTATTGATGAAACGAATATTTTAGCAATTTGGTCCAACATGCAAACATGGACAATACTAATACTTGTAAAAGTCATTGGTACATTAATAATGATGGCTTTAGGTTTATATCAAACCACGAAAGCTTTAGGTAAACGTCAACAAGTTAATAAAGTGACGTTAATAATAGAATTAATTATAGGAATCATACTTATATTCGTAGGTGTGATGATGAGTCAAATCAATATACCAGGTTAAGGAGCCGAATTATGTTAAAAAAATTAATTTCAATGAGTTTTATTTTATTTTTTACGTTAGGAATTTTTAAGGTTGCAGATGCACATGTAACTTTAAATCCAAATGAAAGCGAACCAGAATCTTATGATAAATATGATGTGAGAGTGCCAGTTGAACAAAATGACAATACGGTAAAAGTTGAATTAACTGTACCAAAAGGCGTTAATCTTGAGAATGTAGCACCAGTTGAAGGATTTAAGCATTCATTTGAAAAAGATAAAAAAGGTAACATTACTAAAGTAACTTGGAAAGCGACTGGTAAGGGTATCGGTCCTAATGAATTTATAGAATTCCCAATTGTTGCAGCTAATCCAGATAAAGAAGGTAGCTTTAAATGGAAAGCTGTTCAAACGTATGACAATGGCGATGTTGTTAAATGGGACGGTAAAGAAGATAGTGAACACCCAGCACCAATTACAACAGTGAAAAAAGGGGCTAACCCAACTGGTTCACAAAGTGATGAATCATCAACAAGTGGTAGTTCTATCGCGTTATGGGTTGTATCAATTGTAGCAATTTTACTTTCTCTAGTAGCTATTTTCAAAAAATCAAAAAAATAATTAAACATAGAGGATGCGATTTTGATAGGTCGTGTCCTCTTTTATAACTTAAATATTTGTTGTTTTGTCACTTTCATAATAATGAATATGTTTTATAATATAATCGTGAGGGAGGAAGAATCATGCGAAGATTATTATACTCATTTCTTTTTTACATGATTATTGGATTATTTAGTGGGTTTTATTATAGAGAACTAACTAAAGCACATCATTTTACGGGTGATACACAATTATCATTAGTACATACACATACATTGATTTTAGGTATGTTTATGTTTTTATTACTATTATCATTAGAAAAGTCATTTAAATTAAGTAGTTATTATTTATTTAATTGGTTCTTTGTTATATATCATATCGGTGTATTAGTAACAGTTGGTATGATGACAGTTAAAGGTACTTATCAAGTATTAGGAAAAACAGTACCGGCTTCATTCCCTGGATTTGCAGGAATGGGTCATACTGCTATGTTAGCAGCATTATTAATACTATTTTTCTTATTAAGACAAGCAATCATTAAAGAACCTAAAGATTAATTTCAGCTCGTGAGTGGTAGTGACTCACGAGTTTTTTTATAAAATGATTTGCTTCATATGTAAAATACCTTATAGTATAATGTAAAAGTATTGAATGATAATTATTTTCATTTAGAAATGATATAAATGTTATTTACAGTGTTTAAATAGGGGGAAACTAAATGGAAGACGTTACAATTATAGGTGGCGGTCCAGCAGGTTTATTTGCTAGCTTTTATTCCGGGCTTAGAGGTATGTCTGTGAGAATTATTGATGTTCAAGATAAGCTTGGTGGTAAGATGCAAGTGTATCCAGAGAAAATAATTTGGGATATTGGTGGCGTAGCACCTAAGCCGTGTCATGAAGTCATTAAAGATATGATTCAGCAAGGCCTACATTTTAATCCCAAAGTGAATTTAAATGAACGTGTTATTGATATAAGAAAAATAGACGAAAGACATTTTGAAATAGAAACTGAAGAAGGACAAGTATATCATTCAAAAGCTGTAATTTTTGCTATTGGTGGAGGTATTATTAATCCCAAACCACTGAAAATTAAAGGTGCTGAGCGTTATCAACTTACAAACTTACATTATGTTGTACAATCATTCTCTAGATTTAAAGACAAACATGTGCTTATTTCTGGAGGGGGTAACACAGCATTAGATTGGGCGAGAGATATTGCTAAAATAGCTGAAAGTGTGACCGTAGTTTATAGAAAACCAGAGATAACTGGTTATGAAGCGATGACTAAGGTGCTTGAAGATTTAGGCGTTCAGTTGATACCTTATACACAAATTAGTGAACTGATTGGTAACGACGAAGACAATTATATTCATCAAGTTAAATTAACTAACTTACAAACCGGTTTAACTTCGACTCATTCATTTGATGATGTTATTATAAGTCATGGATTCGATCATGAAAATCCATTATTAAAAGATTGTACGTCTCAATTTGAGTTGTATGATGAATATCGAGTAAAAGGATTTGGAAATACAACGACTAATATTCCTGGCATCTACGCTTGTGGCGATATTGTTCATCATGAAGCTAAGGTTCATTTGATTGCAAGTGCGTTTAGTGACGCAGGTAATGCTGCTAACCTTGCTAAAACTTATATCCAACCTGATGCTGCTGCAGAAGGATATGTTTCAAGTCATAATGAAATATTTAAAGAATCAAACAAAGAAATTATGAATCAATATCTATATTAATATAAAACGGGGGAACAAAATGATAAACATTAAATATGAAGCACCATCTGTAGATGATTATTTGAAATTAAGAGTAGATGCAGGAATGAGTGCTAAGTCGGTAGAAGCGGCACAAAAAGGATTGCCGAATGGATGTTTCAATGTCACATTGTATGATGATAAAACTTTGATAGGGATGGGAAGAGTTACCGGTGATGGTGGTACTACACTTCAAGTTGTCGATGTAGCACTACATCCTGATTATCAAGGACAAGGTTATGGCCGTACAATTATGGAACATATTATGAAATATGTGGAAGAAAATGCTGTAACAGGTACATATGTAAGCTTAATGGCCGATTATCCAGCTGATAAACTATATGAAAAATTTGGGTTCCAGTCTACTGAACCCCATTCAACAGGTATGTATATCCTATTTTAGGATAATAAAAAGACGTACTCATCATTGTAATGAACTTCAAAAATTAGAACTTTTAATCTAACTTTTTGAGTTTACATTATATTGAACGAGCACGTCTTTATTTTATTTTTAAGGTTTATTTAACACCAAAGTCAATGATGATACGACCCATGTGTTGATGATTCATCACACGTTCGATACCTTTTGGTAAATCTTCAAATGAAATGACATCTTTAATATCATGCAGTTGTTTTGGTTTTAAATCTTTGGCTAGACGACGCCAAACTAATTTACGCAATTTGATAGGAGTGAATACCGAATCAATACCTAATACACTTATGCCTCTTAAAATAAGTGGAAAGACAGAACTTTCAAATTTAGTACCACCAGTCATGCCGATTACTGCGACACTACCATTATTATCGAGTCTATTTACAATATTAGATAAACTATCACCACCTACAGGATCGATGGCTGCTTGCCATGTTCTAGATGCTAGAGGCTTATGATCATATTCAGGTAAACGATCGATAACTTCTTTAGCACCAATCGCTTTTAATTTATCATCTACATCTTTACGTCCAGTACTAGCAACTACGTCATAACCTAATTTATTTAACATTAAAACAGATAACATACCTACACCACCAGAAGCACCTCTGACAAGTACACTATCTTTTTCAATAGTCATTCCATCATTTTCTAGACGTTCGATGGCTAATCCTGCAGTATAGCCTGCTGTTCCATAGATCATTGCTTCTTCTAAAGTTAAATCCTCTGGTAAATCAATAATCCACTCGCTTTTAACTCGAACATACTCACTATATCCTCCAAAATGACTTACGCCTAAATCATAACTAGTTACTATAACTTTATCACCTACATAATGGCCTGGTGCATTTGATTCAACAATTTCACCAGATAGATCGATACCCGGTACCATTGGGTATTGTTTTACAATTGCATTGTTATTTTGAGTAGCTAATGCATCTTTATAGTTAATACTTGAATAATGTACTTTAATCAGTACATCACCTTCAGGTAAATCATCTACTGTAAGTTGCTTAAAATCTGAAGAGACGTTTCCTTCATCGTCTCTATCTACGAGATAAGCTTTAAATTTTTCTGACACTATAAGTTCACTCCTTCAATATTTATGACCTTCATTATAAAGTTTTCTTCTACTTATTAAAATGATAAAAACTTTCCTTAATTTAAAATGACAAAAATTAGCCACGACTATTTTAATATAAATTGTGACGAATTGTCATAAAGTTTTAGAAATAAAATTGTTAAAAAAAGTGTTTCATAAATTTTGAAAAGAATTGTTATTGACACAATTAAAGGAGAAACATATAATTATTTTGATAATGATTATCAATTGCGACTAGTTGTTTTTAATAATAAAAATTTATGTAGGGGTGTAATAATGAAAAAATTACCAATAATTTTATTAACGTCGTCATTACTTTTAGCAGCGTGTGGAAATAACGGAGAAAGTAGTAAAGATAGTTCTAATAAGAGCAATAATGATAGTGGAAATAAAGCCGAATTAAAAGAGGCTACTAAAAAATATGAAAAATACACAGACAAACAATTAGACGAGTTCTTAAAAGGAACACAACAATTTGTAGATGCTATTGATAACAATGATATGGATAAAGCTAAAGAATTATATCCTAAAGTACGTATGTATTATGAACGTTCTGAACCAGTTGCAGAAGCTTTTGGTGATTTAGATCCTAAAATTGATGCGCGTTTAGCAGATATGAAAGAAGAAAAGAAAGAGGACGAATGGACTGGTTATCATAAAATTGAAAAGCAACTTTACCAAGACAACAAAATTGATGATACAACTAAAAAAGATGCTAAACAATTACTTAAAGATGCCAAAGAATTACACGCCAAAGCAGATACTTTAGATATTACACCTAAATTAATGCTACAAGGTTCAGTAGATTTATTAAACGAAGTATCTACTTCTAAAATTACTGGTGAAGAAGAAATTTATTCACACACAGACTTATATGACTTCAAAGCTAATATTGAAGGAGCACAAAAAATCTATGAGTTATTCAAACCAACTTTAGAGAAAAAAGATAAAAAATTAAGTGCAGATATTCAAAAGAACTTTGATAAAGTAAATGAATTACTAGATAAATATAAAGATGGCGATGGCTATAAATCATATAATGATGTAACTAAGAAAGATAGAAAAGCACTTTCAGATGCTGTGAATTCATTAGGAGAACCGCTAAGTAAAATGGCCGTGGTTACTGAATGAGTAAACTAGACAATCAAAAGTCATCATCTGTAACTAGACGATCATTTTTAAAAATGATGGGTATAGGTGGCGCCGGTGTCGTTATAGGTGCTAGTGGTGCAGGAAGTGTATTTTCATTTAAATCAATGTTTGACACTCCAGAAGATGAAGAAAAAGATGCTTACGAGTTTTATGGTAAAGTGCAAGCGGGTGTTACTACACCAACTCAGAAAACTTGTAATTTCGTATCTTTAGAACTGAAATCTAAAGATAAAAATGCGATCAAAGATATGTTTAAAGAATGGACTAAGATGGCTGCCAATATGACAGATGGCGATGCAGTAGAAAAGGATAGTAAAAATCCATTATTACCACCTGTTGATACAGGTGAAGCTATTGGATTAGGTGCCAGTAAATTAACCATCACTTTTGGAGTAAGTAAATCATTTTTAAAAAAATTAGGTCTTTCTAATAAAATTAGAAAAGATTATAAAGATTTACCGCATTTCCCTAATGACCAAATTACAGATGATTACAGTGATGGCGATATCATGATTCAAGCATGTTCAAATGATGAACAAGTAACGTTTCATGCTGTGCATAATTTAATTCGTCCATTTAGAGATTTAATCAAAGTGAAATGGTCTCAAAATGGTTTTGTATCAGTCAAAGGAAAAGAAACACCTAGAAACTTAATGGCATTTAAAGATGGTACAGTCAATCCACGCAAAACAAATGAATATAAGGATTATGTATATATTGATGATGGTTGGGCTAAAAATGGTACATATTGCATTATACGTAGAATTCAAATTCATATTGAAACGTGGGATCGTACAGCACTAGAAGAACAAGAAGCTACATTTGGTAGAAAAAGAGCTTCTGGTGCACCGTTAACAGGTAAAAAAGAATTTGATGAAATGGATCTTAAAGCTAAAGATAGTACAGGGGAATATGTTATTCCTAAAGATGCACATGCGCGTTTAGCGAAAGAGGCTAAAACGTCAATAAAAAGACGTGCATATAACTATACGGCAGGAACAAATGAGAAAACAGGAAACTTAGAAACAGGTCTACTATTTATTTGTTTCCAAAAGTCTCCACAACAATTCATTGATATTCAAAATCATCTAGGACATCAAGACAAATTGAATGAATATATTACACATAGAGGAACTGCAACATTTATTGTATTACCAGGTGTACAAAAGGGAGGCTACCTAGGTGAATCGCTATTTAATTAAGATTGTTACTATTATCATTCTTGGGTTAACTATCTTTAAGTTTGCGCCTGCTTATGCCGAAACTTCTTCAATGAGCGAAACATATGTTGCTATTACAGATGCAAAATCAACAATAGAAGATAAAGATAAAAGTGCATCAGATAAATCTAAAGCACTAAAAGAAGTAAAAAAAGAAATCAAATCTTTAAAAATAAAAAATAGTAAAGAAGGCAAGAAAGTTAACAGTAAGTTGAAGGAAGTTGAAAATGCTTCATCAGATGAAACTAAAGCTGATAAACTTTCTGAGTTAACAAAGGCGCTTATTGCTTATGAAGATAAACAATCTTCAAAAGATGCTTCAGGAAAAATCAAAGAGTTAAAGCAAGCAGTTGATGCAAAAGATGCACCAATGAAAAAAGCAATCAAAGATAAAAATCAAACAGAGTTACAATCGCTTAACAATCAACTGAATACAATTTGGACAAGTAATGAAACCGTTATTCGTAATTATGATGACGGGAAATATGGCCAAATCGAAGTGAACTTAATGCAATTACGAGTTGCAGTGCAAAAAGAACCTTTAGATGTGGATAAAGTTAAATCTACATGGTCTACATTTAAAGATAGTATTGATACTGTTGATCAAAAGCAATCTGATACAGATTCAGATAAATACAAAGTAACTCAACTTAATGATGAATTAGATAAAGCTATCGCTGGAATCAATGATAATGATTTAGATAAAGCAGATGCGTCATTATCAAGATTTGTTAAAATATGGCCTTACGTTGAGGGTAAAATTCAAACTAAAAATAGTAGCTTATACACTAAAATAGAAGACAAAATTCCTTATTACCAAAGTATTTTAGATGATTCAAATAAAGATCGTGTGAAAAAAGGTCTACAAGAAATGAATACAGAAATTAAAGATACAGTTGGTCAAGGTGAATATTCTTTTGTTGATGTAATGATTATTTTCTTAAGAGAAGGTCTAGAAGTCTTATTAATTATCATGACGTTAACAACAATGACACGTAAAGTTAATGAAGTTAAAGGTACATCAAGTGTTATTGGTGGTGGATTATTAGGGCTTGCTTTAAGTATTGGTCTAGGCATTGCCTTTATTTATACAATAGGTAATAATGGCGTTGTCAGAGAAGGTATGGAAGCGGTGCTCGGCATTGTTGCTGTTGTCTTAATGTACATTGTAGGTATTTGGATGCATCGTCGATCTAATGCACAACGTTGGAATGAAATGATTCAAAATATGTATAACAGTGCAATGAGCAATGGAAACTTAATACTTCTCGGTACTATTGGTCTTATCTCAGTATTAAGAGAAGGCGTTGAAGTTATCATATTCTATATGGGTATGATAGGTAGTATCACTACAAAAGATTTTATTCTAGGTATAGCACTAGCAATAGTAATACTAGTTATCTTTGCTTTTGCATTTAGATTTATTGTTAAATTAATCCCAGTACGCTTTATTTTCAGAGTATTATCCATATTAATATTTGTTATGACATTTAAAATGTTAGGTGTAAGTATTCAAAAATTACAATCACTAGGTTATATGTCCCAACATAGTATTGAAGGCTTACCAACAATTAGTTGGATTGGTTTTTATCCAAGTGTAGAAACAATTATTGCACAAGTGATTTTAATCATACTTATACTTGCATTTGTCTTAAAAAGACGTAAAAAATAAAAAAAAGAATCTCGAGTGAAGTTATAATAACTAGACTTCATTCGAGATTTTTTGCCTTTTGTAAGTGATTTTAGCAATTAACATACTAAATTCAAATAAGATGATTAAAGGTAACGTTAATAGTAAATTAAGAACTAAATCTGGTGGTGCTATAATACTTGCTACAACAAAACAAGCAAAGTAAATATATTTACGATATTTTCCTAATTGATGAGGATCTATCAAACCAAAATGAGCTAATCCCATAAATAACACGGGTATTTGGAATAAAAATCCAAAGACAAGTAACCATTGTATTAATTCACCTAAGTATGCCTTTAAACCGATAATAGGTTCAATACTAAGAGCATCCGATAAATTAATTGAAAAATTAATAATAAGCGGAAACCCAATAAAGAAGGCAAATACAACACCAATTAAAAATAATCCAGCGCAAAAAATACTATATTTATATATAAATTTGCGTTCATAGTGGTGTAAACCTGGTGCAATAAATGCCCAAAGTTGGTAGAAGATGATGGGTGCGATGATACATACAGCTACTGAAAAGATAATCATAATATAAATTTGAATCGTTTCAGTAAAAGAAAATGTATGCAATGTTACATCTGAACGCTTTATATAATGTAAAAAAGGTTTAATCCACCAATGAGACGATATATAAATGATAATAGTTGCGACAATAAATGATATGAGTACGCGTACTAAGCGTTGTCTTAATTCAGTGAAGTGCTCTAGTAAAGTAGCACTATTTTGATTGTTCACGTTGTGATTTTGAAGATTTACTGGGAGTTTCTGTAGAATCTTCATCTATATTTTCAGCAGCTGATTTAAATTCTTTTAACGTAGATCCAATAGCACGACCAAATTGAGGTAATTTAGTTGGTCCAAAAATAATTAATGCAATAATACTTATAATGACAAGGCTTGTTGGTCCAGCGATTCCTAATACAAACATGTTTTCCATTTTTATCATCCTTTATAATAGTACTTGATTAATTATAACTTTATACTTATTGATAAAGATTATCAATAAATAATTTGGTTTTTGTAGTAATTTAATCGTCGTAGTTATATTAAATGCATTTCACTCAAAATAGTTTAATCGTCTTCAATTATTCTAGTTTATAATATATAATAAATGAAATATTCTGAAAAATAATATAGAGTATTGTTAAATTGCATTACTAAAGGGGGATTATCATATAATGAGACAAATTGAAGAAATTAATATTGAAGATGTAAAAGCACTTCAAAAAATAGCTATTGATACATTTTATGAAACATTTAAACCATATTATACTGAAGAAAATTTACAAAAGTTTTTTGAGGACGCATATAATATTGAAAAGTTAAAAACAGAATTAAACAATCCCGAATCTTTCCATTACTTTTTTAAAGAAAATAATGAAATTGTTGGATATACGAAATTTAATATTGATAACGCACAAACTGAACCTCATGGAGAAGATTACCTAGAAGTACAACGTATTTACTTCTATCAAACTCATCAAGGTGGAGGAAGAGGTAAAGAATTGATTAGTTTAGCTGTAGAAAAAGCCAAATCATTTGGAAAATCTAAAATATGGCTTGGTGTGTGGGAACATAATCCAAATGCAATTCAATTTTATAAATCAAGAGGATTTGTTCAGACTGGTCAACATGAATTCTATACAGGTGATGTTGTTGATAGAGATATTATTATGGAAAAAGAATTATAATTTCAAATAATTGACTTTTATAATCAATTAAAAGTATTGAAATATTCGCATCTTAGTTCAAATTCAGATATAATGATGACGTTAATTTTTTAAATTATGTTTAAAATATATTGTTATAAATAAAAGATTTATCGTTGGAAAGGACGTATTAGATGCATTCATTGACGATTATTGTCACTTATTACAATTCAGAGGAATATATCCAAAATTGTATAGAAAGTATTAAGCAACAACGTACTCAGGACTTTGAGGTTATCATTGTAAACGATGGTTCTACCGATCAAACTGAGAGATTAATGAACGAGTCACTTAAAGATTATGATAAGAAAATCAATTACATTAAATTAGAAGAGAATCAAGGACATGCACATGCTCGTAATGTTGCAATGAAAGAAGTAGAAACACCTTATTTCATGTTTTTAGATGCAGATGATGAACTTGCATCTTATGCCATTACTTTTTATTTGGAAAAATTTAATTTCACTGATGGTTTAATAGCTCCTATACATTCGTTTACGCTTAAAAAGCCACAATTTGTTGATTTAGATAGAGTAAAAGTTAATTATTATGTTGGTAAAAGTAATATAAATTCATTTTTAAGAAAGCAAACAGCTTGTAATATTATTTTTAGAACAGCAATTGTAAAAGCACATCAATTGGAATTCAACGAAGATTTGAGTGTATATACGGATTGGTCTTTCGTCATCGAATACTCTAAATATGTAAATAAATTCATGAGAATTACCAATTTCTCCTTCTATTATCGAGGAGAAGTATATGACCCATTCGAAGGTACAACATTGAGTGAACAAGACTTTGATATTTTATTCGAAGATTATGTCAAAATGTTCTACGATGCTATGAATCGTGTCACAATTAAAGAAACAAAAACATTCATTATTGACAAGTTGGAACAACAAATTGCAAGAGATTTTGATCCAACACATCATGATATTAAGAAAAGATATGCTGCACACAAAGAAACATTAGTTGAATTAGCACGTTATTTAAACGTTAATTTAATCAAACATCAACATCTTATTAATAAAATTGAGACGATTCTTCTGATTAATGATGACACTGACAAAGCGTTCCAAGTTAACCAGTTCAGAAAAACATTAAGACATGTGAAAAATATTGTCTTACGTAATAAAAATAAAAATCGTTCAGTTTATGAATTAACAGATAAACAAGAAAACGTAAAACCTAAAACGATTGTGTTTGAATCATTCGGTGGTAAAAATTATAGTGATAGTCCAAAATATATTTATGAATATATGCAAAAATATTATCCAAATTATCGTTATGTATGGTCATTTAAAAACCCAAATAACCATGTTATCCCAGGTGACGCTGAAGTGGTTAAGCGTAATTCAGAAGCATTTTATCAAGCTTATTCAGAAGCTAGTCACTGGGTTTCAAATGCAAGATTGCCTTTATATTTAAATAAAAAAGAAAATCAAACATACATCCAAACATGGCATGGTACACCATTAAAACGTTTAGCAAATGATATGAAAGTAGTTCGTATGCCAGGTACCACAACACCAAAATATAAACGTAATTTCAACCGTGAAACGTCAAGATGGGATTATTTAATCTCACCTAATAGATATTCATCAGAAATATTCAAAAGTGCGTTCTGGATGGATGAACCAAGAATTTTAGAAATTGGATATCCTAGAAATGATGTTTTAGTAAATAGAGCAGACGACGAAGAATTTAAAAATGAAATCAAAAAGAATTTAAACATTCCAGAAGATAAAAAAGTCATCATGTATGCACCTACTTGGAGAGATGATGAATTCGTAAGTAAAGGTAAGTATCTATTTGAATTAAAAATCGACTTAGACAACCTATACAACGAATTAGGAGAAGACTATGTCATTTTATTACGTATGCATTATTTAATTTCAAATGCTATCGATTTAACTGGATTTGAAAACTTTGCTATCGATGTATCAAATTATAATGATGTTTCAGAAATATTCTTAGTCAGTGATTGTCTAATCACAGATTACTCATCAGTAATGTTTGATTACGGCATTTTAAAACGTCCACAATTCTTCTTTGCATATGATATAGACAAGTATGATAAAGGCTTACGTGGATTCTATATGGATTATAAAAAAGATTTACCAGGTCCTATTTTTACTGAACCATACGGATTAGCTAAACAACTTAAAGACTTAGATAAAGTTCAACATGAGTATCAAGATAAAATTGATGCCTTTTATAATCGATTCTGTTCAGTAGATGATGGTAAAGCATCACAATATATTGGTGAATTAATTCATAAAAATATTGAAGAATAAACTTTAATAAAATAACACGAAAAATTAATAAATTTAGGGTATAATATTTATGAGTAATTAAATATTATACCCTTTTTATATTCGTTTCTTTTTATGAAAAATACATGCTTAATTGTAGACCAAGACATTGGTGTGTTCATATATTTAAAAAGAGAGATAAATACAAAAAGGGTGAGAAGATGTTTTGGAAATAAAAAATATTATTTAGGAGGTTGTACTGATGAAAAAATTATATACGAGTTTGTTGGCATTATCACTTTTATTAGGTGCCACAGCATGTTCGAATGATGATAGCAACAAAGATAAAGACAACTCTAAAGATGAGTCATCTAAAACTGAACAAAAGGATAAAAAGTCGAATGATCATTCAAAAGATAAAACATCAAATAAAGATGATCAAAGCAATTCTAAGGAAAGTAAAGATGACCAAAATAATGATCAAAACGATGACCAAAACAATACAAGTGGTAATGATTCAACAAGTCAGAATCAAGATGATAATAGTGGAAATGATTCAAATCAACAAGCTAAAAGTACTGACAATTCAACTCAGCAATCTAATAATATGAATGACGCGAATACATCTAATAATAATTCAAACCAAACTGCTAGTAATACTAACAATCAAAAAACATCAAATCAATCTTCACAATCAACACAAAGTACAAGTGGTTACGTAGCACCATATCAATCAGAAAATGCCACATCAGTAGCTAGAAATTTATCAAAATCAAATGTTAATCAATCAACTGCATTAAAACAATTACCTAACTTCCAAACTGCTTTAGATTTAGCAAGACAAGAAGCAAATTTATATGGCAGTAGTAATAAAACGTATAATGACTATGCAATTGAAGGTGAGAATGCCAATTATAGATATGTATTTAGTTTCAAAGACCCACAACAAAATGGTGTTTATTCTATAGTTACTGTAAATAGCCAAGGCGAACCAGTTGTTGTTGACCCAGCTTATGGAAAATAAAAGTATGTTATTTCAAAATATATAGATATAAAAAAGGCGTATCATCAAATGTAAATACTTTGTGATACGCCTTTATAAGAACATTAGTTTCTAGTTATTTTAACTCTTTTTGAATTAGCTTCGTAAGATATTGTAAGGATTGATTATTTTTATTGATATACGGATTATCGTTTTTAGGAATCATATCTGTTACTAAATCATTTAGTAATAAATCAGGATCCGTATACCAAACATTAGCTAAGCTTTTCATCACACGATTATAAATACCTCGCTCTTCTTTGTATTGGTCATGATAAGGTGTATATAAGCATACACGTTTATCAATTGTTAGTGCATCAAATACTATAGATGAATAATCTGTAAGTACGATATCAGAAATAAGTAGTAAATCTTGAGTTTCTATTCCTTTTTGAGGAATAATCACTTCATCAGGTAAGTTTACGGTTTGACTACTTTCGACATGACCTTTAAATATAACGTTATATTTATCCAATAATTGGTCGGTGATTGGTAATGTTGGGTCTAACTCATTATTTGATAACCAAGTTGGAGCATAAAGTAATATTGGTTTATTTAGATCGCAATTTAAGTCGCGTTTGAGTTGTTCATAAAATGATGACTCACTTAGTTTGTTTAGTAAATATTGCACGCGTGGATAACCAATAGGTAACACTTCAGTATCATGAGTAGGGAAAGCTGTATGGAACATATCCATAGCAAATTTTGAATCACATACTAAGTAATCTTGTTTAGCTAACTTGTTATATTTACGAGCTCTATAATTATATATATTTAAGTTTTGGTTTGGTTCATGACTATCTAAAAATAATTTTTTAATTGGAGTACCATGCCAAAGTTGAATAATAGTACCATTTGGTTTGATGTCATCTGGAATATAACTTTCCGTGACAACTACTTTAGCAGTTTCTATCATAGATTTTGTTTCAGAATCCTCAGGTGATATAAAATGTGGCCCTTGTCTATCATTTGTCACAAAATAAGTATTGATGGTTGGATTTCTCTTAACAAAATAATTAAATAAGTATTTAGAATTACCACGATAACCATAATCAAATCCCATAAAGACAACATGTTCTTTAAGCAATGACTTATCTTTATCATAGATATAACTTAATTCTCTATGTTTTTTTAAAGAATGATTTTTAAATGGTTTGAACATCCACTTAGGTAATCTGAATTTTGTACTTAACAATACAGAATCTGAGTATCTTAATTCACTATGATCATTATAAGTAAATCTAGGGAATGGGATTTTTTGACGATGTTCATATGCGATTTTGTTTAAATAAAATTGATTTATTTTACTAATATTATTTTTATCAATAGATGACCAAAGTTGACTACTAGTATAAATAGGTGTTTTAAAATCAAAGACAACATGTCCATCTACTGCAAGTTGGCCTTTTAAAATGGTTACTAAAGCTAAATCAAAAATAGTCTCAATATTAAATTTTTCAAGATGAACTAGGGCAGATTTAATTTCATAAATCACATTAGGAAAGTGATTAATATTTTTAACCCAATCTATAAAATCAACTGTTTCTAACCCAAAATATCTGCAATCATTTAAATAGGTTTTATCTATTGTATAATCAACAATAATTGAAGTGCTCTTTAATTCAACAGCATCAAGCATTTTTTGATGAAGCATTATATCATTAGAGTATGGAACAAAATGTGTATATCCTTCATCTAAAGCTTTCATAAGTTGAATATCTAAGTTTTCTAAACTAGTTATATTAATTTGCTTTATCATATCGCTGACCTCTTTAGGCTAAATTTATTCTTCTTATTTTATCATGTGTAACACATTAATTCATAATGAGGACGTTTAATGATTTATGTAAGCGTTATCATTACAAGCTTTTGACACAAAAATAAAGAATAAAAAAATAAAGGGAAATAATTGGGCAAAACTATAAAATCAATGTTGTAATTTTAACGATAAGATGATATATTTTAATTGTGAAAAAGTTCACAAGTTATAAATGAATTCAATTTGAAGAAGACTCACAATCAAAGATAATAAATATTTTTATTTTGATATAACTCTAGCTAGAGACAAACAAATTTAAAGTAAAGGAAGAGTCATACTATGTTAGTAAATTCATTCAATCCATTTGATAATTTAGTGTTATCAAGTATTATTGCTGCAGTACCAATTATCTTATTTTTATTATGTTTAACTGTTTTCAAAATGAAAGGGATTTATGCTGCTATAACAACATTAGTCGTTACTTTATTGATTGCAATTCCATTCTTTAAATTACCTGTAGGAATTGCTTCAGGTGCGGTAGTGGAAGGTTTCTTCCAAGGTATTATTCCAATTGGTTATATTGTAATGATGGCTGTATTACTATATAAAATCACATTAGAATCTGGACAATTTTCTACGATTCAAGATAGTATTACAAGTATTTCTCAAGACCAACGTATCCAGTTATTATTGATAGGTTTTTCATTTAATGCCTTTTTAGAAGGGGCAGCAGGATTTGGTGTTCCGATTGCAATTTGTGCTTTATTATTAGCGCAATTGGGCTTTAAACCTTTACAAGCTGCTATGTTGTGTTTAGTAGCTAACGCAGCTTCAGGTGCATTTGGTGCCATTGGTATTCCAGTGGGGATTGTTGATACACTTCATTTACCTGGTGGTGTAACAGCAATGGGAGTATCCCAAACATCAGTATTTACTTTAGTTATTATTAACTTCTTCATACCATTTTTATTAATCTTTATAATTGATGGTTTTAAAGGAATTAAAGAAACATTACCTTCAATATTAGTCGTTTCTATTACGTATACTGTATTACAAGCTTTACTAACTGTATTTAATGGACCAGAATTAGCAGATATTATTCCTCCATTAGCATCAATGTTAGCTTTAGCTTTATTCTCAAGAAAATTCCAACCGAAACATACATTTAGAATACAAAAAGATGTTGAACCTGAACCAGTTAAACATCATAGCGCAAAATCAATTTTCTATGCATGGAGCCCATTTGTTATCTTAACAGTTATCGTTATGATTTGGAGCGCACCATCATTTAAGAATTTATTCTTACCTAATGGTAAACTTTCTGGATTAGTATTTAACTTTAATTTACCGGGAACATTTAGTGAAGTTGCACATAAACCAATTACATTATCATTAAATCTTATAGGTCAAACTGGTACTGCGATTTTAATCACTATTATTATTACAGTATTAATGTCTAAAAAAGTTGGCTTTGGTGATGCGGGACGTTTATTCGGTGTAACTTTCAAAGAATTATGGTTACCTATTTTAACAATTTGCTTCATATTAGCTATTTCTAAAATAACTACTTATGGTGGATTAAGTAGTGCAATGGGTCAAGGTATTGCTAAAGCTGGAAACGTATTCCCATTACTTTCTCCAATATTAGGTTGGATTGGCGTGTTCATGACTGGATCAGTAGTTAATAACAACTCATTATTTGCGCCTATCCAAGCATCTGTAGCACAACAAATTGGTACGAGTGGTTCATTACTTGTTGCTTCTAATACAGTTGGTGGGGTTGCAGCTAAATTAATTTCACCACAATCTATTGCTATTGCAACTGCAGCTGTTAAAGAAGTAGGTAAAGAATCTGAATTACTAAAAATGACTTTGAGATATAGTATTGGCTTACTAATATTCATCTGTATTTGGACATTCATCTTATCAGTATTATTATAAAATTAAATTTAGTAGTTAAACTTAAAAAACTGATTTCTCGATATAAGAGAAATCAGTTTTTTATATTATTAATATGTTTTATTAAGGTGTCTTGATGTATATACTATTGAAAATTTTAAAGCTAATATTAATTAATAATGTACTTTAGCTGAACATTTTCATGAAGTCTTTATAAACAGCTTCGGCAGTATAATTTTCTAGCGTATGTCTACCCTCATTGATGATATATTGGAGTTCACTATCATTATGCATCGTTAAATCAATTCGTTTAGCCAATTGAGATGTATCATCATGTTCTACTAAATAACCATTTTTACCATTTTTAATAATAGAATCAGGACCAGTATTACCACCAAAGCTAATGACAATGTTGTCTTGAGCCATCGCTTCAAGTAAGACCATACCAAAGCCTTCATTTCTTGATGGGACGACAGTAATTTTACTTTGAGCAAGCTTTTGATCAAGTTTAGGTGTTGATGGATAAAGTTCGACAATATCTTGTAAATGATATTGATTTATAAATTGAATTAATGAATCTTTTTCTTGTCCATCGCCATATAAGTGCAATACATAGTTTAAATGTCTCAAATCGTCTTGAATTAATCTAATGCTTTCTAATAAAAGATCGAATCCTTTTTCATATTCTAATCTTCCTGCAGCAATAATAATATTTTTCTTTTGAGAAGCAATTCTCTTGTTATCAATGATATTAGGTATAACATAAACAGGTGTTTTTAGTTTTGATTGATAAATATCGCGATCTGCTGAAGTTAAAGTTGTGACTTTATTGATTTCTCGATATGCATTAATGATTTGATTTTGATACTTTGTATCATGTGCATTGAAATTCATATGTTCCATAGCGATAGTTGTAACTTTTTTATTTTGATATTTAGCGATTAAAATATTAAAACTTGCTCTTGTACCTATGAGAACATCCGTAGAAACATGTTTAATAGCTTTTATCATTTTCTTCTCAACATAACTCGAAAATTGATTAAGTCCAGGTTCATACTGTGATAATTGTTTAGGTTTTAAGAATGGTGTATATTTTTTAATACGATTCGCAATAATAGCATTAATATTAGATGGTTTCATACGGTAATCAATTAATACTTTAATATTGATATCTTTATGCAATTTGAAATAGGGTTTGTCGGCACCTCTGAAGACAGAAATAATAGTAACTGGATGACCTTTTTCAGCTAATGCATTAGCAAGTTGTGAAATAGATTTAACCGTTCCGCCCATTGCATAGATGTTATGCATGAAAAATGTGAACGACTTCATTTGAACACCTCTTAATTTTTATGAATTTATATTGATTATATCATGACATAGTTCACAAATGAGTTAAATGAATATGTTAAAATATAAGTATTAACAATAAATGAGATATATCATTTTGATCTATGTGTGATGTTACTAAGAAATTGACATTTTCAAATAGGTGTTTATTTCATTTAAGTATTGATTATATGGTACAATATTAAATGTTTTAAGTGTCATATTTTAGGTAATGTATTGAGTAATTATGACTAGATTACATTAATTATAAATCTAAAATAAAAGTTGTTTAGAATTAATGGAAATCGTTGATTTTATTTTTTTACCTATTTAGAAAGCGCTTTAATATAAATCTAGGTCATTTGATAGTTTTATTAATCAACTAAAAAAAGGGGGACTGTATTTGTTATGAGTACACAACATAGCAAAACAGATGTCATCTTAATCGGTGGCGGTATCATGAGTGCAACGTTAGGAACATTATTGAAAGAATTATCACCTGATAAAGAAATTAAAATATTTGAAAAGTTGAATCAACCCGGTGAAGAAAGTTCAAATGTTTGGAATAATGCTGGTACAGGGCATTCAGCATTATGTGAGTTGAATTATACTAAAGAAGGTAAAGATGGATCTGTAGATATTACTAAAGCGATTAAAATCAACGAGCAGTTTCAAATTTCTAAACAGTTTTGGGCTTATTTAGTTAGAACAGGACAATTAGAAAATCCAGAAAACTTTATTAAAACAGTACCTCATATGAGCTTCGTTAAAGGTGCGAATAATGTTGATTTCTTAAAAAGACGTGTTGAAAGTCTTCAAAAGAATGTTTTATTTAGTAAAATGGAAATTTCTGAAGATAAAAATAAAATTGCTGAATGGGTACCTCTCATGATGGAAGGTAGAACAGACGAAGAACCAATTGCTATCACTTATGATGAAACTGGTACAGATGTTAACTTTGGAGCTCTAACTAAAAAGTTATTTAGTAATTTACAACAAAAAAATGTAGATATTAATTATAAACATGAAGTTTTAGATGTAACTAAACAAAATGATGGAACTTGGTTAGTTGAGGTTAAAAACTTAGCTAATAATCAAGTTACAACTTATGAAACTGATTTCGTATTTATTGGTGCTGGAGGTGCAAGCCTACCATTACTACAAAAAACTGGAATTAAAGAATCTAAACATATCGGTGGCTTCCCAGTTAGTGGCTTATTCTTAAGATGTAAAAATCCGGATGTTATTAAACGTCATCATGCAAAAGTTTATGGTAAAGCTGAGGTGGGTGCGCCACCTATGTCAGTACCGCATTTAGATACACGATTTGTAAATGGTGAACGTTCATTACTATTTGGACCATTTGCAGGTTTCTCACCAAAATTCTTAAAAACTGGATCATATTTAGATTTAATTAAATCAGTGAAACCTAATAATATCGTTACGATGTTAACTGCAGGTGTTAAAGAATTTGACTTAACAAAATATTTAGTATCACAATTAATGCTTTCTAATGAGGAAAGAATAGATGACTTACGTGTATTCTTACCAAATGCTAAAGATGAAGATTGGGAAGTTATTACTGCAGGACAACGTGTTCAAGTGATTAAAGATACTAAAGATTCAAAAGGTAATTTACAATTTGGTACTGAAGTAATTACATCAGAAGACGGTACGTTAGCTGCTTTACTTGGTGCATCACCAGGTGCATCTACTGCTGTAGATATTATGTTCGATGTACTTCAAAAATGTTATAAAGATGACTTTGACAGTTGGGAATCTGCTATAAAAGAAATGGTTCCTTCATTCGGATTAAAATTAACTGAACATGAAGATGTTTATCATGCTGTTAATAAAGAAATAGTTAAATATTTGAAAGTTAAATAAATAGTAAAGAGGCTGGGACATAAATCCAAAATAATAGCACTAAGGTGATTTATGTTAATAATCTTAGTACTTTCTTTATGCCAATACTTCGTATTGTATGGCTACGCTATGCCCAACTTGCTTTGCTTGTAGAAACTGATTTAATCAGTTTCTCTGTGTTGGGTCCCTTCCTATGGTACAGTTTCAGCCAGAAATACTACACAGATAAATTTGTGAGAATTTCTAAGGTCTTCAACTAGTACTGTTCCCTCAGGAGTCTTGCCATAAATACTACGTATTTATATGTGATTTCATATTAAAAAATTAAAGAAGTAATAAAAAGGTAATTTCTATTAAAATAAAATAGAAATTACCTTTTTTCATTTGTCCAAGAACTTTATGTCCCAGATCCTTGTTTATTTGGAATGCGAGTTTTTAAGTTGTTGGTTATATTTAGTTTTGAGGTAATTGAATCGTAAATGTAGTTCCTTCTTGTTGAGTGCTTGAGACGTAAATTTTACCGTGATGAAGTTTAATAATTGATTCTGTAATTGCCAAACCTAAGCCATTACTATTGTTATCATGGCTAAGTTTATAAAAGCGTTCAAACATTCGTGATTGTTGTGTTTCGGTTATAACATCACCATGATTAGTAACTTGAATTAAAATATGTTGTGATGTTTGCGTTAATGCAATGTTAATAACTGAATCGTGATAAGCATACTTAATGGCGTTGATAATAAGATTATTTATGGCTTGATGTAATAGTCTTTCGTTTCCAAGGAAATAAATAGATTCCAAGTTAGACATTATCATTAATGACTTATTATCTAGTGCGAAATGTTCATGTCGAATAATGTCTTTGATCAATATATTAAGTTGTATATTGTCTGAAAATGTAAGATGTTGTGCATTATCAAGTTCCGATAATAATAACAATTCTCTTGTTAAATCACTAAGTTGAGTTGTAATTTGATTGATTTCTTCTATTTTATTTTGTCGTTTATTTTCATTATCGGTTTGTTCTAAATCCACTAATAATTGTTTAATATGAGTTAGGGGCGTTTTGATCTCGTGAGAAACATTCTGTACAAAGTGTTGTCGCATTTCATCAACTTGCTTTAAAGATTGTCTCATTGTGTCAAAACGATATTGTAATGTGCCGATTTCGTCTTTTCGTGTTTGTTTAATCGGCGTGTTAAAATCTCCATTCATTAATCTTTCTGTACCACGTTTCAATTGTTTTACAGGTCTTACTATAGAATAGGTAGAAGCTATAACTAACGAGATTGAAATTATCAACAATAATGCTAATAGCACTGCTAAAAATATTCTGAATTCGCTAAATGTTTCCCCTATATCAGGACGCATAAATACTGCAATAGCTTGATGATTATTTTTAAATTGAAGACCTACAGTATTATCAGTTTCATTATCAAAGAAACCAGTTACAAAAAGTTTAAAAGGCTTCTCTTTTATCCCATGATAAGTATCGCCGTGTAAAACTTTTTGGATATCATGTTTGGGTAAGCTATCCTTTCTAAAAGGAGCGCCATAAAAGTGTTTGTTACCATGTTGATCAACAGTCATAATTTGATAATTCATATCTCCCAAGTGTTTAAAATATGTATTAATATGTTCAAATGATTGTTTATCTTCAAATTCCTTAGCTCCTTTTAATGTCTTCATAATTTTCGCATCATTAGAGGGTTTTAGATTAAAATGATAATAAATGTTTGTGAAAATAAAACTGATAAACGCACTAAATAAAATGACGACGATTGTATATACAGCAATTCGAATATATAAAGATTTAAACATTTACTTCCACCTTATATCCTTGTCCACGAACTGTTTTAATTGTGACATTAGAATGTAATTGAGCTAAACGTTGTCGTAAACGCTTAATATGGACATCAACTGTTCTTTCATCACCTTCATAATCAAACCCCCATATTTTTTCAATAAGATGCTCTCTTGTAAGTATTTGCTTCTTATTAGTGGCTAATAGAAAAAGAAGTTGAAATTCCTTATTCGGTAACATCATCGTTTTATCGTTTACTATAACTTCCATATACGCTTGTTGGAGTGTTAAATCACCTATTACTAATTGTTCTTCTGCATGTATATCATATCTACGTAAAACAGCTTTAATACGAAATATGAGTTCTTTGACTTCAAATGGCTTCGTTAAGTAGTCATCCGTACCACTTAGAAATGCTCGTTCTTTATCACTTAGTGCATCTCTTGCAGTCAACATAATGACAGGTAACTCAAAATCTTCTTTGATAATTTGACATAATTCAAACCCGTCCATACCTTCCATCATAATATCGACAATAGCAATATCTATTTGATTATGATTTAAACATTCAAGTGCATCTTTAGCATTCATATGAGTATAAGTTTGAAAGTGTTCTTTTTCTAAATGTGTCGAGACATAATTTAATATTTTTAAATCATCATCGACGATAAGACAGTGATTCATATACACACTCCTATCTTTTTTACTTAATTATACTATGAGCAAAATTTATAAAACAATATGTGAAATTGTTCATATTCAGTTCATAAAAAGTAATTAATATACAACTAGTGAAAATATCGAATAGGAGTGAATATGAATGAAATTAGCATGGAATGAAATAAAATTTTATAAGCTAAGATATATATTGATTATGCTAATTATTGTCTTATTAAGTATGATGGTGTTATTTATTAGTGGTTTAGCACAAGGGCTTGGCAGAGAAAATGTTTCATTATTTAGTCAGCTTAAATCAGAACATTATATTATCCAAGATATGAAAGCACCTCAAATTGAAAAATCTCAATTAACGAAAAAACAACAATCTAAGGTTGAAAATGTCATTAACACTAAGCCCTTGAAAATGAAACAACAAACTTTAAATGTTAAAGGAGAAAATAATGAAGATGTATTAGCAATCGATTCTTCATTACAACATAAGTTTAAATTGGCAAAGGGCCATTATCCGAAAAACTATAATCAAATTGTTGTGAATGAAAAATTAACAGGAAAAGGGATAAGTATTGGAGATAAAGTCCAATTTAAAAATCAAGAGAAAGCGTATAAAGTAACAGGATTTCTTAAAGATGCAATGTATTCACATAGTTCTATCGTAATGATGAATCAACAAGGATTCAGTAATATTAAAGGACAGTATGCTACATTTTATCCTATCAATAAACTATCGAAGCATGAACAACAACAGTTAAAGGGTATTACAGGTATCCAAGTTACGGATGAAAATGAATTAAAAGATAATATTGCTAGTTATAAAGCTGAACAAGCACCACTAACCATGATGATAGTGAGTTTATTCGTTATTTCTGCTATTGTTCTTAGTGCCTTCTTTTATGTCATGACAATCCAAAAAGTATCAGAAATAGGTATTTTAAAAGCGATTGGTATAAAGACAAGACACTTGCTTAAATCCTTAACCTCACAAATTTTAATGATTACATTATTATCAGTTTTAATAACGGTCGCTATGATTATAAGTGTTTCATTCATAATACCAGTTACAATGCCATTTCATTTAGCCTATGCTAATTATATTTTAGTTATTATCATTTTCATTCTTGTAGCATGCATAGGCTCATTACTATCATTTATTAAAGTCGTTAAAATCGATCCATTAGATGCTATTGGAGGTGGAGAATAGTGACATTGCAAGTTAAACATTTAGTTAAAACCTTTGGAGAAGGTAGTACCAAGACAGAAGTATTAAAGGGTATCGATTTAACAATAGAACCTGGTGAATTTGTAATTCTTTCAGGTGCATCAGGTTCAGGTAAATCAACACTGTTATCTATATTAGGAGGTCTGCTTTCTTCTACTGATGGGGATATAAACTATGGACAACAACCTTTATTTTCAACGTCTAAACAAAATAGTGAACGTCGATTATCAGAGATAGGCTTTATCTTTCAATCATCTCATTTAGTACCTTATTTAAGCGTCATTGATCAATTGGTAATTGTAGGACGTGAAGCGGGAATGTCTAAAAAATTTGCATATCATCGTGCAGAAAAATTATTAAGTGATATAGGATTGTATGAAAGAATGAATGCTTATCCACATATGTTATCAGGTGGAGAAAAACAAAGAGTAGCTATTATGAGAGCACTAATGAATAATCCTAAAGTGTTATTAGCTGATGAACCAACAGCAAGTTTAGATGCTAAAAGAGCGCTATCTGTTGTAAAAATGATAAAAAATGAAATTTCAAACAATCAAATGTGTGGGATTATGGTGACACATGATCAACGATTGTTTGAATATGCAGATAAAGTTATTTACTTAGAAGATGGTCTAATAAAAAATTAATATAAAAATAGAGGCAGTAACGCATTCACATAGAATGTATGCTGCCTCTTTTTATTTAAGCCATAAAATGATAATACTTAACCAAAAAGATAGTGCAAAGTATACGGTTAGTAAAAGACGATACTGGTACATTACACCTAAAAAGTCTCTGATTAACGCAATATGGAAAAAATGGTATGGTGTATGACTGCCAATACCATAGGCATGAATATCATGATTTTTAGCTAATTTAAGTGCTCTTAAAATATGAAATTGACTAGTTACACATAGTATTTTGGGTTCAATATTGAAATGTTTTCTAATTATTTCTTTCGAATATATAAAGTTAGTGTTTGTATTTGTTGATTGTTGTTCCAATAATATATGTTCTTTTGGTACACCTCGATGAATTAAATAGCGCTGCATCGCTAAAGCTTCTGTAATAGGCTCATCTGGACCTTGGCCACCAGAAACTAAAATCATAGGAGAATTAACGAACTGTCGGTAAATATCATATGCTCGATCTAAACGTTCTTTAAGCATAGGTGTAACTTCTTCAGTAAAAATACCTGCCCCTAAAATAATGATTAAATCGATTGGTTTTTGAAAATGAGTTGAACCATATGCAGAAGACCAAAAGACATAGCAAAAGAAAGCAAATAAAGTAGACAAACCAATGAAACTAAGCCATAGTGTAATGCCATTCAATATTAGAATAGGACAAGTGCTAATGTAGAAACATGCGATTATAAATAGGATTAAACGAACTACACTTAAAGTCATTTGCTTAATAAAACGACGCCCTTGTTTATTACGAAAGATAGAGACATGCTTTAATATGATATACATAAATATCATTATCATTATTGCTATTAGTTCATAAGGTATTGAATAACTAATCAGATGGTAAATTAGAGTTATAAAACCTAATATAATAGTAGAAATAAATCCAGTTATACTTAAAGTTATAAATTGGTTAAAAAATAAAGAAATTAATATTATTAAAATTAATAAAGCGAAAAGCAATGAAATCATGAAAGGGCCACCTCTATCATATATGTATATATAAATGTAGTTGATAAGGGTTAAATAAGCAACTTAAAAGATATTGAGTTAAAACTGTTTTTAAGGTTTCATTTTATAATTTTTCTTGATATCATTTATAAGATGAAAAATAAATATTTTATATAAATCTACGCGTGTTTGAGGAGATACATATGATTAGACAATTAGAAGATCATATTGCATTTTTAGAAACATTTATCAATAATGTAAATACTTTAACGGCTAAATTATTGAAAGATTTGTAAAATGAATATGGCATTTCTTTAGAACAATCTAATGTATTAACGATGCTTAGTAACGAATCCATGACTATTAGTCAAATTACGGAGAAGCAAGGCGTTAATAAAGCAGCAGTGAGTAGAAGAATTAGTAAATTGCTAGATGCAGGTTTAGTTATTTTAGAAAAACCTAACGCTAATATAGATCAAAGACTCAAATTTATTACGTTATCCGATAACGGAAAATCATATATAAAAGAGCGTAAAGCTTTGATTAATAGTATTGCTCATGACTTTACAAACGATTTTTCTACTGAAGATTTAGAACAAGTAAGACATGTTTTAGATATTATTAATCATAGAATGACGAATTATAGTTCTAAACTATCTTAAAAATTATTAAATAAAGACTATACACAATAGAAGAATTAGGAATATAATTTGTATATACATTGGACATAAGACTAAATACGTATGTTACTGTTATTCATTTAGTCATATAATGAATCTATCTGTAAAATTAAAGATTTATTTATTTAAAATATTAAAAATAATGCATAAGTAATTAAACCCCTTGATATAAATATAGTGATATAACTATTTATAAACGGTAGTAAGTTTGGAAAGTGAATAGAGGTGATACGATGAAACAGTGCCCTCAGTGTGGCGTCTCTGTTGGGAATGATGAGCACACTTGTCATAATTGCGGCCAGTCATTAAAAAAAGAAATAAATCAGAAAAGTAGTAAAAATAACAATATTAAACGAAAAGATAGAACTAACAAATCAACTGCTCAATCATCGAATATTAAACTTCGTAAAATTGTGCCAGTGGCAATTATATTTTTTATCATCATATTATTAGTCATTTTATTTTTCCTTCTAAAAAATTATAACTCACCCAATGCTCAAGCTAAAATTTTAGTGAATGCAATTGATAACGATGATAATCAAAAGGTAGCAACTTTACTAGGTACGAAAGACAAAAAGGTAGATCCTGATGAAGCGGCTGCGTACATCAAATATATTAAAAAAGAAGTGGGCATGAAGCATTTTGTTAAAGATGTTAGAAATACGGTTGATAAATTAAACAAAAGCGATTCAAGTGTTGCATCGTATATCCAAACTAAAGATGGGCAAGATATTTTACGTGTAAGTAAAAACGGAAGACGATATTTTATTTTTGATAATATGAGTTTTAATGCACCTACAAAACAACCTATCGTTAAACCTAAAGTGGATACTAAATATGAATTTAAATCAGGTGGTAAACGTAAAACAGTCATTGCAGATGCAAATAAAACAACACCATTAGGTTATTTTATTCCTGGTAATTATCACATAGACGCAACTAAAGAAACAAAAAATGGCGTATTTACAGGTACACTTGATTTTAATTTCAAGAATAGTAATAGTGAAACTGTAGATGTTAACGAAAACTTTGAAGAAGCACATTTAAATATCAAATTAAAAGGTGCAACGAAACTGACAAGTAAATCGAAAAAAGTAATCATTAATGATCGTACAATGTCATATTCAAATTCTAAAGAATTCGGTCCTTATCCTAAAAATAAAGATATAACAATTTCAGCTCAAGGTAAGGCGAAAGGTAAAACATTTGAATCTGAAACTAAGACAATTAAAGCGTCTAACTTAAAAGATAATACGTCAGTTACTTTAGATTTTGATAGTGATGAAATAAGTAAATATGTGACTAAAAAAGAAAAAGAAGAAAATAGTTTGAAGAACAAACTCACACAATTCTTTAGTGGTTATTCTATGGCTTTAACTTCAGCCAAAAATCAAAGTAACTTTGATTTAATATCAAGTTATTTTAAAAAGAATTCTTCAATGTATGACAAAATGAAAAATAGTATTAGTAATCAACAACTTGTATCATTACAATCACCACAAGTATTGAGTGCTAGCAAAAGTGGAGATAAAATATTAACAACTGTACAACATATCGATGAAAATGGTCAGTATGTTAATAAAGAGTATGAGTTAGAGCAAGCTTCTAGTGGGAATGACTTTAACTTAATTAAAGAAACAGATTAGAGAAATAGACGTAGTACAATGAAGTTCATTTACATTTATGGACATTGTCCTACGTCTCATTTTTTAATTATCAAAATCTCATATGTTAAATATTTCTATATCATATAATATTAGAACTTTTATTATTAAAAATAAAAATAAGGTGGTTTCAAAAAATGAATAGTAAAGAACGAGCAAAATCACAATCTCTTATATTTGTAATCATCTTAGGAGCACTTACTGCAATAGGCGCATTATCTATAGATATGTTTTTACCTGGGTTGCCAGATATACAAAATGACTTTCATACAACAACTTCAAATGCTCAATTAACATTATCTCTATTCATGATTGGATTAGCATTAGGTAATTTGTTTGCTGGGCCTATATCAGATTCTATTGGTAGAAGGAAACCATTATGGATATCAATGCTTATTTATACTATTGCAAGTTTAGGTATTGTCTTCGTTACGAATATACAAGTGATGATAGCTTTACGGTTTATACAAGGACTAACTGGTGGAGCGGCATCTGTTATTTCGAGAGCGATTGCTAGTGATATGTATAAAGGTAAAGAATTAACTAAATTTTTATCTTTACTTATGTTAGTTAATGGTGTTGCACCAGTTATTGCGCCTGCTATTGGTGGCGTTATATTAAGCTTTGCGGTATGGAGAATGGTATTTATTATTTTAACTGTATTTGGTGTATTAATGGTCATCGGTACATTAACGAAAGTGCCAGAGTCTTTACAAGAAGATGAAAAAGATAGTAATGGTATTAGAGAAATGTTTAAAAACTTTAAGCATTTATTATTTACACCTAAGTTTGTACTACCAATGGCAATTCAAGGTTTTTCTTTTATTATGTTATTTACCTATATTTCAGCTTCGCCATTTATAGTTCAAAAAATCTATCACATGTCAGCTTTACAATTCAGTATTATGTTTGCCGGTATAGGTATTACATTAATTATTTCAAGTCAGTTAGTAGGCTTTCTTGTAGACTATGTGGATAGACAACGTTTATTAAAAATAGTGACCTTTATCCAAATATTTGGTGTAGTTTTAGTTATCTTTACTTTGTTAAATCATATGAGTTTTTGGATTTTAGTGATTGGATTTATTATACTAGTTTCTCCTGTAACAGCAGTGGCAAGTTTAGGTTTTTCAATTGCTATGGATGAAAGTACACGAGGTAGGGGTAGTGCATCGAGTTTATTAGGATTAGTTCAATTTTTATTAGGCGGCGTTATGTCTTCATTAGTTAATGTTATGGGTGAGCATAATGTAATACCATATGTAACGATTATTAGTTCAACGGCTGTTATTTTGATTATATTACAATTACTTAATTCAAAAATACATCGTTACAATTAAGCAACCAAAGTGATTAATACAATCACTTTGGTTGCTTTTCATCATTTACAAAATATAATTATCGCTGTAGTTTAACTGTGTTTGCTAGTAAATTTTCAGCAATTTCTTCTGGTGATTCTTGGCACCCGTTACGTAGCCAATAGAATATGACACCAATTTCTCCACCAATTGAGTAAGTGATAAATAATGACTTATTGCGAATTGAATTTGGATAATCATTAATAACATGTTCATACGTTTCTTTTGTAGCTTGAAAATACTCAAGTGCTAGTCCTTTATTTGGATAAGTAATGAAAACAGCACGATAAAACGCTTCTTTACGTTTTATATATTTCGCTACGATTAAGAAAAATTTATATAATTTACTTGTATCTACTCTTACACTTTCAAAATTATTATATAAAGCTGTAAGTAATTTTGTATATTTAGATAGATGATAGTTTTGAATTTTTTCCAGTAAATCATATTTATCTTTATAATTATCGTAAAAAGTTGATCTATTAACTCCGCTATAAGCGCAAATCATTTTAATAGTAATATCTTCAAAGGGGTACTCGTCTAATAGATTAATCATGCTTTGTATAATTTTAAATTTTGCTTTTCTTTTCATTAGTATTCACCTTTGTTCATATAACCGACACATTTTTTTAAAGTGTCGGTGTTTTTTTTATGTTTATGTAACTATAATAGATAAAGTGAATTTTAAAAGCAAATAGGAGGAAGTATATATGAAGAAAATGGTATTAATTAATATCATTACTATCATAGTATTAATTGTTATCGGAGTATTAGGTTTTTACTTCTGGAACAATGCAACAAGCTATGTTAGTACTGATAACGCCAAAGTAGATGGCGATCAAATGAAAATAGCAAGCCCAACAGCAGGTGAAATTAAGTCATTTGATGCTAAACAAGGCGAAAAACTTAAAAAAGGTGATAAAGTAGCCGAAGTAGTTGGACAAGGTCAAGACGGACAATCTAAAACAATGAGCATCAAAATGCCTAAAGACGGCACAATCGTAAAAACAGATGGTATGGAAGGTTCAATGGCTCAAGCTGGGAACCCAATCGCTTATGCGTATAATTTAGATGATTTATATGTTACTGCCAACGTTGATGAAAAAGATGTTGCTGATATTGAAAAAGGAAATGACGTAGATATTGATATCGACGGTCAAAAAGCAACTGTAAGTGGTAAAGTAGAACAAATTGGTGATGCTACAGCAAATAGCTTCTCATTAATGCCTTCATCAAATAGTGATGGTAATTACACTAAAGTATCACAAGTTGTACCAGTTAAAATTTCTCTAGATTCTGAACCATCTAAAAATGTTGTTCCAGGTATGAACGCTGAAGTCAAAATTCATAAAAATTAAGGGGGTCATTAAATGACAGCGACCTTCATTATTGTTTATATTATAATCGCGCTCATACTTCTTGGTTTGATTAATTTCTTTATTTCAAAAAGTAAGAAAAAGTCTAAAAACCAAAAAGTGGAACAACGCTCAACAAAAGGTTCTGAGAGTCAATCATATCAATCTAAATTTAAAGCAAGTGATTTAGACAAACAATCTGAGTCACGTACAACATCTCCTAATGATTATAGTTCGACTTCAAATCATGTAGAAGATGATAAAAGAAAACATCATTTCGAATCAATAAACGAATCGGAAGATGACAACAAAAATGTACATGAGCAAGATAGACTACGTCGTTCAGAAGATTCTTCTCGTAAACATACTGATAGAGAAGAAACTGAAAATGTTAATGACGAAGTGCATAACCCAATTAACCCTGACTCAGAAGAGGGCAGAGTTAATGAAAAAATCAAGAAACAACATAGTGATTTTATCTTTGGTAAAGGTATCACTAGAGGTAAAATCTTAGCTGCAATGTTATTTGGTATGTTTATTGCTATTTTAAATCAAACATTATTAAACGTTGCACTACCTAAAATCAATACTGAATTTAATATCTCTGCATCAACTGGACAATGGTTAATGACAGGATTTATGTTAGTAAATGGTATTTTAATACCGATAAGTGCTTTTCTATTTAATAAATATTCTTATAGAAAGTTATTCCTTATAGGTCTTGTATTATTTACTATCGGATCATTGATTTGTGCTATTTCAATGAATTTCCCTATTATGATGGTAGGACGTGTATTACAAGCCATTGGTGCCGGTATTTTAATGCCTTTAGGTTCTAATGTTATTGTTACAATCTTCCCACCAGAAAAACGTGGTACGGCAATGGGTATTATGGGTGTGGCTATGATATTAGCTCCAGCTATTGGCCCAACGTTATCAGGTTATATTGTTCAAAATTATCATTGGAATATAATGTTCTATGGTATGTTCTTTATCGGATTAATAGCTATCATAGTAGGTTATTTCTGGTTTAGACTTTATCAAAGAACCACAAACCCTAAAGCCGATGTACCAGGAATTATTTACAGTACTATTGGTTTCGGTGCTTTATTATACGGTTTCTCTGAAGCTGGTAATAAAGGTTGGGGTTCAACTGAAATCGTTACAATGTTTGTGATTGGTGTTATATTCATTATTTTATTCGTTATTAAAGAATTAAGAATGAAAGCACCAATGTTAAACTTAACAGTATTGAAATACCCAACATATACTTTAACAACAGTTATTAATATGATTGTTATGATGAGTTTATATGGTGGTATGATTTTATTACCTATCTACTTACAAAATTTACGTGGATTCTCCGCGTTAGATTCAGGCCTATTAATGCTTCCGGGTGCCTTAGTAATGGGTGTACTTGGTCCTGTTGCAGGTAAATTACTAGATACTATTGGTATTAAACCATTAGCTATTTTTGGTATTGCTATAATGTCTTATGCAACTTGGGAATTAACTAAGTTAAATATGGATACACCATATTTCTCAATCATGGGTATTTATGTGTTGCGTTCATTTGGTATGGCATTTATTATGATGCCTATCATGACTGCAGGTTTGAACGCTTTACCAGGTCGATTAATTTCTCATGGTAATGCCTTTGTAAATACTATGAGACAATTAGCAGGTTCTATCGGTACTGCGATTCTTGTTACAGTAATGACAACACAAACAACTAATCATGTTGCCGCATTTGGCACAGAATTAGATAAAACAAATCCAATTGTTCAAGACCATATGCGTGAATTGGCTCAACAGTATGGTGGAGAACAAGGTGCAATGAAAGTAGTATTGCAATTTATAAATAAATTAGCTTCTGTTGAAGGCATAAATGACGCTTTCGTTATTGCAACTATGCTAAGTATACTAGCACTTATTTTAAGTTTCTTCTTACAAAGTAAGAAGAAAGCTGATGCATCAGCTGCAAAATCAAGAGCAGAAGATTAATTGTTGATAGACATTAAATAAAGTTTAATTAAAAAAAATTGTGTTGTGGGGGCATGATTTTTAAGGGATCGGTATCAATTTTGATATCGATCCCTTTTTTTAGTGGCTCTTACGAATGAAATGAGTTAGAGCCACTTATGCATTAGCGAAGCTAAGGCGAACCGAAAAGAACGAATGAAATGAGTTAGAGCCACTTATGCATTAGCGAAGCTAAGGCGAACCGAAAAGAACGAATGAAATGAGTTAG